>JAWOLO010000229.1:0-19393 GCA_033853375.1 Terriglobia bacterium
AAGCGCGGATCGGACATAATGACGGTTGCCTGGCCGCCCTTCAGGTCACGGCCCTCAATGAGAACTTCGTCATATCCGCCATGGATTTTGATATCGGCGAGCCTCTGACCGTCCGAAGACCAGGCGATTCTCTCGAACGAGTATCCCTTTTCGGGGCCAAAAAGCTTTCTTGCATCCTCTCCGTTCGCTCCCATCAACCAGACCTCACCCCCATCAATAAAAGCGATGCGCGACCCATCGGGTGAAGGCACGGCGCCGAAGGCGTCATCGCGAACCTTGCGAAGAGTCCCGTCCACCAGGGAAAGGATCCAAATGGCCATCGAGTCATTTGGTCCGCCGGTTCCGCTGATCAATAATTTGGTTCCATCCCGGAACCATGCGAGGTCTGCTCAACGGAAACAGAGATCTTCAGGCACCGGAAGGGAGTGGGTCTCCCCCGATTCGATGAGGCGCAAGTGGAGACCCTCCAAGTCAGTGTAAACAACGTATTTGCCATCGGGGGATATGGCGGCCCGGACCACGGGATCATCCGTCGGGTTAGCGGTAATTTGCCGCGCGGCAACCAGACCTGAGGGTGCGGAAGCCAGCCGCGCGAACCAGCCGAGCCGGGAAATAGTCAGGATACCTGTCACAACGAAAGCCAACGCCATGGCCGCGAGTGCTATCCGCGTGCGAACCGAAAACTTCGCGGGCGTCGCCAATTGCTCGAGCTCTGCGAACAACTCCTTTGCATGCTGGTAACGCTTCGCGGGATCTTTTTCCAAGCACTTGAGGACAATTCGTTCCAACGGAGCCGGAATCTCAGGGTTGAGTTCTCTTGGCGGAGGGGGCGGCTTATGCAAGATGGCGTTAATCAGTCTAGGTGCTGGCTCATCGTGGAAGGGTCTGCGGCCGGTCGCCATCTCGTAGAGCACCATTCCAATGGCATAGATATCCGTGCGTGGATCTGCTTTGTGCCCTTGCAATTGATCGGGCGCCATGTAAGGCAGCGTCCCTGCAAAGGGCCGCGTCTCCGTGAGATTCAGGGTGGTGAGCACCGTCTCATTAATCGATGGCTGGACCTTCGCCAGCCCAAAATCCAGCACTTTCACATGGCCTTGCTGCGTCAGGAAGATATTTGCCGGCTTGATGTCCCGATGAATGATTGCTTTGGCGTGAGCAGCATCCAATGCGTCCGCGATCTCCATTCCGAGCCTGACCACCTGCTCCCTCTGGAACGGTTTACCGCCAATGGCGTGTTTCAGCGTCCGGCCTTCGAGCATCTCCATGGCTATGAATGGGCGGCCGTCGTGCTCGTCAATGTCGTGAATCGTGCAGATGTGGGGATGGTTCAGAGCCGAGGCGGCGCGGCCTTCCCGCTGCAATTGCTCGACGCCCCCGCGGTCGAGAGGTAAATCTTCCGACAGGAACTTGAGCGCAACAAAGCGGCCGAGTTTTAGATCCTCAGCCTGGTAAACAACTCCCATGCCTCCGCCACCCAGCTTCTGGAGCACGCGATAGTGAGAGATCGTTTTGCCCGCAAGGCAAAGATTATCTTTATTGGGACGGCCTTCCGCTGGCTGTTGCTGAACGACGGTGTCGACTACCAGGTCGAAGGCTGGAGATTCGAGAAAGGTTTCCGCTTGCTTCTCATGGGCAAGCAGCAACTCAACTTCGCGGCGAAGCGCCTCGTCCTTGCAGGTATCTTTAAGAAACGAGGCCCGCCTGCTCTCTTCGACCTGCAAGGTGGAGAGATACAAGCGTTCGATTTGCTTGAAGCGCTCAGGCTCCATTACGTTGCTCCACGCTCAACTCATGCAGGAGCCATACCTTGGCGACTTTCCAGTCGCGATGAACGGTCTCGGTGGAAACTCCGAGGGCCTCGGCGGTTTCCTCCGCGGTTAATCCACCGAAAAACCGTAGTTCAACGACCTTGCTTTTCCGTTGATCGAGAGTAGCCAAGTTGGTCAAAGCGTCGTCCAACGCCAGCAGCTCCACGCGTGGTGCTCCGAGAACGACCACGTTGCTGTCCAAAGAGACACCAGGTCTTCCGCCTCCACGCTTCAGACTCAGCCGGGTGCGGGCATAATCCGTCAGAACCTGTCGCATCAATTTCGCGCAAACGGCCAAAAAGTGAGAACGGTTCTGCCAACTCACTTCTCCCATGCCAAACAACCGCAAATAGACTTCGCTGACTAGGGCTGTGGTCTGCAGAGTATGCCCGGATCGTTCGCGGGCCATTTGGCGGTGCGCCGCCTCGTGCAACTCCCGGTAGACCAGAGGCATAAGCCTTTCGAGGGCCTTGGGATCTCCCTCACACCAGGCTCGCAGTAGGGAGGTGACTTCGTGAGAGGAGGATGCGGACATACGCTCCCCCGGGACTGCTGCTTTTCCTTTGAGTTCACAGAGCTTATCACATTGAGCGCGGGCCTTCTATCGGGATCCCACTTGCTGGCGCGTGCATGACTTCTTGCTGGCATGACAGTTTTTTCGAGCTATTTCCGCTTTACAAATTAGGGGGCAAGAGTCTCCGCCAAGGATTAAGTGAATGCCACGTCCGGAGTCTTCACTGCCGCGCGACGAAGCAGCAGCGGCTGGGCTCATTGCGGACGAAATCGTGACCGAAGCAAGAGAGGTTCTTGGCAAATCGTCAGAATTGGAGAGGGGGGACCCTATGAAAAGGGAAAACGAGCCCAACGGGATGGGCCAGTGGAAATTGGCGTTAGCGGTGACGATTGTTGGCCTTCTTCTTTTGGCCGCGTCGTGGGTCTTGAAGGCCAATGTCCTGGCGCCCGCCGCTGAGCAAGTTGCGCCGCAAACCAAAAACGATAGGGGCGTAAGCCCACGCCTTAATGATCCCCATCACCTTGACCCGGCGACTTCTTGGATTCTGGGGGGCCGTAGCCAAGCAAGCGAGACACGGCTTATAAAGAGCTATGGCAAGCTACCGTTGAGCTTCGAACCCAACCGTGGCCAAGCCGATTCGCGGGTAAAGTTCCTATCCCGCCACGGCGGATACAGCCTCTACCTTACAGCCACGGAAGCAGTTCTGGGCCTTTCCAAGGCGAGGGCATCCATCGCATCAGAGCATATCGGTGCCCGTGGTGCTTCGGCTGCTTTGCTAGCTCGATTGCCTCGGGCCGCAAGTCTGGGACGGACGGGTATCAGGAACCCCTTGCTCAGACCTTTCTCGGAACTTCCCGTCACAGAGCCTAGCAATAACTTCGCTCCACCTGATCTGGGCAGGACCTCAAAGCCGCAAGCTGTGGCTCCGGCATCGCTGCGGATGAGGTTAGAAGGTGCAAACCCATCCCCGCGACTCCTGGCGGTCGAAAAATTGCCTGGGAAGAGCAATTACTTCATCGGCAACGATCCCAAAAAGTGGCGGACCAACGTGCCGAATTACGCGAAGGTGAAATATCAGGATGTCTATCCCGGTGTGGACTTGGTGTATTACGGCAATCAGGGTCAAGTGGAATATGACTTCGTCATTGCCCCAGGAGCAGATCCTAGAGCCATTAGGCTGGAGATAGAAGGCTCGAAGAAGGTCAAGCTCGATGATCGCGGAGACCTCGTGGTGGATTTGGGCGACGGAGAGGTTCGCTTCCACAAGCCTGTGGTCTACCAGCCTGCTAAAAGTGGGCGGTCGACGGCCGCCGGTAGGCAGTTGCGAAGCGCCACGGATGACGGACCAAAGGGTACGCATGCGAAAGGCGAATACGTCCTGGAAGCCAACAACCAAGTCCGCTTTCAGGTCTCACCCTATGACCCGACTAAGCCGCTGATCATCGACCCCGTGCTGAGATACTCGACGTATCTTGGCGGCAGCGGCGATGAAACCGGTGCCAACGGAATGCAGAATATCGCAGTCGACCCGGCGGGCAATGGCTACATTGGCGGAGTCACCGACTCGGTTGATTTCCCCGTTACCGCGGGGGCCTTCCAGACGAAGTTCGCCGGCGGCGGCCCCAACACCCAATGCGGCATCGCCGGAGACGCTTTCGTGACGAAGGTCAACGCCAACGGTGACGCGGTTGTCTATTCGACTTACCTGGGCGGGTCCAGCGATGATTGTGGCGAAGGCATTGCCGTGGATTCGACTGGTCACGCCTACATAGCTGGGGAGACGCTTTCGACGGACTTCCCCGTCACGGCGGGGGCCTTCCAACCGGATTGCAAGTCCTGCAGCAACGGCTTAGCAGACACTTTCGCGGCCAAGCTGAGTCGCGACGGTTCAGCCCTGGTCTACTCCACGTACATCGGCGGCAGCGATTGGGACGGCGTCCCGATGATTGCCGTCGATCACAGTGGCAACATGTACATTCAAGGATCGACTTCCTCGGTGGATTTCCCTACCACGAAAGGAGCCTTCCAAACCACCTGCGCCGCCTGCGCAAAGGGCTCCTTGAACACCTACGTGACCAAGCTAAATCCGGAGGGCACCTCGCTCGTTTATTCCACGTACCTGGGCGGCAGCACCGAGGAAATATGTGGCGCACAGATTGCCGTTGACTCCGCAGGGAGCGTCTACGTAGACGGCATTGCCTTCTCGGCGGATTTCCCCACGACGCCGGGCGCCTTTCAGACGGCGCTGGTCGCTGGCGGTCCAGATGCCTTCGTCACGAAACTAAATCCATCCGGCACCGCGCTGGCATACTCCACGTTCTTGGGCGGCAGCGGAATAGAATTTGTCGCCGGAATCGCCGTTGACGACGTAGGGAACGCGTACGTTACAGGTCCTACATCTTCGAGCGACTTCCCCACGACTCCAGGAGCTTTCCAGACCAGCTACAGCGGAGGTCCGGAGGACGCGTTCGTAACCAAAATCAACCCTAGCGGCACTGGCTTGGTCTATTCCACCTACCTTGGAGGCAGCGGCGATGACGTTGGTGCGGGATTGGCCGTTGACTCCGATGGGAACGCCTATGTTGGAGGATTCACGTCATCAAGCGACTTCCCGATGTTGAAGGCTTTCCAGCCTGTTAATGCTGGTGGCTATGACGCCTTCGCGACCGAGCTGAACGCTGACGGCAGCGCGTTCGTTTACTCCACCTATCTCGGCGGTAGTGGCGATGAGGTCGTTGGGGGCATTGCCTTCGACTCCCGTCGTAATGTCTACGTACAAGGATGGACCACCTCGAGTGACTTGCTGGCAGTGAATCCCGTGCAGCCGCAGTTCGGAGGGGGGAACTTCGATGCTCTTTTGGCGAAGATTAGTCCGGACGACGCTCCGGGTCTTGGTCTTTCGCGGCTGAGCGTTGACTTCGGCACGGAGAAAGTCGGCACCACCAGCCCGCCTCAAGTTGTCACGGTGCGGAACGCCGGCAGCCAGCCCCTTCTGATTAGCGAGATCCTTGCGGAACCTAACATTCAGTTCGCTCAGACTAACACTTGCACGAGTGACCTCGGGCCGTCCGAGAGTTGCACGGTCAGCGTTACTTTCACGCCCGCAGGGTTCGGAGAGAAACAGGGAAAGCTCGTCGTGGTTGCCAATTCTCGGCCAGGCTCAGAACAAGTTTCTCTCACTGGTGTTGGCGGGGCCGTGTCAGCCCCCGCTCAGAGGCCCAAGTCAGACAGTGGCCGCGGAACGGCGAGACCAAATCAAATCAATCCGATTTGGAGGAAATTGGCGATAGTAAGGGGAAAGGCTGCCCGTTGACAGGGAGCTAGCGATGTTGGGCAGGGTGCTGATCCAAGCGTCACCAAGACAGCCCTGCATAACGGTGGAGGCCGTCAACATCGATCAGCGAAACGGAATGAGGTGCAGCCGACAACTTGGGTAGACGAAGGGTTAAAGGCTGCCCGGACCCCACGGCCCGAAAGTCTCTCTCCCTGAAAATGTTCGCAAGGCGCCTCGGGAGCAACTGAGCCCCACCGAATTCGGACCTGGGCGGATGAGGCCGCAATAACCGCTAACGGGAAATCGCCGACACCGTTCTCGGGACGAGGTCCATGAGCGAGGTATGTGTAACGGTGGGAGGGCGGGGAGAACATCCTACTTTACACGACTTACCTCGACCAGCGGAACGAGTGTCATTCTTGGAAGGAGAAAGCCATGAAGAACACAATAAATAGACCATTCACAGTCGCGAGATGGGCGGTACTTGCATTGTCCCTCCTGCTCGCCGGAGTTCAGGCAGCTCGGGCACAAACGTCAAAGCTTTCATTCACCAAAATTGATGTCCTTAACGCGGCTTTCACCTTGGGGCAGGGGGTGGCAAGCGATGGCACGGTCGCAGGCACTTATTACGACCAGTCTTTTGTGCCCCACGGCTTCTTGCGGAGCCCCACAGGCGTCTTCACGAATCCGGTTGATGTCCCCAAGTCTACTGCCACGGCCATCTTGGGAATTGATCCTCCGGGGCAGTTCGTGGTTGGGGCCTATCTCGACAGTGCAGGCAATCAGCATGGATTCGTAATGAGATTGAGCGACAAAGGTTTCGCCACAATTGACTTCCCCGGAGCGTTTCTCACCGTACCGTTCGACATGAACAGCGGCGGTCAGATTGTGGGCGCGCACCTAGACAGCGACGGAATCACCCACCATGGCTTCTCGGTACCCGTAGTCGAAGCCAGCTTGAGCATTGGAACTTTCCAGAGCATTGATCTCCCGAGTGCAGCGTGGACAGCCGCCTTCGGGGTGAACGACTATGGAGACATCGTGGGCTTCTACGTTCCAGCGAATTCTCCTCCCCAATGCCACAGTTATCGGCTGAGCGGCGGCAACGTTACCACCCTCCGAGTCTCGAGTGGAGGAGGCGATCTGGCTAACGGGATAAACGACGCTGGGAACGTGGTGGGGAGTATTGGGTCCGCCTGTCCGTTTCTGCTTGCGAATCCCGCAGCGTCTGGCGGACTCTTCTTCCGAAGTCCTTCCATAGTCCTGGGCTTGGTAAGCGTCCACGGCTATCTGTTGGCGCGGGACGGGACCGTGACCGCGGTGAATTTGCCGGGTGTCCAATCCACACAACCTAACAGGATAAACAGCTCAGGAATGATCGTCGGGTTTTACAACACTGCACCCGGGCCCGGTTCTATGACCCACGGCTTTCTGGCCGTGCCTACTCAGTAGGGGTTGGCGTCAGGATCAGAATCAGGCGGCCCAAGAGTTTCGACGTTGCTGCTTACCGGGGGACAACTTCGTCTCAGCTCATCCAGCGTTCTTGCACGGCGGCTGTCTGATACTTCTCGATTTCCACACCGAAGCCAATCCGGCCGTCTCCGTAAGGCTCATTGCGGACGTGAACCACACGAGCGGTGCAACGCATCTCCTGGGGGGAGCTTCCGGTCACTTCCGCAGGCATGCGAATGGTGGCTTCGATAGGCATGCCAACCTGGAGGGGGGCGGAAGATGCAAAGAAAAAGCCACCTCGGGAAACATTCAAAGCTTCGGTAAAGTGCTCGGTCCTGTCGGAGGCTACCCCTACCGCACGGAAACGGAGCGGGGTCCGGTGGTTCACTCGTGCTAGCTGGCGACGCTCACTAGCTTTCATGATGGTCCTCCTGCGCGCGAGGAAGAATGTGATGGGCACTCGCGAAAAGGAAGGTTAGTCTAAGCGTATCAGAGGGATACGGGTGGTCAAGTACCAAAGATGGGCTGGCCAAGTAATACCAGTACTTTCTTACGACGAACGAGACCGCATTCAGGCTACGTCCAGTTTTGTAGTCGCACCTGCCATAATGCCTCTTTCACTGCTTGGGAAGACCCTGAATAATGAAGGGCCTAGCATCTAAACTTAACCTGTAGCCGGTATGCTTCAACATTGGACGGACTGGCGACAGCAAAAGGAACGCATGAGCACAGCCCTTTCGTTCGAATCTGCCAATTACCAGCCGCCCACTTGGGAGGCCATTGCCGAGGCGCACGCCCGCATTGCCCCGAGGATTCACCGCACCCCCATATTGACCTCTTCATCGCTCGATGCGATGGCCGGGGCGCGTTTCTTCTTCAAATGTGAGAATCTCCAAAAGACCGGTTCCTTCAAGATTCGCGGCGCTTCCAACGCCATCCTTTCCCTTACGAACGAGCAAGCCGCTCGTGGAATCGTCACGCAATCGAGCGGGAATCACGGAGCTGCCGTCGCTTGCGCAGCAGCCTGGCGCGGCGTGCCAGCGTATATCGTCATGCCCAAAAATGCGCCGAAAGTGAAGATCCAAGCGATCGAGGCCTATGGCGGCAAAATCACGTTTTGCGAGCCCAAAGTGTCCTCGCGCAAGGAGACCTGCGACCGCGTGCAAGCGGAAACCGGCGCCTACCTCGTTCATCCTTATGACGATGACCGCATCATCGCCGGACAAGCCACCGCCGCCAAGGAATTCCTCGAGGAGATCCCCGATCTGGACGCCATTTTCGCGCCCGTCAGCGGCGGCGGACTACTTAGCGGAACCTGCCTCGGCGCCAAAGGCATTCGCAAGGACATTCGAATCATTGGCTGCGAGCCTGCTCGTGCCGACGATGCCTACCGCTCCCTCACCACCGGAACGCTGCAATCCCTCGAATCCAGCGACACCATCGCCGACGGCCTGCGCGCTTCCCTCTCCCCACGCACTTTTGCCATTTTGCGCCGCCACGTGGACCGCATTCTCCTGGTCACCGAAGAAGAAATCATCGCCACCGCGCGTCTGGTCTGGGAGCGCATGAAGATCATCGTCGAACCCTCCAGCTCTGTGGCACTGGCCCCGCTGCTCAAACCCGGCGTCGTGAAATCGCTGAACCTGACCCCTCGCGCTGATGGCCAAGCCCCTAAACTTGGCATCATCTTCTCAGGCGGCAACGTCGACCTCAACGCCCTTCCTTGGCTCCCCTAAACGTAGGCTGCGGACATCGGAAGACGCGGGGAATCGGCCGCCAAATCAAGAACGAACTGCAGGTAAGGAAAGCCATCACGCATAGATGGTCACCCCTGTGGACGAATTGTGCAAAAAAAGGAACACTCCGCCAAACAGTCCGTTGTGTCCACTGCTTCTTCATTGAAAACACAAGGCTTAGCTGATCAAGCAAATTGGCTTCTGTCTTGCTCCACATGGCCATGAGTCGCGTCTTTGTTGTGACGACTGGTTTGGCGGAAGGTTTGGATTTCAAATGAGCGGAAACATTCACGATCACGTTGACGAGCAGCGCGCTGCGGTGCTGCTAGGGATGCCAAAAGCGGAGCTTCGCCGCTTTTCGCGAGCCTCCGGTCTGGGCCACGTCGAAAATGACGATCAGGGTCAGAAGGTAGTCTTTACTTACGAAGAGTTGCGCCGGATTTGCTTGCTGGTGGCGCAGTCAACGAAGTAACCCTGCGCCGAGTTCTGTTGTAGCGGGATTTTGGCTTTCCCACCAGTAGTACTCGCCTCGGTTCCGGGCGTCTACCCCCCACAGACGCCCGGGGCCCCTCTTTCACTCTTGTGATCCAAAAGACTCAACGGAAGGACGTCATCCCTCGTAGAGCGAGGGATCCTGGCTTGAATTAGACATCGCTAAGGTCCTTGTCCTACTCCTGATAATCGAAATTACCGTCCGTTACTTTTCCTTGAGCTTCAACTTGCCCTCGGCCTTATTCTCTTCCAGAAATTTGCGCAGGTCGCCAGAAGCGTCCAGCAGCCGGATCCATTGTTCGTAATACAGCGTGACGGGAAAGCGCCCGAGACCATACACACTCACGCCGCCCTTCTCGCCCACTCGGAATTCGAGCGCACCTGTGCGGCGGCCCGCGCCTCTCTTTTCCAATTCGGCGACGCGCGCCTTCAGTTCTTCATAGCTTGGCTCGGCCATGTTGCCTCCAAGTGAGGATAGAGTAAGCAGGGATTATACAATGTCCCGCGCATTTGCAACGACCCGCGCGTTCAATTGTTTAGGTGTTCGGCATTGGATAGAATCGCCACCCAACGCGGAGGGAGCAAATGAAGAGAGCCACACTTTTAGAGTGCTTGCTGTTTTTGCTTGCATTGCTGACCGCGCCCGGAAAAGCGCAAGCGCAGACCGCCCCCACCTTTGTCGGTGTGCGCACGTTTTTGAGCGCGCCGTACGAACCGGACTTGAACAAGCTGAACGCGGATTTTGCGGTGCTCGGCGTGCCGTTTGATGAAGGCACCTGGGGCCAGCCGGGCGAGCGCTACGGCCCGCGCGACATGCGCGAGAATTCTCAGGAATACGCGCACGACCTGACCGAAGGCTTCTATTACGTCGACGGCGATCGAATCGTCTTGAAGGGCAAGCGCTGGGTGGACGTGGGCGACGTCCTAATTTATCCCACGGTCGTCGAAGAAACGGACGCAAAAATCAGCGACACAGTGAAGAAAATTCTGGCGAAGCACGCCTTCCCGATAGTTTTAGGCGGCGACCACAGCATCACGTTTCCGATCGTGCGGGCGTACGACATTCCGCTGACCCTTGTACATATTGACGCGCATCTCGATACCTGGAACGGTGCGAAAGGGAATCTCGATCACGCCTCGTGGGTCTTGCGCGTGGCGAAACTTTCGACGGTGAAAAACATCACGCAGCTCGGCATGCGTGGCATCGCCAACGATCCAGAAGCCGCGGGGAACGCCAAGGCTTTGCACACTAAAATTGTCTCCAGCGAAGAAATTCACCGTCGGGGAGTTTCCGTTGCCCTTGATGCGATTCCGCAAAGCGAAAACATTTACGTCACTTTCGACGTCGACTCCATGGATCCGACCCTGGCGCCGGGAACGGGCACGCTCGAACCCGGCGGCCTAAGCTTTGCGGAAATTGACGACTTGCTCCGCGGCATTCCGGCCAAGGGAAAACTGGTCGGACTGGATATCGTGGAAGTGAATCCTTACCGCGATCCGAGCGGCCGCACCGCGCAAACCGCCATTCGTCTGATGGTCGATCTACTCGGCGCGGCCTTCCACTGAAGCGGGTGAGAGACCAGACTGGAGCGGCCTTTTATCCTGATCTGCCAAAACGCCGAACGGAAAGCGCGATTGGGAGTCCCACCAAAACCGTGTGCCCGATCGGACCCGTAATGTAAGTCGCGACGCTAAACTGGGCCGGTCCTAGCGCGGAGAGCGGCAACACGACAAAGTACATGAACAGGAACACCAGCTCGCCATAGATCAATCCGCATGCAACGGCGTGTTCCATCAGCACTCGCAGCACGCGGCTGGCCAGATAGTAGATAGCCGCAGCAGTGAACGCGATCGTGAAGTGGAAAACCAAGCCTAGCGCGGCGGAAGTCCATCCCATCTGCATCGAGCGCGCTCCGAAAACTCCTTTAGCAATGTGCTGCAAAATCCGAAAAGGCTTTGCGCCAAGCAAACCAAAACCGACGAAAGCTTGCGTGATATCGAAGATCCCAGCAAGCAACCCGCCCCAGAATATTGCGGCGAACGGACGCGGCTGTGAGCCCGCCAACCCTGCCGCGACCGAAGAAGCCGAGGTCGTGCTCATGGCGTGTTTCTCCTTTTCGCCGGTATCCTCCCAAGTGCTTCACCGCTCTGGCGAGTGCATTTTACTCAGAATTCTGGTTGTAGGTTACCGAGTCCTGCCGCGCAAGCTACTAGATCGTGCTAATAGCGAACACACTGCCGCCGAATTAATTTGAATCATCGCTCGCGTCAGATAAAACCCTTAGGCAACTGAACGTCATCGAATTTAGAGGAACAAAAATAAATCGTGGCCACGCGACACGTGGGGTAATTTTACCGCCGTATTGTGCCCAGGGTCGCGTGGAAGACGAAAGGAGACCTGTATATGAAAGCGTTAAAGCTTTCATCCTTGCTGTTCGCTAGTTGTCTGCTGCTTGCTTGCACGGCCTTCGCTGCAAGCATGAATAAAAAGACCATCCATTTGTACGAAAAGGCGAAAGTCCACGGCACACTGCTGGAACCGGGCGACTACAAGGTGGAATGGAGTGGCTCCGGCCCCAACGTTCAACTAAAAATTCTCCAGGGCAAAGATACCGTTGTCACCGTCCCCGCCCACGTCGTCGCGGAAAGCACATCCAATGACCACGACGGTTATGTCCTAAAGCCGGCGAAGAGCGGTGGCAAGTCCGTCGAGGAAATTTTCTTCAGTGGAAAGAAATACGAACTGAAGATTTGGCCGTCCGGCAAATCCTCCTGATCATATAAAAGCCGTAGGACCCAGCCCTCTCCTTGCCGCCGAATTCCAATATCTGCAGGTGACTGGTCGCCAGCGTCGAACTACGATTTATTCATAGCGAAGGGCTGCGAGCGGGTCGATGCGAGTGGCTCGGCGCGCAGGCACCCAACAAGCAAAAAGGGCAATTGCCGTGAGCAAAGCGAAAACAACCACAAACGTGAGCGGATCGGTCGGCTTGATACCGACGATGAGACCGCTCATAACGCGTGTCCCTGCCAAGGCTAGAACCAAACCGGCGGCCAAACCGATTCCCACTACGCTGAGCCCTTGGCGCAAAACCATTTTTAGAATGTTTTGCGGCGAAGCGCCCATTGCCACGCGAATGCCGATTTCCTGCGTACGCTGCGCCGCAGCGTAGGAAACCACGCTATAAATTCCAACGACAGCGAGAATCAAACCGAGCAGCCCCATCGTCGAAGTTAACTGCGCGCCGAAGCGAAAGAGGAAGAAGCCGTTGGCGCCCTGCAGCGCTTCGTCCATGGTTTTTACCTGGGTGATGGGAACATTTGGAACGACTTCGTGAATAGCGGATTGAATCTGTAAAGCCAGCGATTCGGGCGCAACGGTTGTTCGGACATGGATGGTCCGCAGCGATAGGTAACTCTGTTCGAAAGGGAGATAAAAGAAGGGCTGAGGAGTTTCCGTCAGATTTTGATATTTCCCGTCTTGAACAATTCCGACAACCTCCATGAAGGGGCCATTGACGCTCTTTTTACTAAAATGTTTGCCTAGAGCGTCCTCGTTGGGCCAGAACCTCTTGGCCATGGTTTGATTGATGATCGCTACGGGCGAAGCTTTCTCGCTGTCCGCATCGCTGAATTTCCGCCCGTGCAGCAAAGGAATTTGAAGCGTATCCATGTAGTTGGGGGTAACCATGTTGTAGGAGATCTCCGCAGGCTGCTGGCCAGCCACGTAGGGATGTTCCTGAATCCAAATGCGGTCGCCGGCGGACACGTAGCCCATCGGGACGATGAAAGCCTCGGAAACCGATTCCACTCCAGGCAGAGCGCCAATACGCTTGTCCATTTCACGGTACGCTTCGCGAGCCTGCGGCTCCTTGTAGCCGACTTGCTCAACATCCACGGAAAGATCGAGCACATGCTCAGGGTTGAAACCAATGTTCATTTTTTCGGCTTTCTCCAGGCTGCGAATAAAAAGCCCGGCCACAATCAGCAGCACGAATGAGCCCGCCACCTGAGCCACAACCAGCACATTTCTTGCGAATTGGCGGCGTGGGCCGGAGGACGACGCGCGGCCGCCTTCGTGCAGAACGGAACTGACATTGGTTCGAGCAGCGCGCAGAGCGGGCATCATTCCAACGAACAAGCCAGTGAGAAACACGGCAGCAAGCGCGAAAACGTATACAAGCGCGTCTGGCCGAAAATCCAGCTGGATAGGCAAGTCGGTGCCGAGGGAAAGCGAGCTCAAGAACCCGGACGCCCATGAGGCGAGCACCAATCCCGCACCACCACCTAAGAGCGCAAGCAGCAGACTCTCCGTCAGATACTGCCGGACGAGTCGCCCCTGACCAGCGCCAAGCGCAGCCCGAATGGCCATTTCCCGTTGGCGCACTGTGGCACGTACTAGCAGAACGTTTGCAATGTTGAAACACGCGACAAGGAGGACCAGCGCAGCAAGTGACATAAAGGCGATCGCGGCCGTGGGAATGGGATTTTCCGCGTCTGGCTCAGGACGAGCCAGCTTTTCGGGAAAGAGTTGAACGGTCATGCCTTTCTCGGTGTCTGGATGCGTCTGGGCAATGCGCTCGGCCACAACGTTGAGCGAAGCCTGCGCTTGCTGGAGGGGCATACCCGGTTTGAGCCTGCCCATAATGGTGATGGCGCGGGAACCACGGCTGGCCCACATTTTTTGCACAGGATTGTCCGGATCGTCGCCAGTTTCCGCGCTGAGCGGAATATAGGCATCCATATCAAGGACGGTGTAAGTGCCGTGGAATTCGCGTGAAGTCACGCCGATAATGGTAAAAGAGTGGTCGTTGACCTCCACTTTTTGGCCAATAATCTTTGGATCGCCAGCGAATCTGCGGCGCCAGTACGAGTACCCAAGAACAATGACCGGGTCCGCACCGGGAGTGCGGCCTTCGGTTGGAAGGATGAGGCGGCCATAGGCGGGCTTCACGCCAAGCGATGAGAAGTAGTTGCTCGTGACACGGCTAATGAGGCAGTGGTCGGATTTGTGGTCAACCGTAATTCCCGCAAGCGATACGCGGTAAGCAAAGACATCAGTGAAGGAATCCGTTTGATCCCGGAAATCTTCGTAGGTGGGATAGGAAAAGCGGTAGCTGCCCGGCACGGAGGCTTGCTTCAGGGCAAAAACGGTGATTTGTTCCGCATGCGGCACAGGCAGCGGGCGCAGCAGAAATCCATTGACCACGCTAAACACCGTCGTGTTTACAGCCATGCCGAGCGCCAGCGTAGCTACCCCGATCACCGCAAAGCCTGGATTCTTTGCCAGGGTTCGCAGTGCAAAACGAATGTCTTTCATAAAGTTGCGCATGGATAGGCCTTTCCAGATTTTCCGTGACAAACCGCACCTGGATTACCTTAAACCATACGAGCATAACCCCTTCAAAGTCTCAGGGTTAGCAACGTTCACGGTCGATGCGCAAAGCCCAGCTTGTCCGCTTCTGGGATTTATGATCTCGCTTACGAACATGCTTCGCTGAAGAGAAAAGCGGGTGTATCTTGTAACCCACTTTGGAGGGGCAAATGTCCACAATGACGAGAAGAGAGTTCGTGAAGAGCACGGCGAAACACGCCGCTGTAGCAGGCGCGCTCTGCGCGGGCGCACTGGAGCTGCGTGCGAATCCGCTGAGCTTGCCGATCGGATGCCAGACGTGGCCGGTCCGGGAAATGATCGCGAAGGATTTTCCCGGCACCATCAAGGTCCTTGCGGCCGCGGGATTCCAGAACATTGAGTTGTGCTCGCCCGTAGGTTACGCGGACTCGGGTTTTGCAGGCCTGGCCAAATACACGCCCGCGGAACTTCGCAAAATTCTGAGCGACGCCGGCGTGACGTGCATCAGCTCGCATTTCGGCATCAGCGAATTGCGCAAGGATCAGCCGGGCCGCATCGCTTGGGCGAAGGAAATCGGCTTGACGCAAATGCTCGTGCCTAGTCTCGACGGCCCCAAAAATCCCACGGTGGACGACGTGAAGCGCGCTGCCGACGAATACAACAAAATGGGCGAACTCGCAGCCAAGTCGGGAATCCAGCAAGGATTGCACAACGAAGATTTCGAGTGCTCCATGGTAAACGGCAAACGCACCTACGACGTCTTGCTCGAATTGCTCGACCCGAAGCTGGTCAAGTTTCAATTCCAAGTCTCCACGATCGAGCAGGGCTTCGACGCCGCGGAATATTTTATGAAGTACCCGGGACGCTTTATCTCCATGCACGTCCAGGGCTGGTCGGCGAAAACGAAAAAAATCACGCCCGTGGGTCAGGGCACCTTGGATTGGAAGAAGATTTTCAGCGCGGCAAAAACCGGCGGCGTGCAGAATTATTTCGTCGAAATGAACCTTGACTTCATGAAAGCCAGCGTTCCCTATCTGCGCGCGCTGCAGGTCTAGGCGTGGCGCGAATTTTCGCTGTCACGCGTACGCGAGGTTCAGCGTTCAATCCTGTAAGGATCTTCTGCGCATCAAGCAGATTGTTCCCTGGACAACTTCGCCTGGGATCTCTCGGCTAACCACGCACGCCACGATTACGTCTGAGAGGTAAAGAAAGCCCTACGTCAGCGTGCGGCTGCGCGCCTCATCTTCGTTGGAACAGGGGTGGAAAATGAAAAAAAAGGCTTTGTTCGCTCGCGCTTCTCTGCTCTTCTGTATTCTCGCGCTGCCGGGCGCTTTGCGCACTGCGGCCCAGGCTCCTGCGATTGATACGGCTAAAGCGCGGCAATATTTTGCGGAAGCGAAGGCGTTGTCTGACAAAGACAACGGCGCCTTGTGGAAAGAGCGGCTGTGCGGGCCGCTGCTTTTCGTCGATTACGGCACGCGCTACTCCGTCGCAAATCAAGCAGACGCGGAAGGCAAGCTGAAGCCGCTCGACGGCGTCTTTGTCGGGACCGCGCCTCCGGAATTGGGGGTCGCGAATACCGCGACAAAATGGGCCGGTGTCGAGTGGACCATGGTGATGTGGCCGCTGCCGACTTATAAGCAGCCGCGCTTGCGTCTGATGATGCACGAGTGTTTTCATCGAGTCCAAGCAAAAATCAGTTTGCAACCCACCGACGCGCAAAACGGTCACCTCGATTCGCTCGACGGACGCATTTGGCTGCAGACGGAGTGGCGCGCTCTCGAGCATGCGTTCTGGCAACAGGGCCAGGAACGCAAGCGCGACGTAGCGGATGCGATCTATTTTCGAAATTACCGCCGTTCGCTCTTCCCCGCCGCCGAGGCCAACGAAGATGCGCTGGAAATGAACGAAGGCATGGCCGAGTACACAGGATTCAAGCTGAGCACGTCTTCACCGGAGGAATATGCGGTGGCAGCCGCAGCATGGCTGCGCGCGGCGCCGACTCGCACCCCAAGTTATAGCAGATCGTTTGCGTACACATCCGGGCCGGCGTATGGCGGCTTGCTGGATCTCGCTAGCAAACCTTGGCGAACAGGCCTGACGCCCAAAACCAATCTCGCCGAATTGCTCGCGCAGGCTTACGGAGTACAAGCTCCCGCCGCAGCCGCGCTCAACAAAGAGGAAGCCATGCGCCGCGCGGAACGCTACGAGGGCGGGGAAGTCGTAGCGATTGAGACGGAGAAAGAAGTAAAGCACCACGCGCGCGTGGCCGCAGCGCGAAAAGCTTTCGTCGACGGGTCGGTGCTCGTATTGCCTGTGGGCCAGGAGTTCAACTACACGTTTGATCCCAACGCCGTGCTCGCGCTCGACGACAAATTGACGTTGTACGAAGGCGAAATTCAGGTGAGCGATGCGTGGGGATTGCTGAGGACCACCGAAGGCGCGCTCATTGTACGCGGTGACAAAGGATTCGTGCGAGTCCAAGTGCCGGCGCCTACGGACGCGAGCAAAACGCCCTTAACCGGAACCTTGACCGGGAAAGGTTGGACGCTCGAGTTGAAGCCCCAGTGGCAAGCAGTCCCCGAGGGCCGCCCCGGTGATTTTACCCTGCGGCAGAAGAGCAATCCTTAAGAGCGAGGCCTCAGCGGCATCGCCGCAAAGACTACCGCGAACGTTTCACGAAAATTCGAGCGCAACTTGGCGCGAAGCACTGTGTTGTATGAAGATGCACGCAGTATATGCAAAGATATGTGCGCCGAAATGGCGGGGAACGCTTGTTCCAAATTGCGGGAATAACAAGCGAATCCATGCAGTCTCAGTCAATACAGGAAGAACTCCGCAACTTGGGCAGCGTCATTGCTTCAGCCAAGATCGCTTTGTCCCAGGGCAGAATGAACTTGTGGCGTTTTAGAAATAACTGCGGGAAATGGTGTCCTGTGGTCCGTCGTAGGGGCGGGGCTTGCCCCGCCCGCAAGTGTCTCGCGCTGTATAAACCTATTGGCGGAACAGAACACTGCGAATAGATGCGCTCTTTGGAAATCCGCAAAGCATCCGGGATTGCGGAAATGGCATCGAAGTCAGGATAACGGAATTTGTATGACCTGGCCAAGCGGGCGAGCGCAGGTCCCTCAGGGTGCTCGCCATTTGGGGTGCTCGCAATAAGGCAAGTTGGAATCACTTGAGTACTAGAGAGTGTTTTCATGAACTGTGGTAACCTTTGTGCGCTCGATGCTACGCCGTTTCCGCTGCATTCCCCAGTCCGAGAATTGCCGCCCCGCGAAAGATCACGCCCTGTGAGCGGGGACGATCTCCAGCCGGAAGCGATTTGCAGCGCTCGACTTCAAATCTACAGAGTGGGTAGACCATGAAACTCCATTCGATGTTGCTTCGCACTTCCCTTTTCGTTGCGGCAATATCCCTGTTTGGCACCCCCTTGCGCGTTGCGGCTCAATCGAACGGGCAGGCAGCAAACCCGTCTTCGTTTGCGCAGGCGCCTCCAGTGCCCGCGCGCATCACGCAGGCAATCGACGAGACACAACTGGTGCGCTTGAAGGGCAACGTGCATCCCCTCGCGCGGCCGGAATTTGATCGTGGCCCGGTGGCGGATTCCACGCCCATGAATCGCATGTTGCTGGTGCTGCAACGAAGCCCGGAGCAGGAAGCAGCGCTGCAAACGCTCTTAGGCGAGCAGCAGGCAAAAGATTCGCCGAATTATCACAATTGGCTCACGCCGCAGCAATTTGGCGCGCTGTTTGGTCCCGCTGATGCGGATATTCAGGCGGTGACAGGCTGGCTGGCGCAACGCGGGTTTCAAGGAATCAAAGTCGCGGCGGGGCGCACGGTCATCGAGTTTTCAGGAACCGCGGGCCAAGTCCGCAACGCGTTTCACACAGACATTCACCACTACCAAGTCAACGGTGTCATGCGCCAGGCCAACTCAGCGGATCCGCAAGTCCCCGCGGCGCTGACGCCGGTGGTAGCGGGCATTGTCACGCTGCACAATTTCCCCCGGAAATCGATGAAGCGCGATGTGGGCGCCTTCTCTCACTCGAAAGACGGCATCATCAAGCCGCTGTTTACCACGACCTCCGGCTGCGGCAGCGGAAAAACATCGCCTTGCTACGTCGTTGGGCCCTCAGATTTCGCGAAAATTTACAACGTGCCGAACGGACTCAACGGCACTCCGCCAACTCCGCCAGGGTTGTTAAACGGCACGGGCGTGACCATTGCGCTGGTCGCGGATTCCAACATTGACCCTAATGACGTAATCGAATTTCGCGCGTTGTTTGGACTCCCCGCTACCTTTACCGCAGCAAATGTCATTTTGGATGGGCCCGATCCCGGACTGAATGGCGATGAAGGCGAAGCCGACCTGGACGTACAGACCGCGGGCATGGTCGCTCCAGGAGCGACTACTGATCTCGTGGTCTCGGAAGACACCCTAACTGCCGCAGGCATCGACCTCTCCGCTTTGTATATCGTGGACAACAACATTGCGCCGGTAATGAGCGAGAGTTTCGGCGCTTGCGAAGCCGCGTTCGGCGCCGCGGGGAATCAATTTTATAACGCCATCTGGGAACAGGCTGCGGCTCAGGGCATTTCCGTGATGGTTTCCGCCGGCGACAACGCCTCGGCAGGGTGCGACGATTTCAATACGGCAACCACCGCTACTCACGGGCTAGCCGTAAGTGGAATTGCTTCCACTCCGTTTAACGTGGCCGTAGGCGGAACTGATTTTGACGACGCGGGCAAGCAAACGAC
>JAWOLO010000230.1:0-38670 GCA_033853375.1 Terriglobia bacterium
CGATCGTCGGGCTCATCCTGAGCGACGTGGCGGAAGCCGCGCAACTTTGCGAATTGTGAAAAAAACTTCAAGCGCTTGGCCGCCAGAGGCGAGCACAAATCAATCCAGCCCACGACGCCGGCGATGCTGGAGTTGTGTTCGGCGAGCTGCAGCAAGAATAAGCTTTCGTCTTCCGACTGATCCGCTTGCACGGCGATGGAGGCGTCAATGCCGTTCGCTTTGCGTTCCGGCTCCAGATCCTGGGGCAAAAAGTCACGCTTCAGGATGGACATTTCCTCGGTGATCCAGGAATGCCGCACGGCATTGTATTTCCAGAAGTGCTGGTGCGAATCGATTTTCATTTTCCACAGCATAGTTACTAAAGTGGATGCCTCGCTCCCGAAACCCGTTTCGAACCTGGGCCGCACGCGGGCGGGGCAAGCCCCGCCCCTACGACGTGTTGCGTGAGATGACGTCTCGCAATTGTTTCCGAGACGCAAACACTAGAGCGAGACTCCACGCTTCCAGGGAATGAAATCGTCTTGGCCCAGAATCTCTGCTTTGGTGCGCGCTTCTCCGCTAGCGACCTGAATCACACGTTCGAGAATCGTTTCGCCCATTTGCTCGATGGAGGTTTCGCCGGAGATGATGCCGCCGGCATCGATATCGATGATGTCTGCCATGCGCTGGGCAAGATTCGAATTGGTAGAGATTTTCAGGACTGGCGTGATGGGATTTCCGGTTGGCGTGCCAAGTCCGGTGGTGAACAGAACTACGTTCGCGCCCGCGCCGACCTGCGCGGTCACGCACTCGACGTCGTTGCCGGGCGTGCATTGGAGATTGAGTCCGGGCTCGTTCGAATACTCGGGATAATCGAGCACGGCGGTGACGGGCGAAGTGCCCCCTTTTTTTGCAGCGCCTGCGGATTTCATCGCATCGGTGAGCAAACCGTCGCGAATGTTTCCCGGGGACGGATTCATTTCGAATCCGGAGCGAACGGCTTTAGCACGAGCGGCGTAGTCGCGCATGAGCTGCACGAACCGATCCGCGACGTCCTTTCGAATGGAGCGGTCGATCAATTCCTGCTCCACGCCGCAGAGTTCGGGAAACTCGGAAAGAATTCCTCTTCCGCCCAGTGCAGCGAGCAGGTCGGCCGTGTGGCCGATGGCGGGATTCGCCGAGAGGCCGGAAAATCCGTCCGAGCCGCCGCATTTCAAACCCAGCGTAAGTTGCGATAGAGGAGCAGGCTTGCGCTCCACTTTGTCCGCTTCGACCAAGCCGAGAAACGTCTCCCGGACGGCTCGCGAAAGCATCGCGGCCTCCGAGGGGCTCTTTTGTTGCTCGAAAATCAAAAGAGGCTTGTTGAAATTCGTGTCGCGGCGCTTGATTTGCTCCTGAAGTATCGGGATTTGCGCATGCTGGCAACCCAAGCTGAGAACGGTGGCACCGGCGACGTTCGGATGATGGATGTAGCCGGCGAGCAACCCGCAGAGATTATTAGAATCCTCGCGCGTGCCGCCGCAGCCGCCTTCGTGTATCAGAAACTTGATGCCGTCGACATTGCGAAAGATTTTTGGAGAAGGCGTTCCCGGCGACATGGCATTGAAGCTGAATGACTTTAGTTCGTCAGCCCTTCCTCGGCGGTAGAGGCGAACGAGTTCAGCCACCTGACGACGATAGACCTGAGGGGCAGCGAATCCCAATTCTTCTTCGAAGGCCTGCTTCAGAACAGCGAGATTGCGGTTTTCACAGAAGACCAACGGCACAACGAGCCAATAATTCCGTGTGCCCACTTGGCCGTCGGCTCTCCGGTAGCCAGCGAAGCTTCTGTTTCGCCAGGCTGAGACGTCTGGTGGCGCCCAAGCACGGCCAACCTTTTCCATCTCGTGGAAGGCTGAGGCGGCATGGCGGATATTGCGCGTGGAAAGAAGGTCGCCGGAGCGTAGAGCTTCGGTGGCTTTGCCCACTAGCACGCCGTACATCATGATGTCGCCGCCCGCAGAGACATCTTGCGTGACGAATTTGTGCTTTGCAGGAACGTCCGCCGACAAAACGTATTCTTTTCCTGCATAACTGACACGTTCTCCCTTGCGCAAATCGGTGAGGGCTACAAGGACGTTATCGCGCGGGTCGAGCTGCAGAACCCGGCTTTGCGTTGTGGTGGTTCCTGTCATTTGAGCCATGCTCTCTCGCCGCTCATTCTAGTGCCGTTCCAAATTTTTAGCACTAATTCATCCCCCCTGGTTTGGTCGGAATAGTTGGAACGGCACCAGACGCACCGCTTTTCGCACAGCAGTGATATGAGAGGAGTTCGCTGGCGCATACGTAGAGCGGTCAGCTCAGGGCCGTAAGCCACAAACTTGACGGTCGCGCTTACCACCAGTGTAGAATCGGCCCCGCCATCCATGACCTTTGTTTTTCGCCCATAATCAACGCCGGGCACTACTTTGGCAGGCGTCGAACAGAAACTCCTCGGAGAGTGCTAATGGATGTCCATCAACTGGAGCTGTTCCTGGCAGTGATGGACTCGCCCAGCATGACGCGCGCAGCGGAAAAAGTTCATTTATCCCCGGGCGCGGTGAGCCTTCAGCTCCATAACCTTGCCGAAGAACTTCACGCCGAGCTTTTCGTGCGGCGCGGAAAACGACTGGTTCCTACACCAGCGGCGTTACGGCTTGCGGAACGCGCCAAAGAAGTCGTGAAATTGATGGGCCACATCCAGCAGGAATTTGAGAACGAGGTCACCAAGGATAGCCGCCCGTTCCATTTCGCTACGGGAGTAACCACGCTTATTTACCAGCTTGGGCGTCCTCTCCGGCAACTGCGCAGCCGCTTTCCCAGTGCCGAGATTCGCGTCACCGTGGGCGTGACCGAGGAAATGGTCGCCGGTTTGCACGACCGCCGGTTCGATCTAGCGCTTATTACGTTGCCCATCCCGGAAGACAACCTCCAAATCATTCCTCTGTTCGAGGAAGAACTGCTCGTCGTTCGTCCCTCGACGAAGAAAACGGCCAGCAGTCATATCGGGACGTTGCGCGCCGACGAATTAGCAAATGTGCCGTTTCTTCTCTATCCCAAACGAAGCAACGTGAGGCGGGCTATCGACGAATTTTTTAAAGAGATTGGAGTGCAGCCCCGCGTGCAACTGGAAGCGGATGACACGGAAGCGATCAAGGGCCTTGTGGAATCAGGGTTTGGCCATTCCATTCTTCCTGAACATGCTCTGCGAGGGCGCTCGCATTTCTTTCAAAAGTTTCGCGTCGAAGGACATCGCCTGAAACGAAAGCTGGCGTTGGCGATGGTTCGCACGGAGAGTCCGCGCAAGCTGACCGAAGCCATTGCCAATTTCCTTCGCGAGGCGTTGGCCGAGACAAAATAATATCCTTGGCAGGAAATTTCAGTTGGCGTGCGGGCCCGCCCATTTCTCGAAGTTGGTACGGAAGAACCGGTTCACATCATACTGAATCATTTGCCGGGTGATTTTGCCACCGTCGGCGTGAAGCAATTGATAGGAATTGGCAAGGATAGGCGCAAGGGTACGCCGCGTGTTCTGCCACTTGTAGATGACTTGTTCCAGTACACGCGCGTCCGAATGCTGAGGAATAAAACTTGTCCCAAGGAGTTCGATTCGCTCTCGCGTGATTTCCTCTACGATTGAAGGATTGTTCAGGAACCACCAACAGCCGAAAGGCATCAGGTTATTGAATTTACGCGCGTACACGGCGAGCTCGTGTTGATTTTCACGACTAAGCACACTCACCAAAAAGCGATTGTCTGGAAAGCTACGGCATAGATTCTCGAGAGCGCGCAGGTCGGCCTTGCCCACAGCATCGCCTGCGAGGCGCAACCTGGGATTGACTTGCCGCCGGACACCAATCATGAGCGATAGCGGCAGGCCGAGTTCGCGGCAAGAAGGAAGCACCGTTTCCTTCAGCAATTTGTTTGTAAGACTTTCGTCCGGGAATTGAAACGAATCGGGCAGCGAGACCGCCATGTACAGCGGCTTCATGCGCTGGTGCCAGTCGGCCAAGAACCGTCGGACCTCGACCATCGATTTTGCTGAGGCTTGCTCGTCGACGTCATAGCCATCGTTCGCCAGCTGCTGCCAATGGCCAGGCCAACCGCACAGGATGCGATCGAGCCGAAGAACGGGGTGAAACTGAGGATGATTCTGGCCACCGCTCATCCAAACTCGTCGCTCCTCCGGGTCGAGCGGATCGTTG
Source organism: Terriglobia bacterium (assembly GCA_033853375.1). Taxonomy (GTDB): domain Bacteria; phylum Acidobacteriota; class Terriglobia; order Acidiferrales; family UBA7541; genus Acidiferrum. The sequence goes on from JAWOLO010000230.1 coordinate 4,203, forward strand.
GTCATCACCACGTCGCTGACGCCAGCTATCTTGAGGACTTTTTGAATGTGCGGCTCAACCGATTGCGAGGCGAAGAATTTGCGCGCCTCGCGCAGTCCCGAAGCGGCCGTAGGCAAGCCGAAAGCGTTCAAGACCGCGATGACTCCGCGTGCCGACTCGGAAACCGGGCTGTTTTCAACGAACAACGCTTTCCAGATCGCGTCGGCGCGCTGGCTTTTCGACAGCGTCCAATATTCTTCGGGCGTGATGTCCGAGCTGCGGAAAAACTCCGCTTCCAGATAGTGATACGTCAAGAGTTCATCGATTCCCCATAAACCGATTTTTCCAAACGCCGGAGAGAACAGATGAGTGTGAATATCAATGACTTGCGTAGATTCCAGCACATCTTGCACTTCACCGGCGATCTCCGCAGACTTGAGGCGGCGAGCGGAAGAAGAGCCATTCTTGGCGCTCGTTACTTTGCGATTTGGCGATTTGACCGAAGTGGCTGCCATCGGCGAAATACCAGTATGAATCGAAGCGCAATATAGAAGCCACCAAAAGGAGTGTCAAACGCAAAAAACTGAAAGCAGGTTTCAGCCACTCTCAACGTTGAGCGAAATGGAGAGAGTTTTTGCCGCACAACAAACCATGCTTTAATGCATTCACTCCCATGAGGATTCACGTCGGGCTAATCGGCGGCGGAAATATCACGGAAACGCATGCGCGAGCCGCGCGCGCCATTTCCCATGTTCAAATTGCGGCAGTCTACGGCACAAATTCTGAAAAGGTGCAGCGGCTGTGCCGCGAACACGGTGGCACTCCATACGCGGACTTCTCCGCTTTTCTGACGCACCGTCCAATGGACCTGGTCATCATCGGGAGCCCTTCGGGCCTGCACGCCACGCAAGGAATCGCGGCGGCAAAGCAGGGGCTGCATGTTTTGACGGAAAAGCCCATTGACATCAACACGGGCCGCGCCGATGAACTCATCGAAGCGGCGGAGCGGGCCGGAGTGAAGCTCGGAGTGATTTTTCAGGACCGGCTGAAACCGCATATCCGGCAATTGAAGGAATGGATCGAGCGCGGAATGTTTGGCAAACCGTTGTTGGTGGATGCGCGCGTGAAGTGGTACCGGCCGCCGGAATATTATGCCAACTCGCCCTGGCGCGGCACACTGACGCTCGACGGCGGCGGAGCGTTGATCAATCAAGGCATCCACACGATTGACTTGCTTTTTTGGCTGCTAGGAGACGTTTCCTGCGTGCAGGCGCGCACTGCCAGGGAGCTGCATGCTATCGAAGCGGAAGACACGGCGACCGCTATTCTCGAGTTTGCGAACGGCGCGCTTGGCGTTTTTCATGCCACGACGGCGGCTTATCCAGGCTATCCGCGACGCGTCGAAATTACCGGCACGAACGGCACCGTCATTCTCGAGCACGACCAGATTATTGCCTTAGATTTGTGTCACGGCGCAAATGAAACGGCGGGAATTGTCCCGCGCGATGAAAATCAAAGCGCTTCTTCCGCAGTGGTCAGCGATTTCCGCGGGCATCAGGCAGTTATCGAAGACTTTCTTTCCGCCATCCAGAAAAACGCGAACCCGGTTTGTGACGGACACGAAGGGCGGCGCAGTCTCGCTCTCGTTGAAGCGATTTATCGGGCCGCGCGCAGCACGAAGAGGTTCGCAAGAGTGTGAAAACAGGTCTCTGCTCTTGCACAAGGACAGTGGCCTTTTCAGAGCTTGCGAACGGTTTCAGGAACCACAAATTCGCTGGGCAGAATTCGGGACTGAGGGTTCACTCTTTGAAGAATTTTGAAGATAACTTCGATGGAAGCCAAAATAGAGGTGATCACGGGAACCGCTGGCGCCCTTAAACGGCGATAAGATGTTTCCATGCTTGAAACAGTAAGGAGATAGCAGTTATGCAATGGCGAGCCCCGCGCCGTGAATTTCTCCGAGGAATCGGCGCAGTCACAGCGGTAACGGCTGCAAGCGGAGTTCCCGCTTTCACTTTCAACGAACTATGTGGGGCGGAACTCCTTTACCCGCCGATAGATCTTTCGTACTTCGACACGCCCATTTCGCCGGCGCCCGGTGAAATTCATTTCGGATACGCGTCCATCACTTGGAACGGAAACGACCGCCAAGCGATGGAGGACATTGCCTCACTGGGATTTCCAGGGGTTCAGTTGCGCGCCAATGTCCTCAAGGAATTTTCCGGCCCCACAGAGTTGCGCGATCTTCTCGAAAAACACCGCTTGAAGATGATTGCGCTTTCGAGCGGTGGCGTGCGCATCGATCCCGGCGTCGAAGCGGAAGAAATCGCCAAGCACACGGCTCACGCAAAATTTGTGCACGATGTCGGCGGCTTGTACTTGCAAGTCACCGACGAGCGCCCGAAAGACCGCGCCGTGACGCCGGCGGACTATGACCGCCTGGGCAAGTTAATCAGCGAAATCGGAAAGCGAACCGCGGACCTGGGAATCTCTCTCGGATACCACAACCACATGGGCACGCTCGGCCAACGCCCGGAAGAAGTGGATCGAATCATGGAAGCGGCGGACCCGCGCTATGCCAAGCTGGAACTCGATGTTGCGCACTACTTCCAGGGCGGCGGCGATCCGGCCAAAGCGATCGAGAAATACCACGACCGCCTGCTCTTCCTTCACATCAAGGATGTGGAATCCCTGCCTAATGCTGAAAATCCGAAACGAAACTATCGCTTCGTCGAACTGGGCCGCGGTCGGGTGGACCTCCCCGCGGTGTTTGAAACTTTGCGCAAAGTGAATTTCCGCGGGTGGGCCATCGTCGAACTCGATGCCGTGCCCGAAAAGGATCGAACACCGAAAGAGTGTGCCGAAATCAGCAAAAGATATCTGGAAGAGAAAATTGGGGTGACGGTATGAACTCCCCCTTCCGCGTTGCCGTCATCAACGATGAAATCACGCAAGATTTTGGCAAGGCTTGCGCAATCGCGTCGAAAGAATTCGGCATGAAGTGGATTGAATTGCGCGGCATGTGGAACAAGAATCTGCTCAACCTAGACGCGAAAGAAATTGCCGAAGCGCGGAGCATCCTAGAAAAGAACAAGTTGCGCGTGACAGATATTGCCAGCCCGCTCTTTAAGGTGGATTGGAAAGGCGCGCCGCGGTCGAAATTCAGTCCCCAGCACGACCAGTTCAACGCCGATTTCACCTTCGATCAGCAAGACGAAGTACTGGAACGCAGCATCGAGCTCGCTAAAGCTTTCAACACCGATCGCGTCCGTTGCTTTGATTTCTGGCGTCTCGATGATCAAGCACCATTCCGGGCCGCGATCAATGAAAAGTTGTTGAACGCCGCAAACACCGCGGGCAAGAAGGGCATGCTCCTCGTCCTGGAAAATGAAATGTCTTGCAACACCGCCACCGGAGCGGAAGCGGCCAAAGTCCTCGCTGCGGTGAAGTCCCCGTATTTGATGCTGAACTGGGATCCGGGAAACGCCTTCGAGCGCGGCGAGATTCCGTATCCGGACGGCTATGACCTTCTGCCGAAAGACCGCATCGGTCATTGTCACTGCAAGGACTCTGTGAAAAAGCAGGATGGAAGATACGCTTGGGCGCCAATGGGTGGCGGCATGATCGATTGGGTCGGCCAATTCAAAGCGCTGAAGCGCGACGACTATCATTTCGCCGTCAGCCTGGAAACCCATTGGCGCGGCGCGGGCACCGCCGAGGAATCAACCCGCCAGAGTTGGGCGGGAATGAAAAAAGAGTTGCAGGAGGCCGGCGCTCTAAGCGTTTAATTGCCGGGCCCTGGTTGTGGGAAGAAGAAACATGAAGCAACGCCCGGCCGAAGTCGAGCTTAGAAATCTAATAGCTGTTCCGCATGAATCCATGTCGGCGAATTCCATAGCAAGGCGCAATTTCCTTCAGCGCGCGGCCATTCTGTTGGCGGCGCTGCCTGAGATTGCTCGCGGCGCAGACGCGCGTTTGCCAATTGGCTTTTCCACGCTTGGCTGTCCTTCCTGGAACTGGCTCAAGATTCTCGATTTCGCGCAAAAGAATGGTTTTGCCGCGGTGGAGCTTCGCGGGCTGCAAGGGACAATGGATCTGCCCTCCCGTCCGGAATTTGCCGATGTGCAGATGGAACAATCCAAAAGGGAGGTCGCCAGTCGTAACTTGCGCATCTCTTGCGTGAGCAGCTCCGCAAACATGCACGACACGGGCCCCGAGCACGAGAAACAGCTTGCTGATGCGCGCCGATTCATTGATCTGGCTTCCCGGCTCGGGGCTCCCTACGTGCGTGTTTTCGGCAATAAGTTGGCAGGTCCTCGCGATGTAGCGATTGAATATATCGCTGCCTCCTTGCGCCAATTGGGAGACTATGCGGCGACTAAAAACGTGACGGTGCTCATCGAATCTCATGGCGACTTTACGACCTCGGTAGTTCTGCGAGAGATTCTCGAAAAGGCCGCCTCGCCGCATGTGGGCTTGCTCTGGGACGCACACAACACCTTCGTGGAAGGCAAGGAAGATCCAGCCGTCACCGTAAGCCGGCTCGGAAAATACATCCGTCACACGCACCTGAAGGATTCACGCACAGAGAACGGAGAAGATCACTACGTGCTCACTGGGCGCGGTGACGTGCCCGTCAAACGGCAAGTGGAACTGCTCGTCGCAAGCCGGTACACCGGTTACTACTCGTTCGAATGGGAGAAGGCCTGGCATCCGGAAATCGCGGAACCGGAAGTGGCGATTGCGGACTTTGCTCGCGTCATGACGCAATATCTGGAAGTGGCGAACACGCGGCAAAGACATTCTTGAATGGGAATCATATGGCCAACTGGCTTGATCGCATCCGCAGCCGCAAAACTCCAAATGCCAGCGTGGAGATTGGGTACCGCTCCGCGATTGCCACACACATTGTCAACATTGCCTTTCGGCAGAAACGGCCCCTCACGCTTGCGGAGGCCCAGGCCGTCGTTCCACAGATTTAGAACTAAGCTTAGAATGGATTGGTGAAAAACTTGGATTGAGAAGAGCAAGCCTCCTTGAGCTTCACCAACCAGAGCGGGCAGCAAGGCCCATGGAATAAGCAGACATATTTCGCGGCGGGATAAAAACAAGGATAAAATGCCCATCCACACCTCGAGCACCGCGGCCACGCGCGCCGTCTTGAAGGGAAAACTGCCCACGGGAGAATCGCTGGAAGTTCACGAAACAACTCTGCCACCTGGCACCGCGCCACATCCGCCGCATCGTCATGCGCATTCTGAAATGTGGCTCATTCGGGAAGGCACTGTGGACATCACAGTGAACAACCCGACTTCCCGCTTGGGGCCGGGATCGGTTGGGTTCGTGAGTTCGAACGATGAGCACGGCATCAAGAACGTCGGCCTGACACCGGCGGTTTACTTTGTTGTGGCGATTGGGCCCGGCGCTTCTTAATCCCGCGGACCGAAAGTCCCCGTTTAGCGGCGCTAAACGTTCTGTTTAGGATTTTCAATTTGACGATGTGCGCTCTGCTTCCTATCATCGTTGGCGCAGCGCAAAAGTAGGTTTTGAGACAGCGCTCGTGTCTGAGTCAGCTCAAACGGGGAAATGTTTTGGCTGCGCTCGGAATATCGTTTTTGTTTTAACGCCACCAGAAGATCGGCTGGCGCCTGCGAAACGCCCCCACACTCGGCCACGAACTGTCGTTTCGGCAATTCTTGAAAGCACCGGGAGGTCCGCGCATGGCCAAACAAGAGGATCCCAAAGCCCCTGAGAGTGTTCCGAAGAACGGAAACGGGGAAAAGCACGGTCTGCGAAGGCGCGATTTCGTCAAGTTAGTCGGTGGGACCGGGGTCGCCGCCACCGCCCAGGTTCTTGCGGGCCACAAACTGGCGGCAGCGGCAACCACCGTGCCGGAGGAGCTCGTTGGCTCCGGCAAAGTAATCGGTCCGGGGCCGGTTCCTATGACGCTGCGCATCAATGGCGAAGCGAAGAAAGTGACTCTGGAGCCGCGCGTCACCTTGCTCGACGCCTTGCGCAACCATCTCGACCTTACCGGAGCGAAAAAAGTCTGCGACCGCGGCACTTGCGGCGCATGCACAATCATCGTGAACGGCAAGCCCACGTACTCCTGCAGCGTCCTTGCGATTGAAGTTGCCGACCGCGACGGAAAACCCGGCGCGGACATTCGAACCATCGAAGGACTTACTCCCGAAGGAAAGCTGCATCCGGTTTCCGCCGCGTTTGTGGAGAACGACGCACAACAATGCGGTTTCTGCACACCGGGTTTCGTGATGTCCTGCAAGGCTTACCTCGACACACATCACAATCCAACGATTGAAGAGGTGAAGCAGGCGCTCGGCGGCAACCTCTGCCGCTGCGGGACGTATATGGGCGTTCGAAACGCGGTCGTACAAGCGGCGATGTCTACGAAAGGAGGGCGCGCCTGATGGCTGACTATCATTGGCCTCCCACCGATAAATGCAAGTTGATTGGCAGGCGCATTTCGCGCCTCGACGGCCCCTGGAAGTCTTCGGGTCGCATCAAGTACAGCTACGACGTGAATCGCCCGAACATGCTCCACGCAAAAATGGTGTTCTCGCCTTACGCGCACGCCAAGGTCGTAAGCATCGACACGAGCGCGGCGGAAAAGATGCCCGGCGTGAAAGCCGTCGAAATCATGACCGAGCCCGGGAAGGAAGTTTTCTGGGAAGGGCACGAAGTCGCAGCCGTCGCTGCGGAAACCGAAGAGCAAGCGCGCGATGCAGCCCGACGCATTCAAGTGCAGTACGAGAAACTTCCCCACTTGGTTTCCGACGTCAATCCTTCCAAAGCCGGCGAACACACCAAACAACTCGCCGAACAAACCGACGGCAATCCGGATCAAGCCTTCCAGCAAGCGGAAGTGGTCAGTGAGGGCGAATATGGAGTTCCTGTAATTACCCATTGTTGCCTTGAGGCGCACGGCCAAGTGGCCGAATGGGACGGCGACAACCTCACCATTTATGCCTCCACGCAGAACGTAAGCGGCATGCCGGGAGAACTTGTGCGCGCAAAGATCGCCGACTCCGCAGACAAGGTGCGCGTGCTCACTCCCGTAATGGGCGGAGGCTTCGGAAGCAAATTTGGCGCGGATACGTGGGGCCTCGCGTGCGCGCGGCTTGCGAGGAAAGCGGGACGGCCCGTGAAACTGATGCTCGAGCGAGATCAGGAATTGATGGCTGCAGGGGCGCGTCCTTCCATGTACGCGAAAGTGAAAGTAGGCGCCAAGAAGGACGGCACACTGGTGGGTTGGCAATCCGAATCCTGGGGCACAGGAGGTCCTGACGCGCAAGGCGGCGCGCCAAGCCTGCCTTACGTCGTCCGCATTCCCGATCGTCGCGTTCGCCACACCACCGTGCTGACCAACATCGGCCCGGCGCGCGCGTGGCGTGCTCCCAATCATCCGCAGATGTGTTTGATTACCATGTCTGCCCTCGACGACCTGGCAGCAAAGGTCGGCATGGATCCGGTCGAGATGTTGCAGAAAAACATCCAGATGACCGGGCAGCTTTCTAAAACGTATTCGGCTGAACTGGAAAAAGCTGCCGAACTGATGGATTGGAAAAAGAAATGGCATCCGCGCGGCGACAAAACGCCGGGCACAATAAAAAAGGGACTGGGCGTTTCCATTCACACTTGGGGCGGCGCGGGCCACGCCAGCAATTGCAACTGCGTCATTCAGCCGGACGGTTCGGTTTCCTCCTCCCTGGGATCTCAGGATCTTGGCACTGGAACCCGCACAGTAATTGGCATTATCACGGCGGAAACCATGGGATTGCCCTTAGAAGCCGTGAAAGTGAACATCGGCGATTCGAAATATCCTGCGGATGGAGCCTCCGGCGGCTCTACAACGGTGGGCGGCGTCAGTTCCTCAACGCGTCGTGCGGCCACCGCCGCGCTCAATCAGCTCCTTGAAAGAGTTGCTCCTTCACTCAATGCCAAACCGGAGGAACTGGAAGCTGCTGACGGCCAGATCCGCGTGAAAGGCAACCCCAGCCGAGCGATTTCCTGGAAACAAGCCTGTGCCAAGCTCGGCACAACTCCCATTACCGGCGTCGGCCAGCGCCAGCGCGGAAACGATGACCTGCTTTCCAGCGGCGTCGGCGGCGCGCAAATGGCGGAAGTCAGTGTGGATACCGAGACCGGTCAAGTGCACGTCGACAAACTCGTTGCCGCGCAGGATTGCGGCCTCATCATCGATTTGAAAACGGCAGAGAGCCAGGTGTACGGCGCCTGCATCATGGGCATTACCTACTCGCTCTTCGAACACAAAATCATGGACGAGCAGACTGGCCGCTGCCTCAATGCCGATATGGAATTTTACAAGCTCGCCGGCATCGGTGACTTTGGCGAGATTGTCGTTCATATGATGACCGGGAACGGCTTCGACGAGCGCGGCGTCATCGGCCTCGGCGAGCCGCCGGTGATTTCGCCCGGCGCCGCCATCTCGAATGCGGTAGCCAACGCTATCGGCGTGCGTGTGCCCACGCTTCCGCTCACGCCCGACAAAGTTCTTAGTGCGCTGGAGAAAGGAGCGGTAGCCTGATGGAACGCTTTGAGTACGCTCATCCAACCACGCAACGCGAGACCATTGGCTTGCTCGGCTCCAACTGGAACGACGCGGCGGTGCTGGCGGGCGGCACCGATCTAATCAGCTTGATGAAGGAGTATGTCGTCGCGCCAAAACGCGTCGTGAACATCAAGAACGTCGAAGGCTTAAACGGAGTTCATTCGAACGCGGAAGGCGTGACCATCGGCGCGCTTGTCACCATGGACGAGCTCCTGGAAGACAAGACCATTCGTTCGGAATTCCCGGCCCTCACGCAGGCTGCAGAAGGAATTACCAGTCCGCAGATTCGCGCCATGGGTACCGTGGGCGGCGATCTTTGCCAGCGCCCGCGTTGCTGGTATTTTCGCAATGGCTACGGCCTGCTCGCTAAGGACGAAAACGGAAAATCGCTTGTTCCTGATGGAGAAAACCGCTACCACGCCATCCTCGGCAATGGCGGCCCTGCTTACTTCGTAAATCCGTCGAGCCTCGCGCCCGCGCTCATCGCGCTTGAAGCAAAGCTTAAGTTGACCGGGGCCAGCGGCCAGCGCGAAGTCCGCGCTTCGGAGTTTTTCGTCATTCCTAAATCCGATAATGAGCGCGAGAACGTTCTCAAACCCAATGAAGTGCTCACTCACATTGTGATTCCAGCTTCCTCCCGCGGCTTTCGCAGCGCCACGTACGAAGTACGCCACAAAATGGCGCTGGACTGGCCGCTGGCGGCCGCGGCCGTCGCCGTCAAGCTGGAAGGCGGAAAGGTTAGAGAAGGGCGCATTGTGCTAGGACACGTTGCGCCGATCCCATGGCAGGCTCGTGACGCGGAAAAAGAACTTGAAGGAAAATCCATTACCGAAAGCCTTGCAGCCGGCGTGGGCGACGCGGCGGTTCGGGGCGCGAAGCCGCTAAGCCAGAATGGCTACAAGGTCCAGCTCACCAAAGTGGCCGTCAAGCGTGCGCTGCTCGCCGCGGCGAAAGGAGAAGCGTAGCCATGCCTACCCTGACCGAGCTCGTACAGAACGCGACCGTTTGCCACTGCCTGCGCGAGAAGAAAATGTTCTACGAAGGTGGCGACGTGCCTGCCAACAGCATGGACATTATTTCAGCAGAGGAGAAAGCTGCGTCGATGCCGACCGGACCCTTCTGGTGCGCGCAAACGCAATCCCTAGTAGGACCCGACGGCGGCTTTGCCAACACGGAGAAATGCCGTCCAGGACGTTCGTGCTGCGAAACGACCTAGGACGCTGTTGGCTCAAATCAACGCTTGCCGAACAGATTCTGTCTTGGAATGCCACGCGGAGCAGTGGGAGAATAGAACGAGCTTATTTAGGCCAATCAAGGGAGGTAGTCACGATGAAAGTAAAGGGAGCCGTACCGGCAATGCTTCTTGCGGGAGCTGTGGTCGCTTTGCCTTCTTGCGCGCGGGCGGGCCAGCCTGCGGGACACGTCTCCGGTCAATACATCGAGTCGCGCACCGCGGACGTCTACACCGGTCCATGCTTCGCGAATTCCGAAGTCAACCTGACCGGCCACGAAGCGGTCCTCGCATGGCACGTGGACAAGGGCACGTGGGAGAACGTTCCCCTGGATGGCTTGAGTGTCGCGGCAGTGGTGCACGCGAGCGCCACGCTGGGCGATGCGTTCAGCAATCCCCTGCCTGCCAAAGCAGTGCTGATCGTGGACCAGCGAGCGAACGCTGCGCAACGCGAAGCGCTGGTGAAGTTTGCCCAAGCGCAAGCCGGAAAACTTCTTAACGACGTGGTGGCTACCGAAGTGCAGCCCATCAGCTTCACGGTCGATGCTCGCAAGCACGGAACGGCTTCGCTGCAGGTGGGCAACGTTGCGCAAATCACCACGCGCGCCATCACGGACACGGACGAGATCTGCCACAACGAGGATGTCTATTATCTGCCGTTGGTTTCGCACTTGACCCACGCGATGCCTGCCGTGGCCAGCCGCTCGTCCTACAGTGGCAACCATCTTGGCAGCACTTGGAACGATTCGAATCGCCGCAGCGCCTTCGTCGGCACGTTTGCGATCTGAATTGAGCGTAGTCAGGGCTGACTATTCTTAATTGGATTAGTCAGGCTTGACTAGTTTACGAAGGCTGTCGTCGCTGGAAAAATTCGCCCGCGGGGTCGGCAAAGTTCGCGTATCTCTGGAAGTGGTGGCTCGGGCGAATGTAATTCTCCTAGCCAAGCAGACTGGGCGCGAACGTGCGCCCGCAATCCCAACGCTCTTGAGGTGCGCACGGAATGAAAACTTTCCTGTCGCGAACGTTTCTCTTCTCACTGTTCCTTGCCGTATGTCTCTTTCCTGCCAGGCCTGCTACTGCGCAGGGCTACAAGGCCGAAACGCTGAACGAAGCGCCTCCCAGCGATCTGGCCGCGCCCGTTCGAAACGCGCTCTCGACCTCCGGCATTCGCGTGACTGGTCCCAGGGGCACTTTGTGCGACCTCTGGCTGGGCAAAGCCGTTCCAGGACAAGCCAACGCCCCGCAGTCTCTAGGGGTAGTGTTTCCGCAATTCGCGCAAGGCACTCTGATCGGCGCGATTCGCCTTCCCAATTCCGTCAAAGATTATCGCAAGCAGGAGGTCAAGCCAGGTGTGTACACGCTTCGCTACGCTCTGTTGCCCGAGAACGGCAACCACATGGGCGTCGCTCCGCAACGAGACTTCGTGCTGGCATCGCCCGCGTCTGCTGACCAAGATCCAGCAACCATCAGCATCGACCAAACGCTGGCCTTGAGTCGCAAAGCCACTGGTTCGAATCATCCGTCGGTGTGGAGTCTCGCGCCCGCCGAAGATCATCCGAAATCGCTTCCCTCCGTCTTCCATCTGGATGACGGCGATCTGTGGCTTGTAGAATTTCCACTTTCAATGCAGGGCGCAACCGGTTCGCCGCTTTCGATGGCGCTTGTTGTTGTAGGTTCCGCGCCCGAAGCATAAACGCCGTCAGTTAGCTGGCGAGTAGTGTTTCGTTTCCTTCGTCCGGGGGTTGAACACTTCAAAGTGGCCGTCCGGCCACGCTGTTAGCTTGAGGTAGTTGCCGGTGTCGGGCCCGGGAAGATTCGCGATGAAGGGCTCAGCCGCGTTGTGAGCAGCCCCTCCCTCATCCGAAAAGTGAAGTTGCCAGAAATCTTCAAGCCGCGGCGACTTCTTGACCGCATCCCAGGAAGAAGGCGCACCGCCTTTCGCAGCTCCATTGTCCATAACAGCAACGCGCGGCGCGATGGCGTCCAAAAACACCGGGCTGTTGCTGGAGGCCGTTCCGTGGTGCGACACGACGTAGATGTCGATCTTTCCGAGCTTATTCTCGGGACAAACCAACTGCACTTCTTTATCCGAGGTCAAGTCGCCCAAATCGAGGATGCGCAATTTACCAAACGTAAGAAGCACCCCCAAAGATCGCGCATTTTCCGTATGATCCGCCGGATAGTGCTTCGCGGCGCTACAGCCCGGGTCTTTCTCGCCCCCACCGCTCACCGCCTGATCAATCAGCGCTCCATCCGAGCTGATCACTCGCGCGTCGATGCCCTCCAGCGGGAGTGTTTCTCCAGGCTTGGCAATGATTCGCTTGAGTTTTTCGCTGACCACCAGTTTCTGGTAATCCTCCCAGACTTTTTCCGTCGCCGCCTCTTTGGGTTCGCGATTCTCTCCGTGATCGATTACCGTTCGAATCGGAATCTGTGCCGCAAGCTGTGTAATTCCTCCCGTGTGATCCATGTGGTAGTGCGTGAGAAGCACGAAATCGAGCTGTTTGATGCCGGCCAGCTTCGCAGCCGCCACGATGCGGTCCGCGTCACGTCCGTTGCTGTCGGGCCAGCCCGTATCGATCAGCAGCGACTTCCCTTCCGGCGTCACAAACAGAGTCGACTGGCCGCCCTCGACATCCACAAAATAGATTTGTAGCGCCTTTGCGCTTTCGGTCTTTGGTGCCGCGGACAGCGCAAAGGGAAAAGAAAAACTCAGCAAAGTCACCGCGAGGGCGGCGCAAAGGTACATTCGGGAGAAACAATTCGACCTGTTCGTCAGTCTCTGAATTGTCACCCGCCACGCCATTCGCATGATTTCCCTCTCAGTCCTTAAGTTCTTTTGCCCAGCAAGCAGTGGTCTGCGCCAATTCCTTCATCACTTCGGCGTCCGTCTTCCCCGCCTTTTTCAACACATGAAACGAGTGATCCGCCTCAGGGATGATATGCAGCGTCGCACGCCCTCCCAGTTTTTCGCAAATCGGGCGAAGCAGCGTGAGATCCGCAAGCGTATCGCGCGTTCCTTGCAGAAAGAGCATCGGCAAACCAACTTTCGCGAGATGCTCCGCCCGCAGGGTTCCCGGGCGATTCGGCGGATGCAGCGGAAAGCCAAAAAACACCAATCCCTTCACCGATCCGAGCAATCCTTCTGCGGCTGCCTGAGAAGTCATTCGTCCGCCGAACGATTTGCCGCCCGCCAGCAATGGCAACCTGGGCTGTACTTCCGCAGCCTGGCGCACTGCGGCGGCAACAGTAGCCATCGACACTTCCGGCTTGTCAGGAACGCGCCTGCGCTCCTCCATATAAGGAAACTGATACCGCAAGGTCGCAATTCCAGCAGCCGCCAATTCCGTTGCAAGCTTTTCCAGGAAAGGATGCGCCATGCCCGCTCCGGCGCCGTGACCCAAAACCAGCAGCCACTTCGCGGTTTGCGGACGAACCAGCAGCGCCGATACTTCGCTGTTCCCCGGAACGCCAAATCGCTTCTTTTCACCGGTAGCCATAGCGGTGTAATTTTAGCAAATCATCACGCCTTCCAAATCGCGCACGCCCCTAGTGTTGGGCTGTTGAGTTCTTGTGCCTGTCGTAAGGGACAAACGGTCAACTTCCTGTTGGGATTGCCGAGGAGGTTACCGGAACGCTGCGCGGCACACAGCAGCGGCCCGTTGCTGCCTGTTACAGAGGTGACTTGCCAGGGGCGGGGGGATCAAAAAACAATTCCAATTAAAATTTGAGAGACTTAGAGGAGAGCTAACACATTGAAAAGGCACAGTAAGGAATCCAAAGGAATCGTTATGGGTCCTCAATGGCCTCCATTCTTTAGTTCCTAAAATTCGTCCGCCTTGGATTTTTCACCCGCTTCTCGAGTGAGGGCGTGGGCTTGGGGCCCAAATTCCTTCGGCACGGATGGCAAGCCGACTCTTCGATAGTTACTGACCACATAGCGCACAGTTGTACCAAAAACTGAACTGTCACTCTGAGTCCTATCGGCAGCCGCCAAGAACTATCGTCCATTCGGCAGCGGCCAAGAACTATCGTCCATATCGATCACGGCCTCCAAAACATCGCGGTCGCTTTTATCAGCAGGGTCGCCGGTCGAGATGCTTTTTCTGCTCATCATGTCTGATATCTGCGCACGGCCCCTTGAGCTTCTTGCCCCTTGCATCCAGCTTGTTCCTTATAAGGAATTGGGCAACTGCTGTGCAACCGAGGCAACAACTTAGATTGAATTTATGCCTGCTTGTAAGCAGAGAGCCGCGCATTTGAGTCCGCCACGTCCGCCAGAATTCCTTGAAAAACGGACGTTTGAGAGCTGGGCTGCGCGATTTTTCGTTTGCGTTTTCTTAACTCTCCAAAAACGTAGAGAGCCCGCAAGTTGCGCTAAAATGCTAGCACTTTTCGCATCACGGAAAGCGAAATCTGGGAAATCCGGAGCGTGCCCTTGACCAAAGTGAGAGAAGCAACGTACGGAGTCCTGCGCGATTTGGGAATGACCAAAATCTTCGGCAATCCAGGTTCCACCGAATTGCCCTTCTTACGCGACATGCCCCCCGATTTCAGCTATGTCCTCGCGCTCCATGAACGCTCCGCCATCGGCATGGGGCTGGGATACGCCCTAGCCACAGGCAAAGCCACCTTCGTGAACGTACATTCCATTGCCAGCGTTGGCAACGGTCTCTCCGCTCTTGTCGATGCCTACTATTGCCATGCGCCACTGGTTGTTACCACGGGCCAGCAAGACCGCCGCCATATCCTGGCGGAACCTTTTCTTGTAAGCCGCGCCGCCGAAGTGGCGAAGCCTTACGTGAAGTGGTCGTATGAGCCGCTCCGCGCGGAAGATGTGCCGGCGGCTATCGCTCGCGGCTATCACCTCGCCATGCTGCCGCCAAGGGGGCCGGTGTTCATTTCTATTCCCATGGACGACTGGACCCACGAATGTGAGCCCCTCCCGGCGCGCGAAGTACATCAAACGGTCATGCCGGACCCCGCGGCTCTGGAACGCGTGGCTCAAGCCCTCAATTCCAGCCGGAATCCTGCCTTCATCGCCGGAGCGCAGATTGAAGAGGATCATGGATGGATGGAGGTCGTCGCACTTGCTGAACATCTCCAGGCCGACGTCTATCAGCAGCCTCTTCCTCCCCGCTGGACGTTTCCGCGAACACACCATCTTTTTCGCGGCGGCTTGCTTCCCGCACAACGGCCCCTTGCCGATCAACTTGCGGGCTATGACACAGTCGTTGTTCTTGGGGCACCGGTGTTTCTTTATTACGCGTACGTTCCAGGCTCCCCGATCAAGCCAGGCACGAAATTATTTCAAATCACGAATTCTCCGCAAGATGGCGCCGCCGCACTGGCCGGAACCGCAATCGTTGGCGACGTAGCTGCTGCGGCCGCATACCTCCGCGCCCACACGAATCCAAGAAAAGGCGGGGTTCCCTCGCCGCGAAGGGAGCCTCCGCAGCCAAGTCCGGGGTATCCCATCACGGCTAGCTATTTGTTCAGTGTTCTCAACAGAGTCATGCCTCGAGACGCCATCATTGCGGAAGAATGTCCTTCCGCGAAAGGTGATCTCGACCGTTATTTAATGTCGGATCAGCCGGGCTCGTTCTATTCCGTGCCAAATGGAATCCTGGGATTTGGGCTGCCGGCGGCGGTCGGGCTGCAGCTCGCTCGCCCGGAGAGGAGAGTGGTTTGTCCCGTGGGCGACGGGTCGATCCAGTACTCCATCCAGGCGCTCTGGAGCGCCGTTCAGTACAAGGCTGGAGTGATTTTCATCGTTCTGCGCAACGGTGACTATACCGCATTGAAATCCTTCTGCGATTTCACGAACGTGGGCAGGAACGTTCCTGGGATGGACATCCCCGGCATTGACGTGGTGAAGATTGCTCAGGGTTACGGAATGGCTGCGCAAGAGGTGGACCAGGCCAAAGACCTAGAGCCGGCGCTGCAGCGGGCGTTCGCATCGCCCGGGCCGTGCCTGATTAGCGTCAATGTCGCGAGGGGCGGACAAACCTGCATGGGAATGGATCAGTCGGTCAATCCACCCAACTACGGCTGAGAATCCTCAGCATCTCGGGAACTGATTCATTCAGGGAGCTTCGCTTCTCTTGGGAAAGCAGCATTCCCCGTCGGGAAAAAATGGCGGCAGGAAAATCCGCATTCGCCTGCCGCCTGTTGTCTGCACACTGCGAACTCAGAACGAGTACTTCAGCGAGATCTGGAACTGCCGCGCGTTGAACATTTTTCTCGGCGCGCCGAAGTCGGGATTGGGGAACGGAGGACCGGCCGCAGGGCAGGTGCCAATGAACGAAGTGGGATTGCCCCGAATGGCCAGCGAGGTAGCGTCCTTGTAATGCTGTGGCACCTGGCCGTTGCAGAAGTTATAGGTGCCGTAAACGGAATCGACTTCGTCCACATTGGGACGATTGAAGGCGTTGAACGCATCCACGGCTACGTCAATCCGCTGCTTCTCGCGGAATTTGATCCCTTGCGAGATGCGCAGATCCACGGTTTTCAACTTGTCGCCCCAGTAGGTATTGCGCGCAGCGAGGCCAACGCGATCCGTCACAGGGTTGGTATCGTTGTTGGCGTCGAAGCCCACGAACTCCGTGAAGGGACGAGCGCCCTGCAGCGTGACGATGCCGCTCAACTCGGTGTTGCGCAGGAAGGTCTTCTGCGGACCAGACGCGGTGAAGTTGGCAATGAAGCGGTTGCGAACGTCCTGGTTCGAGTTGGCGCGCTCCAGATTGCGATGATAGAGATCCTGCGGCGTGCTCACAAACGTGGTGAACGTTCCGTCATCCAAGGTCTTCGAGAACGTGTAGTTCGCGTTCAGGCGGAAATTATTGCCGATCTTCTGTGTGGCTGCGATATTGGCGCCGTGGTAGACGCTGTTGCCGCTGTTGTCCGTGTAATAAAGCAGTCCGACCGGGATGAGCACGCTCTGGAAAAAGCTCTTGCCTGCGGGGTAATTGACCGGCGCGGCAGTGCTCGGCGGAGCGGTGTAGTTGTTGAAGGCAGTCGACCCGCACTCGTACCAGCCGGTGGTCAGGCTGGGGCTGGCGCCTCCCGTCGTGTTTGGCGGGCAAACGTTCAAGTTCTCCGCGCGAACCTGATGGTGCGAGGACACAAAAAGATAGCCGACGTTTAGCACCAGCCCATGCCCGATTTCGCGGTCGATCTCGAGGCTGCTCTGCTCGGCATAAGGCATCTTGCTGGCTCTTTCCACCGAGCCATCGCCAACGGGCGAGAACTCTCCTTTCGTGACGTCGGTAATCATGGCGACGGGCTCGTAGCTGCCGAACTGCAATAGATTCGCCGCCGCGTCCGCCGGCTGAAGGTGACTGCCGAGTGGGTTAGTGCCGGGGATAAACGGCAACTGGTTCAAAGCATACGTAGCATTGAACGCGCCGTCGCGAAGGCCTGGCAAGAAGAAGTTGCCTCCAGCCGGGCAGTTGGGAGAGGGCGCGACGCAAACAAACGTCGTGGGCCGCTGCGGATGCGTAACGAAGAAGAACCCAATGTTGTAGCGGTCACTGAAGAGACCGAAACCGGCGCGAATGACCGTGTGCTTGTCCGGAGAATACGCCAGGCCGACCCTGGGCTGGACCGCCTTGTAGTAGTTGTTTATCGTGCCGCCGAGACCCGTTTCATAGTCCCAGCGTAGGCCATAGTTCACCGTGAATTTTGGCGTAACGCGCCATTGGTCCTGGGCGAAAAAGCCTACATAACCGTGAGTAATATTCGAGAAGTAGTCAGGAGTCGCAGCCGCGGGATAGGCTGCCTGCCAATTGGTATTGACGTTTGGCGGAGTGATGCCGTCTACCGTGGAATTGTCGCCTGGGCCAAGCGGTGCGGGCCAGAAGGCCACGGGCACGCCATTCGCAACGTCCGCGTAGTTGATTCCCGGCCCGGGCACCCCTGCTGGAGTACAGGCGAAAACACTTGGCGTTGGGCAGTTGCCGTTGCTCGGCACGGGATTCCCTGCGCTATTTGCCCAATTGAGTGTAGGGTCCCCATGGGTGCTGAATCCGGGCAGCGCCATGGGGCACGGGCCTTCATTGAAATTGGGAGCAAGAAAGGGCAAAGGCATGCCTTTTACCTTGTCCACATAGTTGGCAAAGTCCACCAGGCAATTCACACCGGGCAGAACGATGCGCATGGGAGAAAATCCTGGCCAAATGATGTGATCATTGACATGGTTGTAGTCCATGCCAAATTTCGCCAGATGCGAACCCTTCACCCAATAAACGGAATCCGCGAATTGCCCGCGGCTCTCATACGTAGCGTCAAAGATGCCGAAGTTATGTCCCATCATGACCAGGTTCGGCAGGTCGAGATTGGGCTGACCGGTGACGCCCGGGTACGTGGAATGACGCCGCGCGTACTGGGCGAGCGCTGTGTTCACCAGGCTGGGCTTCAACTGCGTGGAAACCGTGCCGACAAGGGACTGATCGCGCAAAAAGTTGTTGTGGCCGCTCGAAGAGGCGGCGAGGCCACCGCCATCGAGCGTGTCTCCGACAAGGACATTCAAGATGCGGGCATCCTCCATACTGTAGCGCAACGAGAGGCGACTGTCCTTGTTGATCTGATGGTCGAGTTTGGCGAAGCCTTTGTCGGAATCGTAGGTTTTCAGCGTGCTTTCCTGTTCGGGAGCGATTCCGAGCAGCGCTTTCGCCTGATTAATTAAATTGAAATTGGCGAGCAAGGTGGGAGATTGCACGGCCGCTTCTCCGCGCCGCTGGCCTTCGTAGTTCAGGAAGAAGAAGGTCTTGTCCTTCTTGAGCGGGCCGCCGAGCGTGCCGCCAAACTGGTTTTGACGAAGGGTATTGGGCACCGTGGCGCCGGAAACAGGCAACGTCCCGTGTTGCAAAAGATTGCGCGCGTTGAGGGCGTTGTTCTCAACGTAATCGTAGAGAGAACCATGCAGGTCGTTGGTGCCGGATTTGGTGATGATGTTGACGATGCCACCGAGGGCCCGGCCCTGCTCGGCGCCGAATCCGTTGTTGACCACACGAAACTCGCTGACAGCTTCTTGCGAAGGCGTACTGCGCTGCGAACCGGTGGCGGTGTTGATGGTATCCGCGCCGTCCACGGTGACAAGATTGCTGAAGTCGCGCATGCCACCGAAAGAGACACGCGTGACTTCGGATTCCGTGAAGGTGGACTGCAAACTGGTGCGGCCCGTGGTGACGCCGGGGGTCAACAAAACGAAATCCGTGAATAGCCGGCCGCTGATGGGCAAGGACTGAATCTGGTTGGTGTCAATGACCTGGCTGACTTCTGTGCGCGTGGGTTCCACCGGCGGCGTCTCCGTGGTCACCTCGACTTTTTCCGCGCTCGAAGCGACTCTCAAAGCAACATCGATGGTGGCCACCTGTCCCACCGTGAGCACAATCCCAGTTTGTGTGGACTTGGCAAATCCGGTGGCTTCCGTCGTCAGCTCGTAGCGTCCCGGCGGGAGATTGGCCAGCACGTACAATCCGTTTTCATTCGAAACGGCGGTGTACGTCCGGTTCGTCTCCGTTTCTCGGAGCGTGATGGTCGCTTTCGCAACGGTGCCCCCGCTTTGATCGCGCACCGTTCCGTTCAGTTGGGCCACGCTTGCTCCCACTTGCGCCATTGCCGGCTTGCCCCAACTTCCAAGTAGTGCAACCCCAAGGATGGCCCACAGCCTCAAATGTCGCTTCATAGGTTCACCCCTTCTCCTTCGATTCGAATGAGAACCCGGTATAAACACCGCCCCGAGAGCCAGATCCCACAATCAGCCAAGAATCTCGACGATGTTGCCGAAAGTTTCTGACCAAGCCGCGAAAATGAAGCTTGAAAGAAGCACCCCGTTTGAATTGCATCTGTATCCTCGCACCACAATTTAGTCAAGCCTTTGATGCACTCCTGTAATTCATATATGTGATTCAAATCACATGCGCACGTCCCTTTTGCAAGTTCATCGCGTACAGCGCTCACCGCGCACAGCGCAAAGCCGGTCGCCTACGGGGAACCTCGGCACGATGGCCGCGACAATCGTCAGCAGCGCACCAGCCGCGGCAGAATCGAGTTCGTAAACTGACCTTGTCCATCTACAGTTCCCCGTCGGCACTCGCAGAACGTGACGGTGTTGCGCCTCCCTAAGCCGCTGCTTCCAAAATTGTTACCGCGCAAGCCGCGAGGTCATTGCCAACCAGACCGCCGCCATTTTCGGCAAGACCGATGCGCGCATTCTTCACTTGCATTGAACCAGCTTCGCAGCGAAGTTGGATGCACAATTCGTTCAACATCATGAGGCCGGTTGCGCCAATGGGATGTCCGCGCGAAACCAATCCACCCGAGGGATTTACCGGGATACGACCGTAGCGGCAAGTTTCGCCCGCAGTCGTAAAGGGTCCGCCTTGCCCGCGTGGACAAAATCCCAAATCTTCGATGAGGTGAATTTCGGCAAACGAAGTGGCGTCGTGGAGTTCCACGACATTGATGTCAACCGGGGTGAGTTGCGCCATCTGATAGGCGCGGCGCGCTGCGAGTACTGGAGCACGTTCGTCTTCCCAGCCGGCGCGAAATCGTCCGCCTGCCAAAGCTTGGGCGCGAACGCGGACGGCGCGTTTTTGAACGGGCGCCGGCATTTTTTGCAAGGCGCTGCGCGAGCAAAGCACCGCGGCGGCGGCGGCGTCACCAATGGGCGCGCACATCGCCCGTGTGAGAGGTTCGCAGACCATGCGATCGGCGAGGACAGTATCGACATCCATGGGAAAACGATACTGTGCGCGTGGATTGTCGACGGAATTGGTATGGTTTTTCGCGGCCGCACAGGCAATCTGCTTCGCGGTCGTACCATAGCGCACCATGTGCGTTCGCGCCCATAGAGCGTAAATATCCATGGCGATCGAGCGATCAGGGCTCGTTTCGAACTTCGTGCCGCACTCAGACGCCGTGGCCTTGTAGAGAGACATCCAATCCTGCGGGTCGAGGAAGTCGGTTCCCTTTTCGAGGCGCACAAAGAACTCGGCTTTTCGGCCCGGGTCGTACATTTTTTCGACGCCGATTGCGAGAGACATTTCCGACTGTCCAGACAGGATCTCCTTCCACGCATCGTTGAATGCCAAGCTGGCGCTGGCACACGCGGCCTCGACATTCGTTGTGGCAACGCCTGGGGAGAGCAATCCTTCTTTTACGAGCGGCAAAAGGCAAACTTGGCCTTTCACGTTGGGTTGACCCCAGAAGTCGAGCATCATGTTGCTGAACGAGACGTGGCCGATGCCGCGTCCGTCGATGTTCGCGTCTTTCAGCGCCCCCAAATAGGCTTGGCGCACCAGGTCTTTCGGCGAGCGACCGAAGAAACGGCCTACGGGCGTGCTATAAATCCCGAGAATGAAAACATCTTCGACCATAACTGCTGCTCCACCCCATCCGCGCGGCGCATCTTTTCTTAATGCACGGCGCGGTCGACTCCGGCCCAATACGACTTTCGAATGGCTTTCTTGTCGGTCTTTGCGGCAGGCGTCTTGGGTATTTCAGTCCAAAATTCGACAGACTTGGGTGATTTCACTCCGCCCAGCCGCGCTTTGCAATGCGCAATGACGGCCGCTTCCGTCAAAGAATCTCCGGCCTGCGATACAACGATGGCTTTCACCGCCTCGCCCCATTTTTCGTCGGGCACACCGATGACCGCACACTCGCGCACACCTGAGAGTTCCATCACACAGCTTTCGACTTCGGCGCAGTACACGTTGAAGCCACCGGTGATGATCATGTCTTTCTTGCGATCAACGATGTAGAAGAACCCGTCTTCATCGCGGTAGCCGACGTCTCCCGTGTGATGCCAGCCAAATGTGCGAATTTCGGCGGTAGCTTCGGGCAATTTGTAATAGCCGGCAGAGACGAGCGCGCCACGCGCGACAATTTCACCGGTTTTGTGAGGCGGCAGGAGTTGGCCATCGTCATCCATGATGCCGAGTCGCACCGCGGGCGTGGGCCGGCCACAACTGCGCAGGCGTTCCGGATGATCGCCAGCAGCGGCGGCAACGAGAGTTTTGTTGTCGAGGAAGGTCATGTACATGGGTGCTTCGGTCTGGCCATAAGACTGGCATAAGCAAGGGCCAAAAATCTCCACGGCAAGTTTCAGCTTGTCTGGAGAAACGGGAGCGGCGGCGAGAAGCATTCGGCGGAGGGGGGAATAGTCGAATTCGCGCACGCGCGGATGAGCCAGCATGGCATAAAGGGCTGTCGGCGGAAGGAAAATGTGAGTGACACGAAGGCGCTGGATATTTTGCAGGACTTCCAGAGCGTCGAAGCCAGGCATCACGACGTTGGTGGCGGCGAGCGGGAACATTGCAAAGGCTACGACGCCAGCGGCGTGGGAAAGCGGAGCAGTGCTCAGGCAGACGGGCTCCAGGTCGTCGCAACGCAAGCACAGGTTGGCAGTCTCAACCATGGTGCCCCAGGAGAGGCTGGTGACCATGACGCCTTTTGCGGGGCCGGTGGTGCCACCGGTGGGCACAAGGCCGACCATGCGATCGAGATTGCCTCTAGGATCGCCCCAGTCGGGCGTTTCTGCTCCTACACTGTTGCCACACTGATGCATGAAGGATTCAAGAGAAAGATCGCCGTCCAGTTCACTGTCGATGCAAATGAAATGCTGCAACGAAGGAACAAGCGATTTCATTTTGCGAACTTCGTCCTGAAAGCTGCTGTGGTAGAAGAGCCAGGAAGTGCCGGAATAATTCAGAAACTCGACGTTGGCATCCAGAGCGTTCCGGTGATTCATCGGAACCCAAACCCCGCCGGCACGCATCAGGCCGAGCATGCAAAGAAGGATTCGCGCGTCGTTGGTGGAAAAAATAGCGACTCGTTCTTCGCCGCGCAGGCCTGACGCCCACATAGCTCGGGCGATGCGATTGCTTGCGTCCTGGGCTTGGCGATAGGAATATTTCGCCACGCGGTCGATAATCGCGATCCTGTCAGGAAACGCTTCCGCTCCTTTGTCGAAGTAATCGATGGCACGCATACACTTCGGTCCTCTTAGGAACTGAGCTTCGCTCGCGAAAGGCCAAAATTCTCCAGTGCCTGGAGGAGTTCGCGGTGACCGAACGCTTCGCATGGCGAAGCGAATCCGACTTTTCGCGGCGGCGCCAACATGAGGTGGTGTGCCGCGTAGGCTTGCACGAGGCCCGTCTGACGGTAAGCGCAAGTTCCAAACATCGTGCACTGGACAAAGCTTGTGCTCCCGCGACCAACCACGACGTCGATCGTGCGGTGGACCCGCGTGTTTTCCCGTGGCGGAGTCCCAGCTTGAACGGAATTTGCCATGTCTGCGAGTTGGCGTTCTTGTTCTTGCTTCGGGAGCGGGCGGATTTTTTCCTCGAAATGTCTTTCGGTGGCCGCCACGGTTTCCATGATCTGGCGGTCGAGCAAGCCACCAAGCGTCTTTACATTCGCGACTTGCGGATGGTCTTTGAACCACACAGGATGGGGAAACCCGCCCCAAGGCAGCGCAAGCTGAGTTTGCACACAACCGGGCGCGACCACGTCATAGGCTTTCGCTCGCGGCCAAGGCTTGTATTGGTTCTGCTCAAGATAACATGCCTCCGCAGAGATTCCGGCAAAAATGGTTTGCGTCGATCCGTAGGTAGGCATGCCCTTAAACATCGACAGAATCTCTAAGGTGTCGATTCCGCCGGCTTCCAGGCACAGGCGAGTTGCAATATCGCTCGCTGTGGACATATAAGCTGTCGCAGGCGCTGCGAGCAAGCCTTTTTCCTCGAATTTCGGGCCCCAGGTTCCTGCGACCTGCCGTACCCAGGCCTGCTCTCCGCTAATGTCCGTATAGTGACAGCCGGCTTTCAAGGCAGCTTCAATGACGGGCGAACCGTAATAAACGAGCGGACCGACTGTATTGCAAACGACCCTGGCGCCGCTGAAGAGCTTTACCAGTTCTTCGGTTGTCCCGCCAAGTTGCACGATTTCGTAGTCCGCTGTTTCGATTCCCGGGACACGGCTCAAAACTTCCTGAAGTTTTTTCTGATTCCGCCCAGCGGCGATGAAGGGGACGTTGTATTCGCGCAGAAATTCCGCAATCAGCCGGCCGGAAAAACCGCTTGCCCCATAGAGGACTACGGGCCGTTTACTCATCGAAGCTCCCCATCTGCTAACCCCAGCATTCGCGGCAGGTCATGCCTCGTGGTCATCGCCTCTAGCAAATGGGCCGATAATAGTCTAAAGTCCCTTTTTCGCTAGTAGGCACCTTTCTGTAACCTAGTGTCCGAGGAGATTCCGAATGGATCCCTTCAATTGCCCAGTCACGTTCACGACGCATGTTATCGGTGGAAAATGGAAACCTTCGATCTTGTACTACTTGCAAGGCAGGGTGCGGCGCTTTAGCGAGCTGCAAAGACTTCTATCGGGGCCAACGAAGAAAATGCTGACGCAACAGCTCCGCGAGTTGGAGCGGGACGACATTGTCCACCGCAAGGTCTACGCGGAAGTTCCTCCGCGCGTCGAATACTCCCTGACAAAACACGGCGAGAGCCTGCGGCCTATCCTGCGCTTGATGTCCGCATGGGGAAAGCGTCATCAGGCGCGGCACAACGGCAATGCGAGATAGAGGAGGAATCATGGGAAAGCTC
The DNA here is from genome assembly GCA_033853375.1 of Terriglobia bacterium. Classification (GTDB taxonomy): domain Bacteria; phylum Acidobacteriota; class Terriglobia; order Acidiferrales; family UBA7541; genus Acidiferrum. The sequence continues at coordinate 28,618 of JAWOLO010000230.1, forward strand.
ACTGGCTACCGCAGGCCTTATCCAGGCACGCAGCCCAATCATCTCCATCCTCCCTATGTTTCTTCGATAAAGCGAGCTCCACTGAAGCCCCTGGTGCCAATTCCACACACGCTCACTGAAGTCACGGGGCCGCAATTCAGCAGGGAAACTGTCGATCCAAAAGCATGCGATTTGACCAAACAGCATTCGGGCGAACCGCTTGGTGAACGAATCGTTGTCAGCGGACGCGTGCTGGACGAAGATGGGCGGCCCGTTTCGAGCACGCTGGTGGAAGTTTGGCAAGCCAATGCGGCGGGGCGGTATCTACACAAAGTGGACCAGCACGATGCTCCGCTCGATCCGAACTTCACCGGTTGCGGCCACGTTCTGACGGACGCGGAAGGACGGTATCGCTTCGTGACGGTTAAGCCGGGCGCTTACCCTTGGGGAAACCATCACAATGCGTGGCGGCCGGCACATATTCATTTTTCAGTTTTCGGTCCGGCGTTTGCTACGCGGCTCGTCACGCAAATGTATTTTCCTGGTGACCCGCTGATTCCCTACGATCCGATTTTCAATTGCACAGCGGACGAAAAGGCGCGTAATCGGCTGATTTCGCTTTTCGACTGGGAAACCACACTTCCTGGACAAGCGCTGGGTTTCCACTTTGACATTATCCTGGCCGGACGCGAGGCCACACCTTGGGAAGACGCGCGATCCAGCGGAGGAAAGTAAAATGAGCCTGCAAGCGACAACGTCGCAAACTGTAGGGCCTTTCTTCTCCATTGGGCTGACGCGGCTGAGAAGAGTTGAACTTGCCGGGCCTGGCGCTTCCGGCGAACGCGTTACCATCGCGGGTTGTGTGTTGGACGGCGACGGCAAGCCGGTGCCAGACGCCATCCTTGAAATCTGGCAGGCGAACTGCCATGGCAGGTATGCGCATCCAGAAGATGACCAAAAGAAGCCATTGGACCCGGCCTTTCAGGGCTACGGGCGAATTCTGGTGGATGAGAGCGGGAGATTCAGCTTTTCGACCATAAAGCCTGGAGCTGTCCCTGGACCAAACGGAAAGCTGCAGGCCCCTCATATCGCCGTATCCGTCTTCGCGCGAGGATTGCTGAGGCGGCTGGTGACACGAATCTATTTCCCGGAAGAACCGGCCAACGCAGCGGATTTCATTCTGCATCTCGTGGAGCCGGAACGCCGAGCGACACTCATTGCGAGAAGAGATGCAAATCGAACGGGGACACTACAGTGGAACGTAATCTTGCAAGGTCTGGACGAAACCGTATTCTTCGATTGCGGACTTTGAAGTTGAGCTAGGTTCTGCGCCGGCATTTCTCGGTCAAGTAAATCAAGCGCTTGCGCTGGCTGTTCCTCCCCATACCCGCCGGGCAGTGTCTACAACCAGTTTCAACTTTGCCCATTGCTGGTCCTCGGTGATCAGATTTCCTTCAGCTGTGGAAGCAAAGCCACACTGTGGGCTGAGCGCAAGATTCTCCACAGGAACATACTGCGCGGCTTCCTGGATGCGCTTTTCGAGAACGATCGGATCCTCCATCTGCGGGACTTTAGAACTCACCAAGCCCAGCACGACTGTCTTGCCCTTGGGAATAAAACGCAACGGAGCAAAAGTGCCAGAACGCGCGTCGTCGTACTCGAGAAGAAAGCGATCTACATCGAGCCTGCCAAACATTTTTTCCGCAATCGCGTCGTAACCGCCCTCGGCGTACCAATGGCTGCGATTGTTGCCGCGGCAAAGATGAATGGCGAGGGTTACACCAGGCCGCCGCGCCGCCTTGAAGCAAGCATTGTCTGCCTCGATGGCCTCGTCAAATGCCGCGTCTGGATCCATCTTCAGTTCGGTGCGAATCCATTCGCGCCATCTGGGATCCATGTAGTAGCTGTACCGGGGAGCGTCAATTTGAATGTAGTCCACGCCTTCAGAAGACAATTGTGAAAGGTCGTTCTTCATGATTTCGACGATGTCCCAAAGCAACGCCGAATGATCTTTGTACACTTTGTCCGTGATCCCTGCTTTAAACGAGATCGCCGGGAACTGCGTCGCGCTGGGCAGCGTCATTTTGATTGCCACGGTGCAATTCTTTTTCAGAAAGGGCAATTCATGCCCGGTAAGGGGGCGCGTCTGACGCAATTTTCTGTGTACGATACCAGTGACACTGCTGACGGTTGAGGACTTCGAGTCGTCCGCTTTCCAGTTTCTTGCCACGGCATCGCTTAGGTCGAAACCTTCCACGGCGTCGGTGAAATCGCTCATGAAGTTGCGCCGGCGCAACTCGCCGTCGGTCGCGAACTCGAAGCCGACTTCCTTTTGTTTGTCGAGTATCCGTCGAATGTGAAGGTCCTCGAGGTCGCGGAGCCGCTGCGGGTCTTTTGCGGCGTTCGCCCGCGCATCCAACAGTTCTTGTGGCCGCAAAAAGCTTCCCACATGGTCCGCGCGAAATCGAGCTGGCATCGCCTTAATCTCCTGGGAGGGTGATCGTACAGCTGCGGTCGGCAAGAATCACCGTGTCCTGCACCGTTCGCATTGTATTCATTTCATCGCGAGATTGACAGTACGGCACAAGAAGAGTATGCATGTCCCCGGCTGGAGGAGTAAAAACCGGCGTGCGAATCCCACCGCTCCGTGGCCGATGCGCGTTCGAATTTCATGCACGGAGGTAACGATGAAAAACCGGGCTCATTGTGGTTTTCTTCTCATCGCTGTTGGGCTGTTCTTCGCAATGGGTGCATCGCAGGCGCAGGAAAAAGAGAAGACCGTCAAGAAAGCTCCGATTCAAAATACTTCGCCAGGTTCAGGCCAGGAGATGTTCAAGTCTTATTGCGCGGTTTGCCATGGCAAAGACGCGAAGGGAGCCGGTCCGGCGAGCGCCGATTTGAAGACAACACCCCCGGACCTGACGACGCTGGCCAGGCGGCACGACGGAAAGTTTCCCGAAGACTATGTTGCGAGCGTGCTGCGGAACGGTGTCAAAGCGCCGGCTCACGGCAGTTCGGAAATGCCAGTCTGGGGACCGCTTTTTGGCGCCGTAAGCCGGGGCGACCAAACCCTGATCAACATGCGGATTTCCAATCTGGTGCGTTACCTCGAATCTTTGCAGGTGAAATAAGCACGGGAAGTGCACAGGCATATTACAGAATCGCATTCCTGCGAATGTTATTGAGACAAGGCATGCAGAGACCCGAGGGGCGGCTAAGCCCAGCATGACGCAGACAAAATCCTTCTATGGCTGGAAGCTGGTCGGCGTTCTCTGGCTTCTGGATTTTCTCAACATGGGATTTCCGTACTACGGCGGGGCGGTCATCAACACGTATATGTTGAAAGAGATCGCCATGAACCGCAGTACGTACGGCATGGGTTTCACCTTGCTGAATCTTTTTGTAGGTCTTCCTTCGATGGTAGTTGCCGCCGCGATTCTGCGATGGGGCATCCGGCAGACGTTCGCCATAGGCTCTTGTCTAATTCTCATCGGGGCACTGTGGCTCTCTCTAGTGACTACTCAGTCGTGGCATTACCTCCTTGGATTCGGAGTTCTGACGGGTACAGGAATCAGCTTCGGCACGATCGTTCCTGCCGCAACAGCCATTACACGCTGGTTTGTGAGATATCGCGGTCGGGCGATGGCGGTGACGCTATGCGCTTCAGGATTTGCGGGATTCGTGGGAGCGCCCGTGACGAATCGCATCCTGGCAGCGACGGGAGGAAACTGGCGCCTAGCATGGATTGTTGTCTGCGGCGTAGCTGTTCTTTCCGGAAGCATCGCCTTCTTTTTTGTCAAAGAGCGTCCGGAAGATCTCGGACAGATTGCAGATGGACGAATCGATGCAAATCCACCTGCCTCTGAATCGCGAAGCCATTCTCTCGTGGCCACATTTCGGTGGACAGCAGGGCAAGCTTACGCAACGCGGGCGTATTGGATGATTGTCGCAGGCGGGGTCGCTTGCCAATTTCCGTTTTTCTTTTTCACGGCCCACTGGCTTCTACACCTCAGGGGAGCAGGCGTGCACGCTGCCGATGCGGCATGGGCTATGGGATGGCTCAGCGTTGGCGCCGTCGGCGGGAGATTGATCGGCGGATGGTTGATGGATCGTTTGCCCGCGCGCTTGGCTTTCATAACTGGGCTGGGTTGCTACTTTCTTGGGTCTGTCCTTGCGCTGAATGTGAGCTCTCACGACCTGTGGATTGCTTACTTCGCGGCAGTCTTGTACGGAACCGGTTTTGGCTGGACATTTATTTGCATGAATACGGCGACGGCACATTTTTTTGGTCCGCGGGCGTTCCCGAAGCTGGGCGGCATGGCGATGCTACTGACCGCTGTTTTTTGCTCGCCAGCAGGCTTCATTGGCGGCAAATTGTTTGACATCTACGGAAACTATACGCTGGCGTTTCAGCTCAACATGATGATTGCGGCAGCCGGTGTTTTTGCATTGCTTTTTGCAACCATGCCCACGCCCCCGGAAAGAGCCGTAACTCTTCCCGAAGCCGAAACTGCGGACGCGGATTGAGATTGAAGACGATCCAGTTCTTTCGAGCAAAAGGAGCTCTCATCGATTTCCCAATTTTCAACAGGTCTCATTTCTGACTGACTGTAGTTTCCGCCAAGGATTGGTTGGCGCGAAGAACGACATAAGCGCGTATGGCTTCAGCATCTTGTTTCGAAAGCTCCTTCGAAAAGGAAACCATACCGAAGGATTGAAGCGAGCCGCCAAGAATCACTTTGGACCACTGCGAGGAATGACCGAGAGTAGCCGAATACCGCAGATCCGGCAGCACGCCGCCGCTTACGGCCACATCTCCATGACAAGTGGAGCAGTAATGTTGGTACAGGCCTTCGCCCTTTTGCACCATTGCGGCGCCAGCAGTTGGCCGCGGTGGATTCAACCGAGGTAAGGGAGATTGCGGCAGTGGCGGCAGGTTAGCCTTGCCGTCTAACCTAAACACAAGCACACGGCTGATGTTTTGTACTCTGCCAGATTTTAGAGCGATTTCACCTGTGGCCAGAGGGAAGACGCCGCCCCAGCCAACGACAACAGCGAGGAATTGTTCTCCGTTTACGCTGTAAGAGACAGGAGCCGCAACGACACCGCTTTGCGTATCGGCGGACCAAAGCTTTTCACCTGTATTCGCACGGAAGGCTTCGAGATTGCCATGCGCCGTGCCTTCGAACACCAGATTTCCAGCGGTAGAGAGAACCCCGCCGTTGACAGGACTTGTTCGCTCCACGCGCCAGATCTCTTTCTGTTGTACGGGGTCCCACGCGGAAAGGTGGCCCTTGATGCCGGCGAGAATGGCCTTCTTGATTTCGGGCTGCTGCGGCATGCCCGCCGCTACGAAGTCGGTCGCGGTGTTGAAGGCCAGATCTTTCCGCTGAAAATGATCGTCGGACTTGTAGACGAAACCGGCGTCCTGAACGGGAATATAGACGAGGCCGGTAAGCGGACTATAGGACATGGAGTGCCAGCTATGCCCGCCGAGAGGTCCGGGGGCGACCGGGACGGCCTTGTCGCCGGCACTGTATCGGGCGTTAGGGCGCTCCACCGGACGGCCGGTCTTCAGGTCAATACGCTCGGCCCATCCGACGCTGGTATAAGGGCTTGTGGAAATCAATTCCCCCGTAGAACGATCGATAACGTAGAAGAAACCGTTCTTCGGCGCGTGAAGAAGAACTTTACGCAGGGCGCCGTTGAGCGCCAGGTCGGCAAGGATGATTTGTTCGGCGGAATCAAAGTCCCAGACGTCGGCAGGAGTTTCCTGGTAATGCCAGACATATTCGCCGGTGTCGGGACGAAGAGCCACAATGGAGGACGTAAAAAGATTGTCGCCACCCTTGGGACTTCGCGCGCGCTGGTCCCAAGGAGTTCCGTTGCCGGTGCCGATGTAAAGCAAGTCGAGATCAGGATCATAGGCCATCGATTCCCAAACGGTTCCCCCGCCACCGAGCTTCCACCACGCACCGGTCCAGGTTTTGGCCGCTTTTTCGAGAATAGGATTTTCAAAAGGCCGCGAAGGATCGCCGGGCACCGTGTAGAACCGCCACACCAATTTGCCAGAGTCTGCATCATAGGCAGAGATGTAGCCACGCACACCCATCTCTGCACCGCCGTTGCCGATGAGCACTTTGTTCTTCACCACACGCGGTGCGCCGGTAATGGTGTATCGGAATTGTCGGTCAACCGTGAGTTTTTCCCAGACGACATTTCCCGTGGCAGCGTCGAGCGCAACGAGGCGGCCGTCGAGTGTGCCGACAAAGACTTTGCCTCGCCAGACTGCAACACCGCGATTCACGACGTCACAACACGCATTGATGGCCCACTCCGGTGGGACTTTCGGATCGTAGGACCAGAGCTTCTCGCCAGTGGCCGCTTTCACCGCAATGACCTTGCTCCAGGCGGTTGAGAAATAGAACACGCCGTCCACAACGATGGGAGTCGATTCCTGGCCGCGGCGTACGTCGAGATCCATATACCAAGCTAGGCCGAGTCGGCCAATGTTCTGCTCATTAATCTGTTTCAGGGGACTGAAGCGCTGCTCGCTGTAGGTGCGGCCGTGGGTCATCCAGTTTCCGGGCTCTTCGTCGGCATGAACAAGGCGCGAGCCGTCGACAGCGGCCGGAGATGTTTCTCTAGGCGATGTTCCATTTCCTGACTTCGAGCGGCACGCCGCACTCACGAGCGTCAAGGCCATCGCGAAACTAAGAAACATTCTTCGGTGCATGAGTTCTCCGTCCAGTGAGATGATGGCGAAGTTCGCGCTTGGTCTGCCACCCTATTCGAGTTAAGCCGGGCATTTTGCAGCTTAGCAGGACTTGCTTCAACCTTTGCTCAGGATGTTTTCATTGCTTCCGGTGCGAGAAGACTTCCTCGGCGATATGGAATGCGGAGTTCGCGGCGGGAACTCCGCAATAGATGGCGGTCTGGAGCAGGACTTCCTGAATCTGTTGGCGCGTGACGCCGTTGTTCAGGGCGGCCACCAAGTGCATACGAAGTTCGTCGCCACGATTCAACGCCACCATCATCGCCAGGGTGAGCATGCTGCGCGTTTCTTTCGGCAAGCCAGGCCGATTCCAAATTTCTCCCCAGGCGTAGCGGGTAATGAGGTCTTGAAATGACGCGTTGAACTCATTCCGGTTCTTGAGCGTGGCATCGACATATCCATCGCCAAGCATCGCGCGCCGAACCTTCATGCCCTGCTCATAGCGCTCGTGTTCGTCCATTGGAAACCTCCTTGCTGCGGGGCCGCCCAGCGGAACACAGGTCATCCACGACAAACCGCCGGGTGCTAGCACCTAGCGTTTATTCTTCTTCGACGAACTTCTGGCGCGACTTGCGGCCACGACCTGCTGAACATATTCTTCCGCTGCTCCCAAATATTTCCTCGGATCAAACAATTTATCCAAGTCGGCAGACGAAAGATGCGCTGCGATCTTCGGATCCCGGCTCAAAACGCTCAGCAAACTCCGTTTTTCGCGGCGAGCCCGGATACATGCGGCTTGAACAGTTTCCTGAGCCTCCGCCCTGCCTATTTTCTCACTCAGCGCCATGCTCACCGCTTCCGCATAGATCAAGCCATTCGTCTGTTCGAGATTCTTTTGCATCTGCTCTGTATCGATCTCCAGTTTTGGCGCAATCGTAGCAAGATGGTGGATGGCCCCAGCGGTCAACTGAACAATTTCCGGCAGCGTTTCCCACTCGGCCTGCCAGCCGCCCAAACCACGCTCTTCTTCTTGCATCATGCCAGCCAACAGACTGCCGACGAGGCCGGGCACGCGCAGCGCGGCGGATAACATGACAGCGCAGCTCACCGGATTGCGCTTGTGCGGCATAGTGGAAGAACTGCCACGACCTTCCTCGGAGGGCTCGAAGATTTCGGCAACTTCCGTCTGCATGTGCAGAGAAAGATCACGCGCGACTTTCCCGACGGTACCGGCGAGCATGCCAAGCGTTGCGCCGATCTCTACTATGCGATCCCGATGACTGTGCCACGGCAGGCGCGGCAATTCGAGTTTCAGCTCCGCTGCCAGGAGAGCTGCTACTTCCGGTCCCCTGTGCCCCAGCGCAGCGAGTGTGCCCACCGCTCCGCCGAACTGCAGCACAAGGCAGCGCTCGCGTGTCTGGTCCAGCCGCTCACGATGCCGAAGCATGGCATCAACCCATCCTGCGACCTTCACTCCGAGAGTCGTCGGCAGGGCCTGCTGCATCCACGTTCGGCCGGAGATAAGGGTTGCGCGATGTTGTTCAGCGAGAGAGGTTAATTCGTTTATCAGGCGATCCAGGTCGACGGCAAGCAGGTCCATTGCCTGGCGCAATTGCAGAACGCATCCGGTATCGATGGCGTCCTGACTGGTGGCGCCCCAATGCACAAAACGCGCCGCTTCCTTTTCCTTTGTTGCCACCAAGGCGGTGAGATGCTTTACGAGCGGTATCGCCAGATTGCCGGCGCGAGCCGACTGGTGCGATACCTCAGCGAGGTCAAAGAATTCGGCCTTGCAATGCGCGCCGATGGACTCAGCCGCAGCGAGCGGGATCACACCGAGACGCGCCTCGGCGTGCGCTAAACCAGCTTCAAAATCGAGCATCCCTTGTAAAGTAGAGGAATCGGAAAACACGGCGTCGACAGCCGGGGACCGGAAGAGGGGATCAAGCAGTTTCATGCGATGAGTGTAAGAACGCTGGACATTTTGACTAAACCATTCACGGCTAACTCTTTCTGATGAATCGGCATCCCCTTGTATGGACAGCAAAGAGAGTAACCAAAACCAGCTTGACAGTACAGATGGACGTACCTAATATCGCGCTCTTCCAAGAGCCAACGACTAGCTAGACCATGCCATTTTTCGACCACGCTTCCGAAACCTTGCCGCGCGAACTACTGCGCACCGTGCAGCTCCAGAAACTCCGGGCAAATCTTTCGCAGATTTACGGGCATAACCGCTTCTATACGAAGAAATGGAATGAGGCCGGCGTCCAGCCGATGGCCGTTCAGTCCTTTTCCGATTTTCGGAAGCTCCCTTTCACTCGCAAGTCAGAACTTGTAAAAGCCCAAGAGGAAGAACCGCCCTTTGGTAGCAACGCAACCTTTCCCACAAGCGCGTATACGCGCGTTCACCAAACCTCGGGAACCACCGGGACTCCGTTGCGCGTCCTGGACACCCCCGAGAGCTGGGAGTGGTGGGGCCGATGCTGGGCGCATGTGCTTAGCGGTGCCGGGGTAACTTCGACGGATCGCGTTTTTCTGCCATTCTCTTTTGGCCCATTTATCGGCTTCTGGGCCGCCGTAGAAGGGTCAAAACAGATTGGGGCCATGATGATTCCAGGCGGAGGCTGGGATTCGTTGCAGCGATTGCACATGATGCGAGACCTAAAGGCAACCGTAGTTTGCTGCACGCCAACGTATGCGCTCCGGCTGGCCGAGGTCGCACGCAATCATGGCTTTGATCTTCAATCGCTTCCGGTGCGTGCGCTCGTGCATGCTGGCGAGCCGGGGGCAAACGTCGCCCAAACGAAGGCACGAATCGAAGGAGCCTGGGGGGCCAAATGTTTTGATCACGCGGGCGCATCGGAGGTGGGCGCGCACAGTTTCGAATGCGAACTCCAGCCGGGGGGAATCCATATTATCGAAACCGAGTTCATTGCCGAGGTAATCGACCAGGAGACGGAGCGGGAAGTAGAACCGGGAGAACTGGGCGAACTCGTGGTTACGAACCTGGGGCGTCCGGGATTCCCGGTTGTCCGCTATCGAACGGGCGACCTCGTGCGTCTGAACGTGTCTCCCTGTGGATGTGGGCGCACGTTTGCGCGGTTCGACGGCGGACTCCTGGGGCGCAGCGATGACATGGTCACCATCCGGGGCGTAAACGTTTACCCGACAGCGATTGAAAATGTAATTCGCCAATTTCCTTCTGTAGACGAATTTCAAGTGACCGTGACACGAGTGAACGAAATGCACCACCTCGAAATTCAAATCGAAGTTGTGGGCGGAAGTGAGGCTGAGGCGGTGCGAGCCAGAGTGGAACATGCCATTTACCACGCGCTTTCCCTGCGCCCGAACGTCAC
>JAWOLO010000231.1:0-2897 GCA_033853375.1 Terriglobia bacterium
GTCATCGCCGACCTCGTCGGAAAGGGCAGGCATGTCCGGACTGTGCCCATGCCTGCCTGGGTCAAGAATGCCGTCGATGAGTGGGCTTCCGCGGCGGGAATTTCAGAGGGAACAATAGTCCGCAGAATCAACAAAGAAGGTAAAGTCTGGGGACCTGGGCTCACATCAAAAGCAATATGTGTGGTCAAGGCCGCCGCCATGCGTGGTGGCTTACAGAATCTTGCTCCGCATGATTTGCGCCGAACATGTGCTCGCCTGTGTCATCTTGCCGGCGGAGAACTGGAACAGATTCAATTCCTGCTGGGGCATGTCTCCGTGCAGACAACCGAGCGGTACCTGGGCTGCAAACAAAAACTCCGCTATGCCGTAAATGACCTCATCGGATTGGACGCAGCGTAGGCGCTTGTTCTTTTCTGGGATTGGAAGACAAAGCAAAGGACAGCCGAGCCACCGGGACATGATCTTTGGGCTCCCATGGGGACTGGTTTCCCATATCGGGACTTCGGGGGAAGTAACGGACAGGAAAGAATCAGAGGCCGACGTCCAGAACGAAATTCAGGCAGATCGTTTTGGAGATGCTTGCGAGAATCGAGTGGGATTATGATCTTCTCCGAGGGTCGCTTGGGTATAGGATTTTTGGTGAAACTTCAGTTCACGCGGAAACAAGCATCCCGCCAGGGAGTTGCGTATGAATTGTTCCCTCTCTCTTGTAGCTGTTCTGAGCCTGATTATTCTTCAAGCCCCTTCCCAGGGAAAGCCTGCCCAATACTTCATAGGGAGAGTGACCTTCACTGGATCTCCAGATAGACACACGGACAAGATCCTGAGAAAAACCTCCGCGTCAATAGAAAAAGGATCCATTTACTCCACTAATCGGTTGAACAGTACTATTCGCGCGATCAACAAAATGGGTATGTTTGAAAGGGTAACTCGATAAGATTGCAGAGTCACGAAATCAAAGACTAATCCTAGGACCGTTGACATCGAGATCAGACTAAAGGCGAAAACCCCGCCAGGCGAACCTCCAAGATGACCTTTGGGCAGTGAGCCAGGCGAAACAGGAATACTGACTTCCTCGTTGCGACTTTCGAGGACCTATCCTCCACGGATGGTTATCTGGAGTTTCTTTGAAAAGCCATCAATGCGCCAAAGAATGCTGCAGGATTTCTCCCCAAACAGAAGCTCGTTGCCCATGACGCGGACCTCAATCCGTTCTCCCGCCTGAACAACGCTGCCGATGTTGTTCGCTTTCATGGCCCTCTCTATGAGGGAGTGCCACTTTTCGGATCGCACTCCATTCACGACTAGCGAGGAGTTGGCGAAGTACAAGGGAAGCACCTTATCGGAAGTGTTGATCACGGAAATTGTGAGCCAAAGATCTTCGGGCGATTCAGCACTAACCCAGTTTCGGTTGGACGTCAGGTCGTATTCCGCAAAATACCGATCGTTCCATTCTTGCGGCAAAGCGGCCATCACGTCATTCTGAGACTGGGCATCATCTGAGTTCGGGTTGATTCCCGTTTGAAACTTTGCCGCGAGATCCTTAAGGGCCCAATCGAAGGCCTCGTACCGCGTTTTCAGTTGGCTAAGTGCCGCAAGGATCTGCGCTTTTTGATAGCTGGTAATCTCAAATTCCAATTCCTGGATGATTTCTGTCGGATTACTACGTGGCTGTGAGCTATCGCCCCTAAGCAAGGGAAAATCATCAGTCAACCTTGTGCGGCAATGGACGTGGTAGTGACCGGGGGGCAAGAGTTGAGTCCACCCGTTTAGCAGTTGCCAAGAGGCGTACTGCTCGCCGGATTTGAGCGTAATAGTGGTGCCGAGTCCCCCGTCATGTTCTCTGAGCCGGGGAGTAAAGTCTCTGCCGACATCATTCTTAACGGCAAATAAAAAACGAGTGTGTCTTGTGACGCCTCTGTAGTCACTGCCGACATCGAAACTGTACGGGTTCTCGCCGCCGTTGACAACCCGGAACTCAATGGGGATTGGCTCACCCACGCAAAATGTCCGTTTTTCCAGCCGAAATGATCCAGTGACCCCTCTCGATGAAAGCTGCTCGCCAATTGCCAACGATTCAGGGCGGAGACTGCAAATTGAAAGGACGAAGCAGAATAGTAAGCTTCGCATTTGCCTCATGCCTTTCATTTTAAGCTCTCTTGCGCTCGTACCGTCATTAAGGTATTAGTCGCTCCCACGAAGTGGGCATCGAGTCCAAGGTTTCTTAGAGAGACTGCTTCCTGACTTCCGCGATGGCGACATCATGGGAGTTGTCCCGAATCAATTTCGCAAAGCCTCAGATAGTAACGCTTGACAGTAGTACCGTAGCGCAGTACTATCCCCTCATGATAGCTAGCTTCCGGGATACTGATACGGAGCAGCTTTGGCAAACGGGGAGAAGTCGACGCATTCCCCCCAGTCTGAAAACACGGGCGTTGAAGAAGCTCTTCTTGTTGCATGCCTCCGTGGCGCTGGATAATTTGAGTGTGCCTCCCGGAAACAAGTTGGAGGCTCTGCACGGCCAACGCAAGGGCCAGCACAGCATCCGAATCAATGATCAATATCGCATCTGCTTCGTGTGGCGGGATGGCAATGCCTACGACGTGGAAATCGTCGACTACCATTAGGGAAGAACATGATGGGCAAAACAAAGAAGGCTTGGACGATTCATCCAGGCGAGATCCTCAGGACGGAATTCATGGAGCCAATGAAGATAACGGCTTACCGCTTGGCAAAGGATCTAGATTTTCCGGGTATCTATGACGTGCTTCGCTGCAAACGCGCAATCTCGGCCGAGACCGCCTTGCGGCTCGGCAAATATTTCGGACTTCCGGCGCAGTTTTGGATGAATCTTCAAGCCGAACACGATCTTCGTTTGGCGGCAGCGACGGCCAAGC
>JAWOLO010000232.1:0-2545 GCA_033853375.1 Terriglobia bacterium
CGGGGCAAAAAGGAATGCCCAGTAAGCCGATGGTCATGGAGATGCTTGGACGCCTGCGTAAGGCAGGCATATTGAAGGTCGTGCGAGAAGGCAGTGGACGACGCGCCCAGGTGCTCGCCTTGGCAGAGCTTGTGAATCTTTCTGAAGGAAAGAAGGTCATCTAAGCCGACGCGGAGACCCCCGGGAAATCTGTCTTGTTTTTGCGCTACTGATTTGATATTTTCCCGCCGTTGTTTAGGAGCGAATTTCCGCAGAAAGCGAGACGGATGCAGATACTCTGAGCCGCCGAGTCGAAAATCGCAGACCTGCTGCTCCCATGTCGGATGCGTGCCGTACCACAGAGAAGGTTCAAGGCTGAATAATGAGGATAATCGCATCGACGCAATACAAACAATCCTTATGACGGTAATCTTTGCAAGGCGTGAGGATTTTCAGGCTATCGCCGCTGTCAAAAAGCCCTGTCAAAAGCCTTTCGGTTCTGATGCGCTGCGCATTGTGGCGTTCTCCGACTATCGCGTGCAAGATCATTCCCTGCTTTTGGAATTCATCAGAACCCTGCAGCCCACGCCCAACCTGATTTTGTACGCGGGCGATGACGTGGAGCGATTTCACACTGGGTCGCGCAATTTCTTCGAGGAACTGGCCGCGCTCTCAACGCACGGGCTCTGTGCTGTTGTTGGCAATGACGCACCGCCTCACTCAGCGGACGCCCCAAGAATTCGTCTATTGAATGAAGTGAAATCGGCCCGCTCGCATATTAGAGGAGCTGACGTATTCAATGTTCACGAAATCCGCTGATCGTTGGTGACTACGCTGTAATCGGAAACGAGGGTGCGCCGCTCGATGAGCGGTTCGGCGCGATGGGGACTATCAGCTATCCTGAAAAGCTCATCGCAACCCATTTGAGGGTTGCGGCGCAATGTGTTAAGGGCAAGCGGCTCATTGTGGTTTCTCACGCGCCACCCAGAGGCGTTCTAGATACCGCAATTCGGTTTGGCGAGCGGCCCATTGGCTCAAAGGCGTTGCACGATTTCCTCAAAAAGCGTCGGGATGTTTCTCTCGTCGTGTGTGGTCACGTTCATTCGTGTGGGGCACGGGCGAAAAAGCTGAATCGCTGTCATGTGGTGAATGCTGCTTCGCACGACGACGTCGGCGCGCCTGGCCGAATCGCAATCATTGACATCCATACAGATGTCGTTCGCAACGTGGAGTGGCATCAACTTTGGGAGACGTTCTCAGTTCCGGGCATCGGTGAGGGCCGCGAGGAAAAGTTGCGCGCCGCTGGTATTCGCACGCTTGCTCAACTCCACGCCTTAACAGACGAGGACTTGCACGTGATTCTAAAGTGTGGCAGGTCCGAAGCAGGCTCCCTCAGAAGCAGAGCATTGGCGCTGGTAAAACAGGAGGCCGTTTTCCGGCGCAGGATAGAGGTTCCGCGTAGCAGCAACCGGGCGTATTTGGATGTCGAAACCGACCTGAAATGCGAGTGGATATGGCTAATCGGTGTGCATGTTGAGCACGAAAACCGTACGTACTCATTTTTCGCAAACAGCCCGGAAGATGAGAAAGGCATGCTCGCGGATTTTGTGACCTTCACGGAGAAACGCCCCGATTTGCCGTTGCTATCGTATTCCAACAGCCGCATTGAAGAACGAATGTTGATACAACGACTCACGGCCCATAGCTTGCCCGCATCTTGCATCAGTCGTATTCAGGACCTTTATTACGAGGTTCATTCGTGTGCGGCTTTCCCGGTGCAATCATCAATGGGACTAAAAGCAATTGCAGAATTTTGTGGGTTCGAGCCGAGAACCAATTTCGACGGATTCAGCGCTGCGCTGCTCTACGACTCCGGCCGAGTGAACAAACAAAAGAGACACAAGCTGCTCCGATACAACAAGGATGACTTGTTAGCATTGAAACAATTGGTTCTCTACCTTGAAACACACTCACAAGGGTGCGCTCCAGCGGCTCAGGCGAGTCTTTATTGAGATGGCGACGATGAGAAGTGTTCACTGCCCATCGTGTGGGGCGAAGCTAAAGCAAGGCCTCTCAGTGGGGAGGATGGTCGCTGCCGTTTTTGGTTCTTCGCCAAAAAGTTTCCCGAAAATTCACCGTACAATAAACGTACAATGGAATCGGCTTTTTGGCCGTTTTATCCTTTTTGTCCGTGATTCCGTCCCTGGCCACCATCTAATCCCCTAATCGAATCAACCACTTGCAGGGAGATTTCCAGCGGTTCGTACCCAAAACGTACCACCTGATATACACGAGCCAAGAGATTCTTCTTGAGGAGGTTTTCCGTGCTATCTGTTTATGCCCGTCATTATCCACCCTGTTCGCAGCAAGATCCATATTCCCGAAGTTGCCAATGCCCGAAGTGGTTGCAAGGCACTCTCTGGCCGCATCGAGAGCGAGTCCGCAAAAGCGCTAACACGCGGAACTGGAAAATTGCGGAGCGACGAGCACGGTCCATAGAGCGTGCAGCCGACCAAGCGGCAGGCGTGATCAATTCTGTAACCCTGGAAAAGGCAGTAGCGAGTTT
>JAWOLO010000233.1:0-12637 GCA_033853375.1 Terriglobia bacterium
TCGGCCCGCCATTCTAGTCCCATGTTGTCATCCGTGATGATAAGGCGGCGTCCCAAGCGAGCTCGGAGGGACTCGGAAGACTCCATGCCGAAAAACTGCGGAGGCTTGTTAAGCGTGTCAATTAGGCCCAGGTACGCGGCAAAGGCTTTTTCCTCTGCGGGGTTGGTTTGAGGGTCGAAAACCAATTTCCCATCAATCTCGTAGCGATGCAAAGTTGCAATTAAGCGCTCCTTGTTAACTGCGATGGGGGAATCACTGACGGCTTGGAAGTTAATCACGCGCAAACCATACGGGAAAACGCGCAGAGCGGTTGCGATCGTCTCATCGGATTCGGTGGAATTGAAATAATAAATGCCTCCGGGGTTGAGGTGAGAGCGGACCAGCTCGAGAAATTCCACGCTGAGGAGTCCTGTGCTGTGGTCTCTCCAGTTGAAAGTGCCATTGGAAACGATCGCGTCATATCGGGCTTCGGGATGAGCGAAAAGCCACCTTCTACCGTCGTCAATATAGATGCGCACTTTGGGGTTATGTACGAACGACTGAACCATTGAATATTGCGGGATGAGCTGAAGATACCCCGGATTAATCTCAACGGCGTCGAGAGCCTCCGCTTGCGGATGATTTGCGAGTATCTGGGCCCATGAGCCGGAGGCCAGGCCGATAACTAGAATTCGTTTGGGGGCAGGGCAGAAAGCACTTAGGAGATATATGCGTGCGACAAGGTTCAGGTCATTCGTGGGATCAATATTGAAATAACCATCGTAAACACCACCGCCGAAGACGGCTCCATCTCGCGTAACGCCGATCATGCCGTTTCGGTTCTCCACGATATGAACAAACGGAACCGAAGCTTCGGGCCGGCTGCCAAACACAAGCCTCTCAAAAAGCAACGAGTAGAAGCGCAGGGAAAAGGGCACGGCAATTAATGACGCAGCTGTCAACGCAATCGCCCAGGCAGGGAGCAACCGCCGCCGGGCATCAGTGAAAATCAAAACCAAACAGCCTAATACAACAGCAGAGAGCCCCATCGCTACAGACATCGGCTTGAGCCCAAAGTGATGCAGAAGAACAAAGCCGACCACCAGGCTGCCCAAGGCTGAGCCTGTAATATTGGAAAGATAAATGAGACTCACGCCCTGTCCAGCTTCGCGTTGCGGTGAGACCGCTAGCTGGCAAAGCAACGGAAGAACTGAGCCGATCAGGCCAGCGGTCACAAAAAAGGCGGGGGCGCTTGCTAAGAAGGGAATCTTTCGCGCCATGAAAGAGGCAACCAGAGGCGGCAAATATGCGGATAATGCGCCGGACAAGATCAACAATACTCCGATGACCTGTACTACTGTTGCCGGTTGCCGCCCTGCCGTAAACTTCTCCGACAGAATGCTGCCGGCAGCGATGCCGGCGAGATAGGTGCAGAGCAGTAGAGCAAAGGCCGGCGCGCGGTCTGAGGAAGCCAGGGAAAAAACACGGAACCAAAGGATCTCGAAACCAAGCGCGATGAATCCTGTCAGGCCAGCCAGCAGCATCGCGCGCCGAAGAGACATCGCAGCCGAAACGGAGGGCGCCACCGGGAGTTCATCTGGAATCTCTTCTGCGAAATCTTGCTTCCTGCTTCTGCTGTAGAGATAAGCCGTGGTGCCCACGGCTGTATTCATGCAAGCCGCAATCGTAACAGACCCAGATTGTCCAAAGTTGCGGAGAACGAGCGTAGCGCAGAGATAGCAGGCGACCGCGGACCCAAAAGTATTTACGAAATAGAGCGTGGAGACCGAAGTTCCCACGCGGCTGGTGCGCAATACCAAGTGCTCCACCAGAAGCGGCAGCGTTGCGCCCATCAAGACCGTGGGGATAAGCAGTAGAAGAAGGCTGAACACAATGGTCAAGACCAGATTGGTTCCCGCGGTGTAAGCGGCAGCCCAGCGAAAGACACGTAGAGACGTCAGTCCAAATAAAGCCACGCCCAGTTCGGCCAAGCCGAAGATCAATATCCCGTGCTTCGGGAAGCGCGTGGCGAGACGGCCACCAACAAGGCTGCCAATCCCCAAGCCGGCCATGAACGCTGTGACTACCACGGCGACGGATTCCGCATTTACGCCGTAAATCGCGAAAAGGGCGCGCTGCCACACGATCTGGTAAACCAGGGCGGGCATTCCCGAGCAGAAGAAGAGCAGGGACAAGAAAATGGAGTCCTTTTGTCGATGTTCTCGCTCGAAAAAGAAGGACACGCCCAAGAGAATCGAAGCATCGAGAGACAATAGGGCAATGACGGATATCAAATTCATGGGTTTTCCTGTGCGTCACGAACCGAGCAGCCCCGCACCTCAAAACATAATCATTCTCAGGCAGAGGGAAACGTTTCAGGGAACCATCTTGGGGGAATGTACAGCGTTCGTTAATAAAGGATAAGAATGTGGCCCGATGATACGGGCTCAAACGGTCCGACTGCCGCTTCTTGTTGCGCATGATCTCGGCGACTCGGCTTGCCCGAGTTTGTTTACTGATTGGCTTTTTCCTTCTGCAACGTACGTGTGATGGAGCGATTCTCATGCTCAAATGGAATTAGCTTGCAGCCGTGTGGTAGACAAAGAAAATCTTTGCAACAGAACACCCAGCCGGAGAAGGGATTATGTCCGTAAAGAGGATCGCAAGAACCATTCTCACAGTTTTCCTGATTGTCCTTGCGATCTGGTTGGGCCGCAGTTGGAAGTTCTACATTGAGGCGCTCGCTTCCATTTTCTTCGCTTGCTCCCTTGGAAGTGTCCTCATCATTCATTTTCGCATCGTCCCTTCCTGGCGGGATGTGGTGCTTGTTGTGAGCGGAGCGCTCCTCCTCGCGGCCGCCGATTTTCAAGTTTTGCACTATAAACCTATGTTCGCAGCTTGGCTTTCCTTTGCCGGGTTGAGCAGCCTGGTGATCATGGGTGTGCGCACGATTTGGGCGAACGGTACGGACCGCAAGCTGATGGGCTTCGCTTTCTTTCCTGCGCTTCTACTGGTTCTGTCAGAATACTTCGCGACCACTTTCTTGGAGTGGACAGCGGCCGCTCATCCCAAGGTTCTTGACTTGTATCTGTACTCGTTCGATGCGAGTCTTGGTTTGCAACTCCCGTTTCTTGTCGGGCAACGACTCGCCATGTGGCCCTCGCTGGCGCGTGCAGGTCTCCTCTTCTATATTGCGTTGGCAATTCCCATTGCGCTGATTTACGCGGGCCGGTTCCTTCGGTTGCGTGAAAAGGCTTTGCCGTCGTTCGTGGCTTTCTTAGCTACCGGACCCGCAGGCGTGTTGTTCTATAATCTTTTTCCTGCCCTCGGGCCTGTGCATCTTTTTCTGCGGGATTTTCCCTGGCATCCCCTTGCAACGCACAGCGTTTCCCGATTGTACGTGGAACCGGTAGCAGTGTCCGGAGCACCAAACGCCATTCCGTCGCTCCACATGGCATGGGTGCTGCTCGCCTGGTGGTATTCGCGCGGACTTTCCTGGGTTGAGCGGGGCATTACCTTCGCATTTTTCCTTTTCACCGTCATTGCTACGCTCGGAACGGGAGAACACTACTTCGTGGATCTTATTGTGGCTTTTCCCTTTGCCCTTCTGATGGAGTCTCTTTGCTCCTTCTCGCTCCCCTGGAGGGATAAGCTGCGCTTGGCATCCGTCGTAGCAGGACTTTTTTCTATTCTGGCTTGGTTTACCGCGCTCCGCTACGCCACGCACTTCTTCTGGGTATCATCTCTTGTACCGTGGGTACTTTCTTTGCTCACGATTGCTCTTTCAATTGCATTAGAGCGAAAACTCTATCGCCAAGGAGAAACCGCCGGTAATGCAGAGCTGCTTCAGTCCGCTGCCATCCTTTCCGAGGTGGTTCCCGCAAGCTGACAGCACTCTTGCCCTATCTTGGCGTGAAGAATTGTCGAAATGAATGGATTGTGGCTGCCGGCCGGGGGCGAGACCGGAAATTATGTCGATAAGTTTGAGATAATTAACCACAGCGTGAACCAGGGATTAGCGCACCGCAGTTTCGAGTTAGCGGATCAAATGACAGGCAGTTTGTGTCACTGGTGGGCCGACAAAAAACGTCAGGTAACTGGGGAATTGGTACTAGCAGGTGCGGATTGAAGCCGCTTTCTAGAGTATAAATCGTTTAAAATCAACCTGTTATCTAAAAGTCGCGATTATGGCGGGCTGGATGCAAAACAAGTGCGCGTGCTCTGCACGAAACAATTCCTCAAGGAGACTTCATGAAGAAGCAAAAGGGTTTCTCTCTTATCGAGTTGCTGATCGTCGTGGCGATCATTCTGATCATCGCGGCCATCGCCATCCCGAACTTGCTCCGGTCGAAGATTGCGGCCAACGAATCTTCTGCGGTGGGTTCGATCCGTACCATTAACACCGCCGAAGTGACGTATTCTTCGAGTTGGGGCAGTGGCTATGCGGTGGCCATTACCAACCTCGGCGGTACGGCTGCTGCTTGCGCCGGTGGCGGCCCCGGGGCCAGCGCAGCCAACGCTTGCTTGATCGACGAACTGTTGAGCACGGCTCCGTTTACTAAGAGTGGCTATACGTTTACGGCCACCGGCGGCAATCTTGTAAACGGCGTCATGAACACATTCGAGGACACCGCGACCCCGACGGTGTTTCAGACCACCGGCGTGCGCGCCTTCTGTTCGGACCAAGGTGGCGTGATTCGCTTTAATGCGAACGGTGCCCTAATCGCTCCGCCATGCTCCGCAGTTGCGGTCGCTCCGGGACAGTCCGGCCCGATCGGCAACTAATTTCCATCTAGTTTTGCAAGGGAGGGAGGAAGCGCAACTTCCTCCCTCTTTTTTTACCCAGAGCATGGATAGATTGCTGATCAAGTGCTAAAACGGAACCGCAACTGCCAGGAACTGTGCAGTACAAGTATTCCTACCTTGGTATCTAACGTGCTGGTTTTGAGTAGGTGTAGGTGTGGGTGTGGAGACAAATACTAGGAGCTGACCTCCACAGGTGAGGTTATGAACAAGCAGCGCGGTTTTTCACTTATCGAATTGCTGATCGTCGTGGCAATCATTCTGATCATCGCAGCCATTGCCATCCCTAACCTGCTGCGCTCGAGGATTGCGGCTAACGAATCCTCTGCTGTGGCTTCGGTTCGTAGCATCAACACTGCGGAAGCGACATATTCCGCGAGTTGGGGTGCCGGCTACTCCGCGGATATCGCGTCTTTAGGAGGACCACCTCCTTGCGCGGTCCCTAGCGCAGCGGCGGCTTGCATCATTGGTCCGGACTTAAGCGTGGCCCCCTTCATGAAGAGTGGCTACACTTTTGGAGTTCTGGGAAATACTCCGGCAGGGGGCGCCAACAACGGATTTGAAGTGAACGCCACGCCAGTCATGGTGGATGTGACCGGCAAACGTGCCTTCTGCTCTGACCAGACAGGTGTAATTCGGTTTAATACCACGGGTGCAGCGATTGGGCTGGCCCCGGGATCCTGCCCCACGGCGGCGCTTCTCGTTGGCAACTAGTGTCGCGTCCCAGAAATAACTGCGAGAATTCGTGTCCTGTAACACTCTGTAGGGGCGGGGCTTGTTTACCCTGAGCGGAGCCGAAGGGCCCCGCCCGCGAGAGGCTGCGACGTGCAACCCATTTCTGGTACACAATACTAGTTGGCTAACGACTCATGGTTCCGTCTCACCTCGAAGAGCGGATGGACCTTCACTGTCCAGCCTCAAGCAAGTGTAGGTTGCTATACTTAAATGCTTGAGGGCAATCACTCAATTCGAATGCTGCGCCTTTCTGGTCCTTTCCCTCTCTCCGTTCCTTTGGAACCAGACTAAAGCGGCACTGGATGTCCACGAGCCCGCCAAAAAGGCGGACGTTAGGCAGGTTCTGCACAGATTTGAAAAAAGATACCGGGACCCTGTTCGTCTCCAGGCTACTTTCCTAGAGCGTTACACGGAAAATGGGAGATTGACTCGCATGGAAGCCGGGAAGGTCTACTTCCAACGCCCCGGCAAAATGCGGTGGGACTACGAATCCCCGGAGAAGAATGTGTTCGTGGTTGATGGGAAGAACGCCTGGTTTTATGTCCCTGCGGACCATACCGTTACTCGCGTCCCAACCAAGAAAAGTACGGATTGGCGGACGCCGCTAGCCCTGCTAGCCGGAGAAATGAACGTTTCTCGAATTTGTAATAGAATACAATACGCGGAAGATCAGGCCCCAGAAAATTCGACGGATGTCATGCTCTACTGTGAGCTACGTAGTGCGTCTAACTCTAGAGAAGGAGGGGATTCCGGTAGGAAACCGGCTTCGGCTGAGGCGTCGGACAATGTTTATTTGGAAGTGGTAGAGAGTTCCGGAGAACTCGTCCGCGTTTTGGTGAACGATCCTGGCGGCATAGGGATTGAGTTCCGCTTCGCAAACTGGCAACTGAATCCAGAACTTGACGATTCACTTTTTCGCTTCCAGGTTCCTCCGGGCGTTGCCATCGTCAATGGAGAACTGGCGGCAGCCCAGAAAGTGGTAAGTCCATAAACTCCCCCGTAGGAACGGCTCCCTTTCCAGTCAGGAACCATCCCCCAGGACCCCCTACGCATATAAGGTAGATGAGGTAAACTGAGACAGTATGGGTGAATTTGTCTGTCGCGTGGCGGATGCTGATGGGCGTGTCTTTTCGCACGTCGAGGCTGCGAGCACTCTGGAGGAAGCCCGCCAGAGGCTCGCGGACCGCGGTCTGTTTGTCTACTCCGTCGAAAAGCGGGGCGGGCGACTCGGCAGCCTGGTTCGCCGCAGAACGAGCCGGGAGGTAGGTGGTTCTGATTTTCTGATTCTTAACCAGCAGTTTAATACGCTCATCAAAGCGGGTCTTCCCATTTTGCGGGCGCTAGATCTGTTGGCCACAAGGGCCAGTTCGACCAAACTCCGCCCGGTTATTTCGCAGATCCGGGATCAGGTTCGGGAGGGAAAGTCACTTTCTGAAGCGGTTGACGAGGCTGGCGTGTTTTCCAAGGTCTATTCCACGGCCATTCTAGCCGGCGAAAAGAGCGGCAATCTGCCGGGGGTCTTGGATTACTACATTGCTTACCAGCGGGTAAGCACGGGCGTAAAAAAGAAAATCGTCGCTACTCTAGTGTATCCAACGCTGCTGATTACGGTAGCCATCATCATTGTGAGCTACTTGGTCACGGGCGTAATTCCGAAGTTCGCACTTCTCTATCGGGATATGAACGTGGAGCTGCCAACGCCAACGCGCGTGCTGATCGCCTTGACGGTGGACTACCGTTTCGTGTTTTTGGGAATCGTCGGCTTGCTGGTCTTGACGGCGGTTGGGGTCTTTTTGTGGTCTCGTACCGAAGAAGGGGGAACAGCTTTCGACCGCTTCAAGTTTCGCCTGCCGGTTGTCGGGGATACTCTGCTCAAGTTCCAGGTCGCGCAGTTTTCTCGCACGCTGGCGACTCTCTTGACTGGCGGCACTCCCCTGGTGGCCGGGTTGCAGACAGCCACTGAGGCCATCGGGAGTAAGCTTCTGCAATCAACTGTGGCGGAAGCTACGCAAATGGTCCGGGAAGGGGAAACGCTGCATGGTGCGCTTGCCTCCAAGGGCGTCATGCCGCAGATGGCCGTGGACATGATTGAGGTTGGTGAATCAAGCGGCGCGATTTCACCAATGCTCAACAGTGTTGCTGAGTTTTACGAGGAAGAAGTGAATTTGCGCCTCTCCACCATGGTGGCCGTCATCGAGCCGGTCTTGCTGGTCATCATGGGATTGTTCGTTGCATTTATTCTAATTTCACTCTATCTGCCAATTTTCTCGTTCTCGATAAACGGGGCGAAGTAGGGATTATGGCTACGACGGATCAACACGCCAATTTGATCTCTGGAGGGGATTCTGCTGCGGAAGAGCAGCAGGAGCGCGAGTACGCCCGCAAGCTCGCAGAGAGATATCGGTACACGTTTGTCGATTTGCGCGAGCAGCGCATTAGCCCTGAATTGATTCGGTCGATCCATGCAGACCTGATGTTCCGCTACAACTTTGTGCCGCTGGAGGCACACGACAACGTTCTGACCATTGCTGCAGCGGACCCTGGCTTGGTTCAGAGCAGTGACGAACTGACGTTATTGCTCGGCAAGAAACTCCTGATTCGCGTGGCGACCGCCCGACAGATCGCCGATGTACTGAAGCGTACCGAACAGTCGCAGCGCGTTCTTGAACAGGCCACCGAAGCGTTTGCACTCCAAGCTCCCAAAGAAGAAGAGGAAAGCGAAGAGACCATCTCCGGTGATCGCCTGACTCGCGAAAGCACAGCCAGTCCTGTAGTACGCCTCGTCGAGACGATCATCTTCACGGCGCTCGAGAGGCGCGCCAGCGACATTCACATTGAGGCTCGTGACACTGAAGTCGCAGTCAAGTACCGCATTGACGGCGTCCTCCAGCACGCCATGCAGCCTATCGCCAAGGAGCACCATTCTTCGGTGCTGTCGCGCATTAAGGTTTTGAGCGAACTGGATATCGCCGAGCGCCGCGTTCCTCAGGATGGCCGCTTCCGCGTAAAGTACAAAGGCCGCTACATCGATTTGCGTGTATCGATCATGCCTGCCAGTCACGGAGAAGATGCGGTCCTTCGCGTGCTCGATAAAGAAACGCTTTCCGAGAAATTTGCGAACCTGAATCTGGACGTCGTTGGCTTTTCCGCCGAAGAACTCTATCGTTTCCGCCGCTACATTCACGAGCCTTACGGCATGGTCCTGGTTACGGGTCCGACGGGCTCTGGCAAGACCACCACGTTGTATGCCGCCATCAACGAAATCAAAAGCGACGAAGACAAATTCATCACCATCGAAGATCCCGTCGAATATCAAGTTCGCGGCATCACGCAGATTCCGGTCAATGAGAAAAAAGGTCTCACTTTTGCCCGTGGTCTGCGATCCATTCTGCGGCACGACCCGGATAAGATCATGGTCGGCGAAATTCGCGACCAGGAAACGGCGCAAATCGCGATTCAGTCAGCGCTCACGGGGCACCTGGTTTTTACTACCGTTCACGCCAACAACGTGACCGACGTAATCGGCCGCTTCGTCAATATGGGCGTAGAGCCGTACAACTTTGTGTCCGCGTTGAACTGTATCCTGGCGCAACGTCTCGTCCGCGTCATTTGCCCAAATTGCAAGCGCCCCAGGAAATACACGCCAGAAGAATTGAAAGAGGCCGGTCTGGACCCCGCCGTTTGGGGAAGCGTGGTTCTTATGGAAGGAGTCGGGTGCCTGGAGTGTTCGGGTACCGGGTACCACGGCCGAACGGCGATTTGCGAACTGATGGACCTGACCGACCGCATTCGCGAAATGATTGTCGACCGCCGTCCAACTTCCGAAATCAAACGAGCTGCGCGCGAAGAGGGAATGGCTACGCTGCGCGAAAGCGGGTTGGCAAAGATTCGCACCGGCGTTACAACCGTCAAAGAGATTAACAAGGTGACTTTCGTTGAGTAGCGCTACGTTTGTCCATCAAGGCATTTACAAGAGCAGTGTCGCGCGTCGCATGGCGCGCTGGCTCGATGCCATCCCCCACCCTCCGGTGGCGATGGAAATTGCTTCAGACCGCGTTGCAGTCGCAAAGTGGGGGCGGTCGGGCTCGCTTGATGCATTCGCCGTCGAGCAGTTGCCGCCGGGGGCGGTCGTTCCATCCGCGGTGGAAACCAATCTGGTGAATTCGGCCGTGGCCAAAGCCGCCGTGGCCAAGGCCTGCGACCGGCTTCGCGTACGCGCTGAGGATGCGGCCTTGATTCTTCCCGACCCTGTAATTCGCGTGTTCGTTCAGCATTTCGAAGATTTTCCGCGCTCAAACGAAGAGGCGATTCCGTTGCTGCGCTGGAAGTTGAAGAAGAGCGTGCCTTTTGAGGCGGATGAAACCATCATCTCCTATTTTCGCCAAGCTCCCCGCGAGGTGGGCGTGGATGTCGTCACCGCTCTCGCGCGGCTCCGCATTATTCGAGAATACGAGTCGCTGGCGGAGGGAGTTGGTCTGCAACCAGGCGTCGTTCTGAGCTCCTCTCTCGCTGCTATTTCCTTGGTGGATGGGGAAAAGCCTATTCTCTTTGCTCGCATTTCCGGTTCTGCTTTAACGACAGCCATTGTGCGTTCAGGCCTGCTCTGTGGTTACCGTTGCACGGAACTTCCCGCCCATGGCTTGAGTCTTACGCCCCAGATGCTGTTGGAGGAGATTTTTCCTGTTGCAGCCTACTATCAAGATACATGGCAAGAAAAGATTTCGGCGGTCCGCATTGCCGGCTTGGGCGTCCGCCTCGGTGAGTTTTCTGGTCCCTTGGAGCAGGAATTCGGATGCAAGGTGAGTTCGTTGCTGAGTTCGGCGCAGTCGGAGGGGCGGATCAAGCCGGATGCGCGACAACTGGCAGACCGCGACTTGGATGGACTAGTTGGTTGGATGTTGCATCGAAGTTAGGAAGGATTGTGCGAGATTGAGGAGCAATAAGGAATGAGAGTTCGGCTCAACCTGGCGACCAAACCGCTGGAGTCGCACCGTCGCTTCCTCGCAGGAGCAGGCCTCACTGCTTTTATCGCCGGAGTCGCTTTTGTGGCTCTGGGATGGCACGTTTATGCAGTCCGCCAGGCTGCGACCGAGGTGCGCGCACGCAGCGAAAAGATGCGCGAAGAATATGCCGCGTACGAGGAGCAGCGCAACGATCTGAAGCGTTTTTTCGACCAGAAAGACATCAAGGGCCTTAGCGAACGCGCCGCTTTCATCAACGGCGTCATTGCCGTGCGCAGCTTTAACTGGACGCAAATGTTTATGGATCTGGAGCACATTCTGCCGGGGGGCGTGCGCATTATCAGTATCGAGCCCAAGCAAGTCTCAGGGCACGTTGAATTGAATCTGACTTTTGGCGCTGCTGATGATGACGTCAAGCTGAAATTCATCAAGGCCCTGGAAATCTCAAAGAAATTCTCGGAAGTACAGGTTCATAGCGATGTTGTGTCTACCCAAGCAAGCGGCCCGAGCACGGACAAAAAAATCGTTCATTTATCAACTTTTTATTCCGGAGCGTAATGTCACGCGATTTCACAACACGCAAGCGGGTAATCTTGGGCGCCGTATTTTGCCTGGTTGCCGCTGATTTGGCGCTCGCTGCTTATAGCTGGCAGTTGGCCTCCGAACCACTGGCCACGGAACAGCAATTCTTCACCGTGGAAAAGAAGCTCAAGACCTTTGAGGCTCCCATTGCGCGGGCCCAGCAGATCCGTGAAGACATGCCCCATACGAAGTTGGAGTGTGAGCAGTTCGAAAAAATGCTTTTGCCGGCCAGCTCCGGATATTCCTCGGTTACTTCCGAGCTCGGGGAGATTGCGAAGAAAAGCGGCGTGAATCTCGAAGGTACAAACTTCAAACCTACTGCGATTCCCGATCGTGGACTAACGGAAGTCGCCATGGAATCAAACATTGAGGGCGACTACAAGAACGTAATTCTTTTCTTGAATGGCCTTCAGCGTTCCGCCAATATTTATGAGGTGGAGTCTTTGACGCTGGCCACGCAAAAGGAGAATAAAGGCCCTGCGAACGTCATAAAGGTCGCATTGCACCTCAAAACATATTTCCGGACGGCAGCGTGAAACAAAAGCGACAAGTCGGCATTCTCCTTGCATTGATGGTTGTCGCTGCCATGGTGTGGCTAGGGAATTTCCACAGCAAGCCGATTGTTGTCGATGCCCGCCTCGACTTCAAGGACGATCCTATAACCAACATGGGTAATCCTCAAATCCGCATGGATGAGATCGAGCGCGCTCGCGAGACAGAGTACAAGAGTTCGGGGCGTAATCCGTTCAGCCCTATACCAGCTCCTCCGCCACACGTTCCTCATCTGGATAAGAAACCTGAGATTTCGGGTCCCCAGCAGCCGCCTCCTCCCCCTCCGCCGCCCCCTTTGACTTTGGGTAACCTAAAGTTCTATGGCTTTGGCACCGTGCCCAACGGCACTTTGCGCCTCGCCTTTTTTACCGATTGCGATCAGGTCTATGTTGTAGGCGAAGGCGAGATTTTGGCGAAGCGATTCCGCGTCCTGAGAATCGGGAACGCCAGTGTCGAATTTGAAGAAGTTTCCTCCGGACGCGTGGGCACGGCCCCTCTCGAGGAGCAGCAGGGATGTACGCAGTAATGATTACGAGGCGCAGACTACCTTCGCGAAAGCGTGGCCAGCAGGGATATGCGTTGCTAATGGTGATTTTTATGGCCACACTCCTGCTCATCTTTGCCGAGATGGCCGCTCCGAACATCCAGACGGAGGGCCGGCGCGAAAAAGAAAAAGAAATGGTCTGGCGTGGCCAGCAGTATGCGCGGGCCGTGAAGTTGTATTACCGCAAAATGGGGCGCTTTCCCACCAGCCTCGATGACCTGACCAAACCAAAAGTTGGTTCGTTGCGCTTTCTGCGCCAGCCGTACAAAGACCCGATGAACACGCAAGACGGCTCGTGGCGATTGATCTATGTCGGCCCGGCTGGCCAGCTCATTGGCAGCTTGAAGCCCAACCAGTCCAACATTCAGTTTGGCCAGGTTCCGCCCGGAATGGGTACGCCTGTAGCTTCCATGGCAGGGCCCGGCGCCCCCAACAGCGGCTTTGGCTCCGTTCTCGGCCAAGCTATAGGCCAAGTGGGCAG
>JAWOLO010000234.1:0-3082 GCA_033853375.1 Terriglobia bacterium
GCAAGGCCATCTCTTGCAGCGCAGCATCATCCAAACAGCAGGGAGTACACTGCTCCAGCGGCGCATCCGCGAGGAGCAGGCCGCACGGCATTATACGCTGGCCGCGCCAAGAAGTGGTAAGTCGTAAGTTTCAGGTTGTAAGTGAAAGAACGCTACAGACAGTCAGGATGCTTTTGCTCACGCACTCGCGAAAAGGGGCAAGCCTCGCGGAAATGAGAAAATGGGAAATGAGAGAAGAAGGCCGAAGAGTCAAAGGTTCAAGAGGCCAAGAGACGAAGAATCGAAGAATAAAGCGTTTTAACGCCGTCGATCGCTATGAGGTGGTTAATTATCGAAGTTCGTTCGTTATATCGCGTTTTCCAGAGCCAGCATCACAGTTGGCGGCGCATTAGGGAGCATGTCATCGGCGGTGAAGTCGCTCCCTAAAGGCGGCGTGATGCCTAACGTGGGAAGGAAATTTTGGTGCACGTAACTACAAGTGAGCCGCATCGGGTCGCGGTCAGTGAGGTCGCAAGGTCTCGGCAAAGCACTCTGCGCCGTCATCTGAGTGAACGCGGTTTGGTGATCGGACCAATCATAATAAAAGCTTCCCATCATGAACTCGAAGGGCTCGGCCGCGTGTTTAATACCGACAGACACTAGTCGGTCGGAATTGGCATGGGGAAGAGGTCGGAATAGGATGGGGTCAACGACGCTGACGATCGCGGTCGTCATGCCGATGCCGAGGGCGAGCACAGCAACGGCGGTAAAGCCGGGAGATTTGCGCAGCGTGCGTACGGCATAGCGAACGTCCTGGCTCATTTGCTCGAGCCAGAGCCAGCCCCAGGTGTCGCGTGTTTCTTCCTTGAGGTAAGTCGGATTGCCGAAGGTACGCATGGCGGAGTGGCGGGCCGCCTCACGGTTCGTCCGAAGGCGAGGTTTTCGGCGATTTGCTGGTCGAGGTGAAATTGAATCTCGTCGTCTAATTGCTGAGTGCTCCGGTTGCGACGAAATAAGGTTTGAAGCCGGAGCCAGAATCGTCGAGGCCACACCATGACATCACCGCCGTTTCAGGATTCGCAGATAGTTTTGTTGCCATTCGCGATCCGGTACCATTGAACCGAAAAGCAGATCCCTGCCTGCCCGCCACGGCGGGCAGGCAGGCCTCGCCACCGTCCGCGACAATCTTTGCGCCCGCTTACCGCGGGCAAGCGCGCGGCCGGGCTCCCCTCGACTGCGCTCCCCTCGAAGCTCGGGGCAAGCAGGGCGGAAGGGTGACAAATTTGAGAAGTGTTCATTTTTCGAGACCCCCTCAGGAACCTGTTTCAACGACCAGATTGATTGCGGCCGAGAGGCGGCTCCAGTTGGCGGCTTCCTTTTCAAGCTGGGCACGTCCGGCAGCAGTCAACGAATAAAACTTTGCTGTCCGGCCGGTTTCGGTTTCCTTCCATTTGGCTTTGATCCAGGCTTTCTGTTCCAGCCGGTGCAACGCCGGATAGAGCGAGCCCTGCTGCACTTGCAGCACTTCGCCGGAGATTTGCTGAATGCGCTTGGCGATGGCCCAGCCATGCTTTGGTTCAAGGGCAATGGTTTTGAGAATCAGGAGGTCGAGAGTTCCCTGGACGAGATCGTTCGGCTTTCCCATACTGTGACTATCTACACCCGCTATTGCAGATAGTCAAGGGGTCGTTAAAGGCAGGGTTGACGAAGCTGGCGGTCACAAGAGCGGGTTTCCATGGCGAGTCCTGCGCGCGGGTTCTTGGTTTTAAGTTCTTAGTTTTTGCTGCGAAATCACCAAGAAAAGCTCTGCTTTTTGTTTCGTACACGGAGCCCAAGCCGAGCCGTCGGAAGATTCGGGTTGACATCTTACCTAAGCGAGGTAGTCTTGGGTAAAATGCCTACCCAAGAAGAGAAAGAACGGCTGGAACTGCTGCAAGGCACGCTGGACCTGCTCATCCTGCGCACGCTGATCTTTGGATCGCAGCACGGCCAAGGCATCGCGCGTGCCATTCAGCAAACGTCACAGGAAGAGCTCCTGGTGGAACACGGAGCACTTTATCCCGCACTGCAACGGCTGGAGGAGCGCGGCTGGATTTCCGCAAAGTGGGGAATCTCCTCAAACAACCGCAAGGCTCGGTTTTATTCATTGACCGCTGCCGGCCGCAAACAACTCGGGAAGGAAACCAACAAGTGGAAGCGGCTCGCGGCCGCCATCGGAAGGATTCTGGAGTCCGAGGGGGGCTAGGCCATGTTCCGAAGCAAACGCAAGGCAAGCGATTTCCGGTCGGAAATTGAGGCGCACATCCGGCTGGAAGCGGAACGCCTCCGGGAGCAAGGGCTCAGTGAGGAAGACGCGCGAGCCGCGGCGCGCCGGGCTTTCGGCAATGTGACGCAAGCTCAGGAGCAGTTCTACGAATCGGGCCGCTGGCTCTGGTTCGATTATCTGTGGCAAGACCTTCGTTTCGCTTTCCGGATGTTGCGCAAGTCTCCCGGTTTTGCCGCTGTTGCCGTTGTGACGCTTGCGGTGGCTATAGGCGCAAACGCCGTGGTCTTCAGCGCGCTGAATGCCTTCGTACTTCGACCGCTGAACGTGCCGCAGGCGGAAAGCCTCTACGGACTCCAATTTGGCGGAGGGCATCGGGGCGCGCTGTCGTATCCCAATTATTTGGATTTCAGGAATCGCAACCGCAGCTTCGATGGTTTGGCCATGTATCAAATGACCCGAGTGGGCCTCGACACAGGAGAAAATCCGACGCGCGCGTGGCTCTATGAGGTGAGCGGAAATTATTTCGACGTCTTGAAGCTTCATCCCTATCTTGGCCGCTTCTTCCATTCCTCCGACGAGCATGGCGCGGGCAGCGCTCCCTATATCGTGCTTAGCTACGCCTATTGGCACGGTCATTTTCAGGATGATCCCGGCGTGGTGGGCCGTCGGGCGGAAGTGAACAAGCAGCCGTACACGATCATCGGCGTGGCTCCGCCGGAGTTTCGTGGAACTTTTCTGCTGCTTTCTCCGGATTTTTTTGTGCCGATGGTCAGCTTCGAGGATGAGGAGGCTCTCAACCGGCGCGCAGGCTGGTGGATTTTCGAGACCATTGGGCAT
>JAWOLO010000235.1:0-14444 GCA_033853375.1 Terriglobia bacterium
TCGATAAGAGCGAAGGCGTTGTCAAGAGACAAATCTCCCGTGCAGTGGTTTTCACCGCTTGTGTGCCAGAGTGGTGGAGGACCGAAGCCTCTGAAACTCTCACGGTGAATCAGTTTTCGGCAGCCCGACCTGAACTGCGATCGTTCCGCCAACCATCGATACGGCGTGAACTGCAGCCATGATTCTTCTATCCGAATCCCGGTTTGCACCGGGACGAGAGCGCCCAATCAATCCTTCGGTCTATCCGCCGGGACGGACGACCAGGGCCACCCGCGGACTGCTCTCGACACGAACGACCTCTGGATACCCGGTATTCGTGCGCAGCATCCAGTAGAGTCGAATCGCCAATTTTCTCGCCGCTGCCACCTTGGCCACTCCTTTCGCCATCCGATGACAGCGATGCAAATATTCATTCCGCATCTGCGGATCGCACCGCACTGCGATTTGCGCTGCTTCCACCAACAACATCCTTAGGAACCGGTTCCCTTGTTTGCTGATCGATCCGAAGCGCTGATGTCCGCCCGAACTATACTCCCGCGGAATCAGTCCCAGGTAACTGGCCACCTGTTTTCCTCGCTGAAAACGAGCCACCTCCCCCATCGTCAGCACAAACGCCATGGAAGTGATCGGCCCCACGCCTGGCTGCGTCATCAACAATTTTGCTCTCTCATTTTTCTCCGCAGCTTCCGCCACAGCTTGATCGAGCGGTGCAATCTGGGCGTCCAACATCTCTCTTACCCTGAACAGGTCTTCTCGCCGCCGGCTCGTCCAGGGCTTCAACGGAAGCTCGCGGAGCACTTTTTCTCCCGCTTGGCTCCACAGCTTGCGCTTCTTCGTGATCCCTTGATTCATCGCCAGGTGCTGCAGTTCGTTTTTCACCTGGGCGCGTATCCGCACTAGCTTGTAGCGGTGAATCAATAGCTGTCGCAGGTCCTTTTCTTCTCCCGAAGGAATCCAGATTCGCGGAAACCGTCCCTCCAGCAGCAGCTTCAAAATCAGCGCCGCATCCCTCCGGTCATGCTTTTGTTGTCGCGAATCGCTCGCGCGAATCTTCGCCGCATCACCGATCCATAGGTCGTGTCCCAACCGTGTGGCCATCTCTACAAACCACTGACAGTTCCCGGTCGACTCCATCCCGATGAGCGCATGCTCTGGCAGTTGCCGATAAAAACGCTCGGCCTCTCCCGAAGCATGTTCCAGCTTCTGCTCCCCGGTCTCTCCCGTGGTGGTCTCCAGCCAACAAACTTGTTGCCAACTGGGGTGGTAATCGCATCCTATAATCCTCATCGAAGGCTCCTTCCTACCGATGGCTTCGGTCCTCCAACCTAAAGCCTACGGTACGCGAATCGGAGCCTTCGCTCTTATCCAATCAATCCTTTCGCGCTTTTCGACTTTTGCGAAAGGGTGGGGTCGCCTCACTAGCAAATGGTTGGGGCTGGGTGGCCCATGCGCCGGTCTTGCGTGTGGGGATTTTGGAAGGACCCGGTCGGGGCATCCCGGGCACCTTTCGCGGGACAGCCTAAATTTTCTTAATTTTTCTCAATCCGCCTTGACAAACTGTTTATTTTATAATAATCTTCCTAGGTGATTACCACCCGCCAGCCCGATAGCCCTCCCCAGTCCCACCCTACCCCTCTTTTGCCCTCTTCTCTGCGAATCTCCGCGCCCTCTGTTCCTCTGCGTTATCCTTCTCTGGTTCCTTCACCTGGCGCTAAGTCCTTTATTTGCCACACTTCCGAAAAATCGCCCCTAAGTCTAATCCTTGCCACAGATCCAAAAACACCCTCCTGCAACCCCTTTGTTTGCCACACTTGCGACCCCCTCCCCCGGCCAACGAATCATTGGCGAAGCGTCGCCGTTCCCACGGCGCGGATTCCTTGTCTTTCCACCAGGCAACCGTCACAAATCTCGATTTTCCCATTTCGAGTTTCGAGACGACCCCAACCCGCGCCACGAATTTCGACTTTCGCATTTCGAGTTTCGCGTCCGCCCTTCCAGTCACCAGTCACCTCCTCTTACCGAGATAAATGCTCATACCACCAGACAGGTATGTTGCCTCGATTTAAGTCCTTTATTTGCCGCTCTTACGAAAACTGCCGGGGTGGGGGGCGATTCTTCCCAAATCGGAACGCCACTTACAAGAAATCCGGGGACGCGCCAGGCGCATGGCGCGCGGTAATAAGAAGCGGTAATAAGAAAATGAACCATGATAACCAAAGATTGGCGCTAGCAGCGCTTTTTGATTTTGATGTCGATGCCGAAGGTGCCGTTCTGGTCGCGCAAGCCGACGATGGAGACGTTGCGATCCACGTTGTACTCCACTTGAATCACCTGCTCCTGCGTGGAACTGACATTGGAAACGTACGTGATGGTGAGATTGCGGGCGATTTGCTGTTCGACGGTGACGCGCGCCGCAGCGTTTTGCTCCGAGCCGGTCGAGCCAACTTCGGTGAGGCCGGGATCGACGCGGAAGCGAGTAATACCGAACAACCGCTCAAGACGCCCGCCCAGTTGGCTGGAGATGGCTTCCGAAAGAATTGCCGAAGCGCTGGCCGTGCCACTTGGTGAAGTACTGCCCGTACGCGTAGCCGCCGACTCCGCGGTCGTCTGCCCCAACGCCAGCAAGGTAATGATGTCCTCGGTGGGCAAGGGAGGATCGGAGCGATAGGCGAGGGTGAGCTTGCTGGCAGGACCGTTGAAATTCAAAGTGATCTCATACTGCTCGATGGTGGTTGTAGCTTCGACGTTGAGGACAGGATCTAGACGAAAAGGATTAGCGAAGTTCAGGTCGCCTCTGGAGACCCGATACCGATTGCCCGCAAAGCTCAAATTGCCGGACAAAATGTGGATGTGACCGAGCAGGATGGGATGTTCCCAGGTACCGCGAACGCGAAGATCGGCATCTGCCTGGAGCTCCGCGCCGGGCCACTCCATACGGGCATCGGGAGCGGAAAGCGCTTCGACGTCGAACTGCAAATTGCGCAAATAAGAAGAGGTGGTGGAAGGACCGGCAATTCCTTCCTTTGCCGAGACGAGCATCCCCGCGACCTGAAGGCCCTGGGAGAGCGTGACGCGCTCAATCATCACGCGGCCAGAAAGCATGGCCGCGGTAGGAGTGCCCATCAGCCGGAGCGTTCCGCCAGCGAGCCAACTCATGCCTTCGGGATAGCGGATGCGGACGCGGTCGGAGCGGACATTGATGTCGTATCGGAGCGGGCTCTGCGCGTAATTCACGCTTCCGCTGAGATGCAGCGTGCCGCCACCGGCTTCGGCGCTCAGATTCTCAAAGGAAAGGCGCGTGGCGTCGAAAACCAAGTCGCCCTGGATGGCGCTGAGCCCGGTAGGAAAGTCGGCAGCGCGGGCAGAAGCGTTTTCGATATGCACGCGTCCAGTGATGCGCGGGCGATCCAACGTGCCTTCAAAGGAAGCATTGACCTGGGCCATGCCACGCGTGTCCACTTCCGGCACGTAACCGCTTAGAAGGCGAAGGTCGAACCCGCCATTCAAACGCAAGCCCAAGGTGCGGCGCCCGGCAAATTGCACGGCCCCTGAAATCTTAAGATTCGTGTCCTTGCCTTGAAAAGTAACCGGTTCGATCTCAAGAGAATCGCGCGAGGACCGAAAATGAACGACGCCCGTGTTTTCCAAGTGAACGTTGGCATAATCCATGGCCATGCGCGAGAAATTCGCATCTGCCACGATGCTTTCCGGATGCCGAAGAGCGCCCTTCAGCGTAATGTCGCCATCCGCGTTGGCGTGCCCGTTGAAACTCTCCAAGTGCAAGGCCGTGAGCAAGAACGGGTCCAAATTAATGTTCTTGATGGTGATCTTGCCGTTCAAATTATAGGGCTCTGCTAGTGCCAGCGTGGAACCCCCGGATATCTCTCCCGTGGCCATCGCGGAACTCAATTCCAGATGAGCCGCAACACCATCCGACTTCAGGTCACCTCCGAAACTGCCGATGACAGACTGTCCTATTTTCAGATCAACGACGCGAAAGCTGCCTTCGCCCGAGGGCGCAAGAAATGAGCCGTCCGCTTTCAGGCGGAAGCTTAACTGTCCGCCTACGGGCAAGCTGCGGAACTGTAACTCTTCAAAATTCTCCAGCGGCAGACCCGCGCCGACCAGATCCGCCGAAAAGGTTTGCGCTCCGAAACGATAGCTCGCCGAACCCGTGATGATTCCAGCGCCGCGGCCGCCTTCCTTTCCAAGAGGGAAAAATCTCAATTCCGCATTGCCGATACGAGCCTCATCCGAGGAGAGATTGAGTTGCCCGCGGAGGCGATTGAAAGAGAGGCCATACACCTGTGCATCGGCAAGATCAAACAGCCCCGTAACGCTGGGTTCCGCGCGCGTGCCTCGACCGTGAAACTGGCCTGTCAGCGATCCTTTCACCGGATACGACATTTCGAGCACTTGTTCGAGATCCTGGACAGGAACCTTCTCGAAGCTCACATCGGCAGTCCACTCATTCTGGGGCAGGAGAGTCCATTTCGTCAGAGACAGGTTCGCGTCGATGACGGCTTGCATCTCGCCGCGGTGGACAGTTCCATTTGCGAGAACCAGTTGTGTAGGGGAGTAAGTCAGGTCGCCTTCGAGAAAATCGACGAAGGCGCCGTCATAGCGGGCATTCTCTGCCCGCATATGCCCTTGAAATGTGGCGCCCGAGGATGGGCCGGTAATTTTGCCTTCCCATTTCGCGCTACCGGAAATGGGTTTGACCGCTTCGCGCGAGCCCGGAGGGACATCTCGAACCGCGTTGATAAAATCCTTGTATGTCCCGAGAGCTTGAGTTTCAAACTTCGCGTTCAGCGCAGAGTTCCGCGGAGCAAGAAGGCCGTCGATGGTGCCGTTGGAAGAAGGTGTTTGGAATTCGCCAGCGGTGATAAAGAGAGTATTGGGATCATAGCGGTAGTGAAGTTCCCAGGATCCGCGCACGGGCTGATGGCGTTCCGCAAGTTGCTCCGGGTAATCCCAGATACTTTTTGCGGTGACTTCGAAGTGGCGGAAAGGGCCGGTCCAGGTCTCCACGGAGTCAGCTGAAATCCGCGCGTCCCAGTGCAACTCGTCGACTGGAAAATCCCGGTGTTCGATGCAGGGCAAAATGGGCGCCAATTTCATGCCTTCCACGTGGGTCTGCGCCCGGAACTTCAAACCTTCCCACTGCATGTCCACTCGTCCGGTTACGGAGCCTCCAAACGCACCCGCAAAAAAGTCGGGAATCTCAAGGCCCGCATTGTCCATGTGATAGGAGCCGCGGCTCGTCAAGTCTTTGGCGTGAAAAATTTCGTAGGACAAGGCGATGTCCTGAGTGGCATAAGTGCCGCTGCCTTTAAACTTGCTGCCGGCGAACTGACCATCGCCGTGGAGATCGACCCGCCCTGTCGGAATTTTGGGATTGCGCAGAGTATCGCGGAAGTCAGCGAGCTCGAGCCATCCGCGATAGCGATAAGTCCAGTTGGGATTTGCAAAGCCGTTCATCTGCGCCTGAGCATCAATGCGCGAATGGCCCGCATTGAACACGCCTTGCTCGAGCGTGAAACCGTCGCGCGAGAGGGTGAATTTTGCATTCAGGCCCACAGACAACGGCATGTAGTGTTTCGAACTGAATTCCACCGTCTGCCATTGAAGATTCCCGAGATAAAGGGGATGGTCCGGCGTGCCACCCTCATCGAGAGCGAATTGCAGGTCCCCGCCATGAACCGTAACGGGCGTTTTCACGTCGTTGTAGAGAATCCACCCGTCTTCGAGGAGGAGACGGCGGATGCGCAGGCGGAAAAGCGTGTCGTTCCAACGCTGTTTTGCCGAGGCGGGCCGCGCCGGAGTCGGCACATTGGTGGCTCCGTTTTTGCCGACGACGATGTGAACGTGAGGTTGCTGAACCAAAAGGTCATTCAGCGAGATGCGCCTGCCCCAAAAAGAATCGATGCGCAACGCGGCCTGGACTTCGTCCGCGGTAAAGAAGGGCTCCGTCCCGGGAGGCTCGTTTCCGTGAATCAACAAGCCACGGATAGTTAGCCGCATGGTGAGCCAGCGAATGGACATGGTTCGCAATTCCACTTTTCCGCCCGTCGCGCTTTCCAGGCGGCTTACGAGCAACCGCTGAAGCAAAGGATTGCCACTTCCGCTGCCGAAAAAGATCACAACGGCCAGAATGCCCAGCACGGCCAACACCCACGGGGTGTGGATGACCCAGGTCCAAATCGGATGGCGGCGCCTTTGGTTTCCGTTCACTTCGCCACCTCATCGAAGGACTTCTCAATGTGCAGGCGCAGGCGGCTTTCTTTCAGCCATTGTTCCGCCTGCTGGTCGATGCCGTTTTGAATGAGCGCTTCCTGAATCGTGTCCCGGGCCGCCTCGAGCGAAGGCGGCTCTTGCCCGCGCGCCTTTGCGCGGGGCACGACGGAAGCCTGATAGAAATCCTCGACTTCCTTCGCATCTACACGCACTGCGGGACGAAAGCGCGAATCCAAATAGTTGCTCAGGTAAAGCTGCGATGCGGCCATGGCTCGGACGTCCTGCTCGCTGAGCGCTGCTTGCTTCCTCCTGGCTTCGTATTCCTGTTCCGAGGCAAACGAATTCCGGACACGGGCTAGGGCGCGATCGATGTCCGCGTCCGAGGGGCGAGGGAAATGAGCGGCATCCGCTTCGGTTCGAACGATCCATTGGTCAATCAGGCGGTCAAGAATTTGAGCATCGGTTTCGGATTTGCCGTCGAGGAATTGTTGATAGCGGGCCAGAGCGCGGACGTCGCTCAACAGAATGACGTCGTTTTCGACGCGAGCCACGATGCGATCCACGACTTCCTGCGCGGCAAGCGATGCTCCGAGAACGGTAATGACCGCCGAAAGGAGAATCCCGCGATTGACGAGGCGACGCATCAGAAGGTGGATCCCAGATTGAAAAAGATTTGGAAGCCTTGTAGCCGTGTGCTCATCTGGCCAAGCGAGCCCGGCACACAACTCTGTGCATTGGATGGGCAGGGAATGGGGACGATAAACAAAGGCCGGTTGAGCTGATAGCCGAGATCAATACGAATCGGTCCAATGGGCGTTTTGTAGCGGAAGCCGAGGCCTGCGGTATGAGAAAAGTAGTTCAGTTCGTTCGAACAATTCGTCACGCACATCGGCACATTGGTTGAACTTGGGGGCTGGGAAGGATTTTGCAGCGCAAGGGTGGGAGCAGGGAGATACGTTCGAAACGAAATACGGCTCAGGCGGCTGTAAACGTTGCCGCCATCGTAAAAGAAAGCTCCACCGAGAGAAGTCCCTATAAAAGGCAGGCGCATGGGGAAACGAAATTCCTGGTTGAGAACCAGCGTGGCCTGGCCACCGACAGGGAACCCGGTGATGGAGTCGCGTGGCCCAGCCTGATTCAAGGCGAAGCCGCGCAGCGACGTTCCGCCTCCGGCGAAGAAGCGCTCTGGCAAGGGGATTACCTTTGGAAGTGGCGGCGTTGTCGGGGCGGGAAAGCTGAGCGAAACCGTGTCGCGGTACGGCGAAAGAATTCCGAAGCGAATGGAGCGCGCAAAACTGAAACGGCGCTTGATGGGATGATAGGTCGAGTTTTGGTAGAAAAACCGCAGAAAACTTGCGCTGGAACCAATGTAAGTGTCGGCAACGTCAAAATCCGCGCTGTTGAAACTGCCCTTCGAGGCGTCTGCCGGATTGTTGCGGGAATCGCGGACCCAGGTCGTGCCGAACTGAGAAACTAAGGTGGGTTGATTGAAGAGCGGGATTTCCTGGCTAAGGATTTTCAGGTCGGTGACGCGCACCTGCCGAAACGCGTAGTGAAAAAGCAAGGTGGTGCGGTTGGTGACTTGATCGGTCAACTGGACGGAGCCTTCATAGCGTTGCTCTGTGAACGTGTTGATGTCGCGGGTCTTTTCGGCAAAGGCAGTAGTCTGAAAACTGAGCTTGGAATCGCCAAACGTATTCGGCGCTGAATACCCCAGCAGTCCGCGCCACTGTAAAGTGCTTCCCCGCAGCTTGAGGGAAAGCGTATCCGCGCGCCCCGTCAGATTGAGTTTACTGATTTCCAGAATGCCTCGGGGAGCAGCTTCGATCTGCCCGCTGGTGGGATTCGTGGTGCTGGCGAGCCGCTGCACTTCGAATCCTCCGCCATAGGCAAGGGTGTAACGCTTGGCTTCTTCGACGAGGACGGCGATGTCTTTGTCGACGTCGGTCCCTGTGGGATTTTGCGGCTCGATGGTGACACGGTTGAAGATACCGAGGTTGTAAAGGCGGCGCTGGGATTCGACGACGTCGCCCTCGCGCAAAGGTTCGTTCGGCTTGATGCGCACTTCGCGGCGGATGACCCCGGGCCGGGTGTGCTCATAGCCGCTAATTAAA
Source organism: Terriglobia bacterium (assembly GCA_033853375.1). Taxonomy (GTDB): domain Bacteria; phylum Acidobacteriota; class Terriglobia; order Acidiferrales; family UBA7541; genus Acidiferrum. The sequence goes on from JAWOLO010000235.1 coordinate 8,352, forward strand.
ACGCGGCGCACGCGTGTCTGCGGGCCTTCCTGAATGTGATAGACCAGCTTTACTTCATCGGCTTGCTCAGCGGTGGGCTTCACATCCTTCTTTGGCTCTTCCTTTTTCTCCGCCCCTGCGGGCGAACCATGATGAGGGGCGGAAGACGCTTCTTGCTCCGCCACGCTTGCTGGAACGCGTTCTGCGGTCGCCGAAAAAGTAGCTTCGGGGAATCCTTCGTTAAAATAAAGAGCGAGGATATTGTCGCGATCAGTGGTTACTGCGAAGTCGGAATAGGGCTGACCGGGAGTCGACCCGATGACTCCCAACAACTCTTCCTGCTTAAAAGCATGTATCCCCTCGATAGATAGAGAGGCCACGCGCGTTTGCTTGCCTTCCTGAACGTCGAAGGCAATGAACAAATCTCCTTCTTTTCCCTTGTAATTATCCTCCACGCGCCCAGTGACTTTGGCATCCAGAAAACCGTTGGCCTGGTATAGGCTTTGCATGGACTGAGCGTCCGCATCCACAAGCCGCCTGCTGAATCGGCCCGGCGTACCGAACGCGCCTTGAAAAATTTGCAGGCGGCTCTTTAGCAATTCCGTATCGAAATACTTGTTGCCTGTAATCTCGATACCCACCAGTTTGTGCTTGTCGCCTCGTTCGACGGTATACGTAATCGTCTCCTGGGTTCCTTGCCAGGCGGCGGATTTCACCTCGTGCATTTCAATCTTGTAGCTGACGTCGGCGTCGAAATAGCCCTGGCGCTCCAGCCGCTCGCGAATGTTGCGCTTGCCTTCTTCGAGAAGGTCGGGGTCGACGGCGCCCTCCTGATATATGGGGATCAGTCTCTTGAGTTCCCCTTCGGAGAACTTCGCGCCGGTTACGGTTACTTCAACGCGCGGCCCCTGCGTAACTTCCAGCGAAATTGGGGCGGCGTTCTTGGCCGCGTCGAGGTCGCCGCGCCGCACGGTAACTCGGGCGCTCAGGTGGCCTTTTTTCGCGAGGAATTTCCGGATGCGCTCGGTGCCGCGCTGCAAACGCGCCGACGTGATGGGCTGTCCAATCTTCATTTTGAATCTCGAAAGAATACGAGCGTCCCCATAGGCCGTGTCATTCTTTAATTGAATGCTTTCCACGCGCGCGCGCGGACCTGGTTTGACGTGAACAACAATATCCATCTGATGCGTGTCAAGATGGGGCACGGTTTCCGCGGAAGTTTCGGCGCGGTACAAGCCCTCCTCGCGAAGCGCTTCGCGCAAGCGTTCCAAAGCTTCGTCCACGGTCTGTTTTCGGTAAGTTTGTCCCAAGCCAATTTGCATGGCGGCCGCAGCAGAAGCTTCCGTGGGTGGAGGCTCCAGTCCTTCCAGGCGCACCAGGTTGAAGAACAAGTTTTCCCGCACCACAAAGTCCAGCCGAACGCCTCCCGCCTCCGGCGTCGTCACGGCGCGCACATCCGCGTAATCTCCCGTGCGATAAAGCGCCCGGAGGCTTTCCGCGACTTTTTCGCGATCGAGCGGCTTGCCGGTTTCCACGGCGATACCCGAAGGAGATTCCGCCAAGATATGGCCGTCCTCGCGCACAATGCGAATGGCAACCACCGCAGGCGCAGCGGCACTCTCGTTCGAGGAAGCTGGTTGCGCCTCTTGTGCCTGCAAAGACGGTGGCACAGCTCCCGTCAGGAGCGCGAGCGCGATAATCCCTCGCATTCTTTTGATGCAGTGCAATCTCATGCTGTCTTTCGCTCAGACGAAGCGTAGCACAGGGGCGTTGCCTCTCCCGCGCACTTTGGCGCTATGATGTTACTTGGCAGGCCTGTCTGTTAGGCCAGCCGGGACCACACCATCCGTGAACGATTCTCTCCAGGAAAAATACTCCCGCCAGATGCTGTTCGCCGGGATTGGACCCGAGGGACAGCGCCGTCTGCTCGCCTCACACGCCACCATCGTTGGCTGCGGAGCCATAGGGGCTGCAGCCGCCAACCTCCTGGTTCGCGCCGGAGTCGGTTTTGTCAAAATTATTGACCGCGACTTCGTCGAACCCTCCAATCTCCAGCGCCAGACTCTGTTCGACGAATCTGACGCTCGCAGTGCCCTGCCCAAGGCCGTTGCTGCCGAACACAAGCTGCGCTCCATCAATTCCGGAGTGCATGTGGAGGGGGTCGTAGCCGATCTCGGCCCCCAAAATGCTCAAGAGCTTCTTTCCCCTTGTGACCTCATCCTCGATGGCACCGACAATTTTGAAACCCGCTTTCTAATCAATGATTACGCGGTCAAGTCCGGGCGGCCTTGGATTTACGCGGCCGCGGTTGCCAGCTATGGCTTGACCATGACCATCCGTCCGGAACTTACGCCCTGCCTTGCCTGCCTTCTCGAATCCAGAAATTCCTCACATTCCCTGGAAGAAACCTGCGACACGATCGGTGTGCTGGGACCGACCGTGAACCTCGTCGCTTCTTGGCAAGTGGCAGAGGCGCTAAAGATTCTGAGCGGCCACCCCGAGGCTCTCCATGGCCGGCTGCTCTCCTGCGATGTGTGGACCGGCCGGATGCAATCAATCCGGTTAGCCCGCAATCCGGTATGCCGGGCGTGCGCCAAGCACGAATACTCCTATCTCGAGGGGGAGGCTCAGCCTCACATTACCCTCTGCGGACGCGATTCCGTCCAAATCCACGAGCGCAGCCGGGCTCTGGACCTCGCCGCCCTTGCCCTCCGTTTACGGCCGGTCGTCGAGGACGTTCGGCAAAATGATTTTCTCATTCGCTTCCGAGTCCCACCCTATGAAATGACTGTTTTCGCGGACGGCCGCGCGATCCTGAAGGGCAGCAAAGACCCTGCCGTAGCGCGCTCGCTCTATGCGCGCTATCTGGGAGCGTAAGCCTTCTTCGATTGAGAGGTTTCAGCTTCAGCGGGGATGCCCGGAGCGGCCGAACGAACTCCGCATGCTGGCACGATCCAGGTTTTCGCGCAGGTTCATAAGCGTGAGAAAGGTGCTTAAAATACGCGCCTTCAAATCATCGGTCAAGTGAAGGCCGCTTGTGGCCACGCGGGCCAGCCGCTCGCCGTGCTCGGTGATGAAGCGCATGATCTCCCGCTGGCGTTCCTGTGCGGTATTGCCGAGCGCGGTCTCGCGGCGCATCTCCCCGCAACTGGTTTCCAGAGCCAGGGTAAAGTGCAGCACGCACAACTTCTGCTCGGCAAGTGCCGAGGGCGAGTCGTTCTTGCATCCTGCGATTTGGCAAGTTGTTCCCATGGGACCCGTGGCGCAGCACGATAAGTAACATTCCCCGCTTCGAAAATCCAGTGGCCATCAGGACAGATGCGCTGAATCTTACATGGCCAGGGGCCTTCGTCCTACAAGTCGTAGCGCGCAAGAAAATCTTGATTTTCTGTTGACAAGAATATGCATGCATCTGTATAAATATGCATGAGCATGGGACAAGCGATGGGCGCAGGAAAAACATTTCGCCAAGGCCAAATTCTCCGGCTGGTGACTGGGGAGCGCATCGGCAACCAGGAAGAGCTGCGGCGCCGGCTGGCCGCGCAGAAGATGCGCGTGACCCAGGCCACGCTTTCGCGCGACTTGCAAGAACTCCGCCTGGTGAAAACGCAAGACGGATACAAGCAGGCTGCGGCTCTGCCGGAAGAGCCCACGCCTTTGCCTCCGCTGGCTCGCGCGCTGGCCGAATTCCTGCTCGATATCCGCCCCGCGGAGAATCTCCTTGTCCTGAAAACTCCGCCCAGCGGCGCGCAGCCCCTGGCCGCCGCTGTGGATGCCGCGAAATTCACCGAAATCGCCGGAACCATTGCGGGGGACGACACCGTCTTGATCATCACACCCAACAAAAAGACTCGCGAATCCCTCCAAAAGAAGATCGAATCCCTGGTGAAATGAGAGATCCCAAACAGATCGCGGTTGTAGGCGTTTCCGGCTATAGCGGCTTGGAATTGGCGCGCATTTTGCTGCGCCATCCTGCGGTGCAGACACCCGCTTTTTACGTACGAGACGCCAACGGCACGAAGTGCCTGTCCGAGCGCTTTCCGCAGTTTCGCGGCTGGGGCGAAGCGCCTCTGCGGCCGCTTTCGGTCGAAGCGATAACCTCGAGCATTGCCGGGACGGCGTTTCTCGCCACCCCGCACGAAGTCTCGGCAGAATTGGCGCCGCCATTGCTGCAGGCAGGATTGCGCGTCGTCGATTTGAGCGGCGCATTTCGCTTCCGCGGGGCGGAGACGTTCACTTCCTGGTACAAACTGCCGGCTCCTCATGCGGAGTGGTTGAGCGAAGCCGCTTATGGCATTCCGGAACTCTATTCCAAGGAAATTGCCGCCGCGCGGCTGGTTGCCAATCCCGGGTGCTACGCCACAAGCGTCATTCTTGCGCTGCGGCCGCTCACGGAATCCGGCTGGATCGCGCCGAATACTTCGGTCGTTTGCGATTGCAAGTCCGGCGCCAGCGGGGCAGGGAAGGATCCCCGGCGTGATTTGCACTTTGTCGAAGTGGATGAGAATTTCAAGGCCTACGGCCTTTTCACCCACCGGCACACGCCGGAAATTCTGGAGCATACCGGCTTAAACGAATCGCAGGTTGTCTTCTCAACACACCTGCTGCCGCTGACGCGGGGAATTCTCTCCACGATTTACGTCACGCTGAATCAGGCGCGAACTGCCGCTGACGTCGAGACGCTTTTCCGCCAGTTTTATGCCGGACGGCCGATGGTCCGCATCTGGCCCGCGGGAACGTTGCCGGAGTTGCAGCATGTGGCGCATACAAATTTTTGTGACATCGGCTTTTCCTTGGATTCCTCCGGACGCCGCCTGGTGCTCATCTCCTGTCTCGATAATCTCGGGAAGGGCGCTGCGGGCCAAGCCGTTCAGAATTTGAACCATATGTTGGGTATCGAGGAGCAGACCTCACTTCAATGAGAATCGTAATCAAATTCGCGGGTGCGTTGCTCGAAGATGATGCCACGGTGCGCAGCCTGGCTCGCCAGGTTGCAGCATTGGCGCAGGAGGGCCACGAAATCCTCGTGGTGCACGGTGGCGGCAAGCTTTTCACCGCCACGCTCAAGCGCATGGCCATCGAAAGCAAGTTCATTGGCGGCTTGCGCGTCACCGACCGTGAAACCCGCGACGCTGCCGTCATGGTTTTTGCCGGTCTGCTCAACAAAAAGCTGGCCGCCGCGATTTCCGCCGAGGGTCAGCCCGCAGTCGGAATTTCCGCCGCGGATTCCCGCTGTTTCCTCGCCGAGCCCATGGTTCATAACGAAGTGGAAGGCGGCCTCGGCTATGTCGGCTATCTTACTGGCTTAAATCTGCCGTTCCTCGAGTCCTTGTGGCGCGAAGGGCTTTTGCCCGTGGCTCCTTGCCTCGGCATCGGTTCGGACAACGAACTCTACAACGTCAATGCCGATCACATGGCCGCCGCTTGCGCGGAATTCCTCAACGCCGACCAGTTGATCTATCTCACTGACGTCGCCGGTGTACTGGACGGAGAAAGGGTCCTCTCCGTGGTCGCCTGCCAGGAGATTGATCGCCTGGTCCAGTGCCGCGTGGTTTCCGGCGGCATGGTGCTTAAGCTCGAAGCTGCCAAGCGCGCCATCGAAGGCGGCGTGCGCCAGGTCCGCATCGTCGGCGGAACAACGCCCGAAGCGCTCTTGCTCGCTTCGCGCGCGGAGGAACTGGACTCCGTTCCCGGCACGCGCGTCCTGCCCCATTCCCATTCTGCCGCGCAGACGGCTTTCACGGCGGCATGATGCGCAACTCATCCAAGAAAGCTTCCACAAGGCAATTTACGCAGAAAGCAAAGAAAGTCACTGTACCTGCTACGAAGCCGGACACGCGTCTCCTGGATGCCGAAAAGTTTCTTCTTCCTACGTACAAGCGTCCGCCAGTCGTTATGACTCACGGCCGCGGCGCTTATGTCTACGACGCAACCGGCAAAAAGTATCTCGATTTTTTGGGAGGCATCGCCGTCAATGCGCTCGGCCACGCGCATCCGCGCATCGTGAAAGTGATTCGCCGCGAAGCCGCGCGTGCCATTCATCTTTCCAACCTTTATCACAACGTGTTTCAAGGTCCGCTGGCGCGCAAGCTCGTTGAATGGTCGGGCCTCGAC
>JAWOLO010000236.1:0-3708 GCA_033853375.1 Terriglobia bacterium
TGGCCGAGAAGGCTTTGGACAGGGGAGAGAGAATGAGACTGCGTACTTTCGCAATTCTGATCGCTGCTTTGTTTGTTTTTGGAAGTGGCGCTGCGGTTTGGTCACAAACGGTTCAGGGCGTCATCACGGGCACTGTGACGGACCCCACAGGCGCTGTGGTGCCCAACGCCACGGTCACGATCACCAACGTCGGCACGAATATTTCTCAGAGCACCACGACCGGAAGCGATGGTTCTTACCGCTTCTCGCTTGTGCCGCCGGGAACTTACACCGTCGAAGTGAAAGCCACAAACTTCGCCACCGTGAGAGCGAGTGGGTTGGTAGTTCAAGCCAGCCAGACAGTGCCCTATGATGTAAAGTTGGAATTGGCCAAGGCCCAGCAAGTGGTCGAGGTGACCGAGCAGGCCCCGCTCGTCCAGACGGCAACCTCCGACCTTGCCTACCAGGTGGACAGCTCCACCATTCAGCATGCCGCGCTGGTCGACCGCGACATTTTTGATGTGCTGCCTTTTATGGCCCCCTCGGTGAGTCCAGGGCTTGACATGTCTCCAACTTCCGGCGGCGCTCGTGAAGCTGGCACCTCCTACATGCTGAACGGAGCCGAAGATAATAACAACTTCAGTGCGGGTGCTATCAACATCAATCCGCCACTCGAGTCCGTCGAGGATTTTTCCATCATTACCAACAGCATGGGTGCCCAATACGGCCGCGGTATGGGAGCCCTTGTTACAGCCAACCAGAAGTCCGGCACCAACAAGTTTCACGGCGTGGCCTACGAGCAAAATCGAAATGCCACGTTGAACGCCAATGACTTCTTCTATAATCGTGATCCGGGTAACGCGGGCACCCGGCCCAAGTACATTAAGAATCAGTTTGGTGGTGCCGGCGGCGGGCCTATCCGTAAGGACAAGACGTTCTTTTTCGTTGCTATTGATCGCTTTAAACTGCTTCAGGGTGTAACTGCGGCCGATCAATTCGAACCCACAACCGCGGCGCTCAACTCCGTGAAGACTAACGGTGGCCCGCTCGCACAGGCAATCCTCAAAGCTTACACTCCTCCGACTTCGGACACGCCTTGCCCGAATCTGCCGAACACCGGCGCAGGTTTTCAAGTCGGATGTCTTACTTTTTCTGACCCGCGAACCACCACGACAGACGCCTATTATGGGCGCGTGGATCAAAACTTCAGTAATTCAGATCGGCTTAGTTTTGTGGCGAATATTAGCCGCCTTAACTTCCTAGACAAATTCGGCGGGGGCGGGCTATTGGCAAGTGGCAACATTCCGAACACAATCACACAAAACCAACACAATTTGGCGTTGGTTGAGACACACACATTCAATCCCCGTATCGCCAACGAAGTGAATGTGTCTCACAACCGATTTTTCAATCCGTCGATCGAAGGGAATCCAGCCAGCCAAACGGCGCCCAACGCTTTCATTGACATGCGCTCAGAAGGTTTCTTGAGTTTCCAGCTTGGCCCCGGGGAGGGCGGACAGGTTATATCTTTCGTACAGGACCGCTGGGCGCTACAGGACAATTTGAGCCTAATGGTAGGGCACCACGCCTTCAAAATCGGGGGTAGCGCCAATTACGGAATTCTCTATCGGAACTGGGACTTGGGTCTGCCGGGGCAGTATGAGTTCGGAGAATTCGACGGCACCATATCGCCTTCAACGGATTGTGAAGCCGGAAAGATAGCCCCGTGTTCTGTTGGCTCTGCAACGAGCCCCGCGGTGCTGCAACCCGACGGGACGATCACGAAGATAGGCAACAGAAACCATTCGAATATGACAAACGATTATCCTTGGTTTGAGGAAACTTCTGTTGATCCCGCCACGGGTGCCAAGGCAGACGCTTATCGCCATTACACCACTCACGATTACTCCCTGTTCATTCAGGATGACTGGAAAGCTACCAGCCGCTTGACCCTCAATCTGGGGCTTCGCTGGGAACGTTTTGGCGCTCCGAGCGAAGATCACGGGATTATCGCGCAGTTTACAAACCTGGGTGGTTGCGACGTTGCCCACAACGCGGCCTGCATTGCCGCGGCAAGAGTTGGACCTGTAAGCCGGATGTGGAATACGCAAAATGGTGACTACGGCCCGCGTGTCGGTTTTGCTTGGGATCCTTTTGGCAAAGGCAAGATGGCCATCCGGGGCGGTTACGGAATCTTCTATGACCGCATCTTCGACAACATCTGGTCCAACGGCGCTTGGAACCCTCCTTTCTATGCGCTGCTCGACTTCGATGGCAGAAGTGATGCGATCTTCCCCTCGAGCCCCGCGTCCATCGGACCTGGATACAACCCGAATGGTCCATGCGGTCCGATTCCCTACGCTCCAGGTGTACCAGCGACCTGTAATCTGAAGGGCAAGCGCGTTTCCGTCCGCACCATGGATGTGAACATGCATGATTCCTCCGGGCAGAACTTTTACCTCGGAGTGGAACACGAAGTCTTTGGCAACCTCCTTTTGAGTGCGAAGTACCAAGGATCCTTGGGGCGCCATTTGCCTATGCTTGAGAATTACAACCGTGTAGACGGCATCGGTTACAATAGTGCGCTGAATCCGATCCGTCCCAATCCCCTGTATAGCGGTTTTAACTATCGCTCCAATAGCGTCAGCTCGAACTACAACTCTCTCATTTTGGAAGCCACCAAGCGGCTTGGTCACGGACTGCAGTTCCAGACAGGATATACTTATTCGAAGCTGCTGGATGTGAACTCCGAACTGTTTGCGGGCTGCTCTGCCATCGGCGGTCTTACCGCACCCTACTACTACATCTCCAATGCCTTGCCGCATCTTTCCTACGGCCGGGGCGCGGAAGACCATCGGCATGCCTATAAGTTCAGCGTGAGCTACGACCTGCCCTTCTTTAAGGCGGAAAAGGGCTTCGTCGGTCACGCCCTTGGCGGCTGGTCGCTCGGAAGCTTTCTGCAGTTCTACTCTGGCCATCCCATTGATGTTTTTGATGGCCGGGGGACGTGGGCTGCAACTGATGCCGCAGGTAACACCATATTCGATCCAGGTGGAACAATTCCTCTCAACCTCGGGGGGGACTACAACTTGGATTTTGTCGAGAATGACCATCCAGTCTTCGTAGGGGGCAATATAAATTCGGTTTACAGCGGGGCAAGCCCTGCCGACGGCATCTTCAAAGACAACAACGTCATCGGGTGCGGTGCGCCGTGGGTTCCCGCAAACGCCGATATAGCCAGCTGCAATGCGAACTTCGGCGTCGCGGGAGCCTGCGCGGTCGGCGATACCACATGCAACCCCACCGGTGCCGGCTCAGTTGGCACTCCCAACTCAATGTTCGTCATGCCAGGTTATCCAACCTCAGGAGCGCTGTTTAAGCGCTACGGGACTCTTGGTAGAAATATCTTCCAGGGCCCTCGCTTGGTCAATTTGGACTTTGGTCTGCACAAGAACTTCAAGTTGACAGAGAGGTCTGACCTACGCTTCAGCGTCGAGGCTCAGAACCTCGCAAACCATCCAAACTTCGACGGCGTTGACGCCAACTTGGCCAGCAGCACGTTTGGACAAGCGCAGCTTCTTGTCGGAACGGCTTCGCGCATCATGTCGCTCAGCTTGCGGCTGTCGTTCTAATTCCCGCGCCCGGCGGCCTGCCTGCTGCAGGCAGGCTTGCTCCGATTCATTCGGTGCTCCGGGCTTACAAATTTGGGGTAAAACAACAAGAAGGGCG
>JAWOLO010000237.1:0-10180 GCA_033853375.1 Terriglobia bacterium
AGGGCGGAGCTTGCCTCCGGCGAGGGCTTGCAAGGCGCGAAGGCGTCCGTCGAGTTCGGCCGGCGTGAGGCGGCCCTGGCGGTAGAGCGTGCGCAGAAAATCCGGGGCCGGACGGTCGCCCTTGCGCGTGTTGCATTCGATACAGCAGGAAACCAGGTTGCGGTAGGAATTGCGTCCGAAGCGCACGCGTGGCACGACGTGGTCGACGCACTGCACGTTAGCGTGAGTGCGGCGGAGGCAGTAAAAGCAGGCGCCGCGTTCGCGATCGTGAATGGCTTTGCGGAGCGACCAAGTTTTCAGGAAATCCGTGGCCTCAAGGGCAGAGCCACGCGGTTCTCCCGCGGCGCGGGAGGCGCCACTTTTGCTCGGGCGGAGCGCGCGGATCTTCTCGGGCAGCCGCATCTCGACGAGATGACCGGTTTTGCTGCGTTCGAGCACGCGCAAAGCCCCCAGCTCATCGAGCCGCCGTACCGCCTGGCGCACCGGACCGATAGAGAGACCCAGAGTGCGGGCTAGGGATATAACCGCAAACTGCAGGCGGAACTTGCCTACGACGAGGGAATGGCGCAGCAAATGGGAATAGACGGCCCGTTCCTTGACGGTCAGGCCGAGACGCGGGGCGAGAACATCTTCAAATTGCATCCAGAGGAGTTTGGCGTTCACTTTTTTGGTTTCCATGTTTTAGGTCCTGAGAATGAGATAGAGAAGTTGACAGCCGACAGCTGACAGAAAGAGAAAAAGGCAAAGGCTTGAGGCAGAGAAGAGGGCCGGAGTAGCCAACGGTCGGCAGTCTACGGCTAAAAGAAAATTACTGCGGGCAATGTGGAGTGCGGCAGCCCGGCTGCCGCTTTTCTTCCACCCACAATTTCCTGGAGGGAGAAGCAAAGCGCCTGATCTTGAGGATCAGTTCGAGCCGCCTGAATAGCGGGAGCAAGCTCCCGCACTCCAAGACGCGGCCAGGGACGCCGCGTTTGGCGCGCGAATTTCCTATGCAAGAAACAGGAAGGGAAAAACCAGTTAGCCTGGGAGGCTCCAAAAAACAAAAGCCCCGACGAATCGTCGGGGCGCACTTTTCTACAAAACGCATCTTACGAGATCGTAATGCACTTGTCAAGGAAAACTTTAGTAAAAATGCACGGTGAGATAAAGGCTTGAGGGTCAATTAGATAGAGAGACTGGGGGATGAGCCCTCCTACGCGCTAATCTTTTGCAGGTAGTCGAGCAGTCGTGGAGTGAGCGGTCATCGTGCGTCCAAAGCAGATCCCTCACCGCCATCCGCAAAAAGCGCGGCTGGGTTCGGGATGACAGGCACCAAATATTGGGCAAAATCAGCTACTCGTTCATCTTTTGCAGGCATTCGGCGCAGTAGCCGCCGACTTCAGTGCGCGACACTGTCACTTTCATGTGGAAGTCGCGCGCGATCTGATTTTTCAGTTGTTCGTAAAGTGTGCTCTCGAATTCGCGGACCTTGCCGCACCGCAGGCAAGCGACGTGGATGTGGTCGCGCGGGCCGTGGGTTTCGTAGTAATGTCGGTCGCCGCGCAGGTGAAGCAGGTCCAGCTCGTCGATGAGGCCTTCTTTTTTCAGCAGGTCGATCGTGCGATAGACGGTGACGAGGTGAACGCCGGGGTCAATCTTTTGCGCGCGCTCGAAAATCTGGTCCACGTCGAGATGCTGCTCGGCGTCGTCCATCACTTGCAGGATCACGCGGCGCTGGCGCGTCATGCGCATGCCGCGCGAGGCTGCGGCTTGCTGCAGTTTTCCCGTAGTTTCCGCGGTATTGAGGCGCTCACCGGTAGAAACGCGATGGGATGCGCTGGACGCCATACTGCGTCAGTCTAGCAGAAAGCAGAGGCCACAGCGCAGAAGGCAGGCCTTCCTCCGTGTCCTCCGCGCTCTGACCTCTGTGCACTCTGTGTTAAGTCTTTTTCGGTTTTCAGCTGCTTCCCGCTAGGAATGAAATGGAAGCAAGCGCATCACGTCGTTGTACATGACGTAAGCAAACAGCACTAAAAGGAAGACGAGGCCCACTTGGACGAAGCGCTCTTTGAAGCTCAAGCTGAAATCGCGGCGGCGGATACCTTCCATCGCGAGCAGCAGGATGTTTCCGCCGTCAAGGATGGGAATGGGCAGGAGGTTGAGGACGCCAAGGTTCAAGCTTAAAACGGCCATCAGCGTGATAACCGCAAAGGTGCCCTCTTGCACCGCCTGACCGGCTTCATTGGCGATGCCAATGACGCTCTGAAGCTGTTTGACGGCGACTTTGCCGGTGACGAGTTTTCCTACGATGTCGAGGACCTGCCACGTTCCTCCCACGGTGAAATCCGTCGCGGTGGTCACCGCTTGCGTCACGCCGACTTTATGGAAGGAGAATTCCTGGCCCGGCCGGATGCCGATGATCCAGGTCGTTTCTCCCTTGTCGTTCTTATCGGAAGCCGGAGTTATCGTGAAAGAAAGTGTTTGGTTCTTGCGCTTGACGGTCGTTTGGATCGGCTTGCCGCCGGAACCTTGAATCGCGTTCACCATTTCCTGCCAGTTGTGCAGCGGCTGGCCGTTGATGGACACAATAACGTCGTCGCGGCGAAGCCCAGCGCGATAAGCAGGCTTGTCCTTGTCGGCGCTGCCCACAATGGGCTTGTTCGGAGGATAGCCGAAAAGATCGGGCACCCGCGTGCCCGAAGCCGTGACTTCGGCGGAGTGGATTTCGCCGTTGTGCTCAAAGCGGATTTGAAACTTTTGCCCGGCAATGCCCTTCCCCAAATCGACATTACTGGTGTTCCACCACGTTGGATTGGATACGCCGTTGAGCGAGACGATGCGGTCGCCCGGCTCGACACCTACTTTCTTCAGCGGCGAATCCTTCGGCAGGCTCACAACTACCAACGGCTCGTCCATGTACTTTGGATAGGGATTGCCTTTGACAACGAAATAACCCGTAAGCAAGAAGAGCGGGAAAATGAGATTGACCGCAGGCCCCGCCAAGGAGATCAACGCACGTTGCCAACGCTTCTTGCTCATGAGCTCGTCGGGAGCGCCGGTGGGCTTTTGCTCCCCAGCATCGATGTCGCTCAGGTCCTGCCCGGCCATGCGCACGTAACCGCCGAGCGGAACCGCGCTGACCCGATAGTCCGTTGCGCCGCGCTTCCAGCCAAAGAGCCGTGGCCCAAATCCGATGGAAAACACGTCCACGCGCACTCCAAAGGCACGCGCGACGATGAAATGTCCCCATTCATGTACCAGAATCAAGATGCCGAGGACGAGGATGAAACCAATTGCAACGTTCATGCTTAGGTGAAACCTCTACTTTATTTATTGAACCTGCCATGGGGACGCTCCCTTCGTTCCTTCTGGGGAAACTGAAGCGTGCCCCACATCAAAAGACCTTACGCGCTGCGGACCTGTGCTGCCACTTCTCCCGCCATCTTGGCAACTTCTTCCTGCGCCATTCGACGCGCTTCGGCGTCCGCCGTAAGCACGTCTTCTATGCTCTCCAAGCGGCGGCGCGACGTGCGCGCAAGTACGCGCTCAATCACTTCCGGGATTCCCAAAAACGGGAGCCGCCGCTCCAAAAATGCCGAAACGGCAATTTCATCCGCGGCATTTAAAGCACATGGATACGGCCCGCCTTTTCTCATGGCTTCCCGCGCCAGCCGCAAACAGGGAAAACGCCGCGTCGAAGCTTTCTCGAAATCCAGCCGCTTCAGCTTGGTCCAGTCCAGGGCTACCTGATTGGATGCGACCCTCTCTGGATAGGTTAACGCATATTGGATGGGCATGCGCATGTCCGTCGGTCCGAGTTGCGCCAGAACGGAACCGTCGACAAACTCGACCATGGAATGGATCGTGGATTGAGGGTGAATCACCACCTCAATCTGGTGGGCGCCGAGGCCGAAGAGCCAGTGCGCCTCGATCACTTCGAAGCCTTTATTCATCATCGTGGCGGAATCGATGGTGATGCGGTTGCCCATTCGCCAGTTGGGATGCGCGAGAGCTTGTTCCGGCGTAATGCTTTCGAATTGCGCAAGCGACGTTTTGCGAAACGGGCCGCCGGATGCGGTCAGCACCAAACGCCGCACTTCTGCGTGCGTGCCGCCGCGCAAACACTGATGCAGCGCATTGTGTTCGCTGTCCACTGGCAAGAGTTCGCGCCCGGCTTTCTTGGCTGCGGCCATCACCAACTCGCCCGCAGCCACGAGAACTTCCTTGTTCGAGAGTGCAACCGTCTTTCCTAGCTTCACCGCTTCATAGGTCGCTTCCAGCCCGACCACGCCTACCGCAGCCGAAACGACAATCTCCGATTTTGGATCCGTGCCGACGGCGAGCATTCCTTCGCGACCATGATGAATCTCCGGCTTGTGCGCGACGCCCTTTTCGCGGAGCAATTTCGAAAGCTCGTCGGCGCGTCGTGCGTCGGCAACAGACACTACTTCAGGGTGATGCCGTTCAATCTGCGCGAGCAACTCTTCCAGGTTAGCTCCGGCAGCCAGCGCGACTACGCCGAACCTGCCCGGCAGCGACTCCACCACGGAAAGGCATTGCCGACCAATCGAACCCGTCGAGCCGAGGATAGAAAGCTGCTTCACGAAGTTTCCGCTTCCCTTTTGCACGAAATGAGGGGCTTGCCGTCGTCGGTTTACGAACGCGGCGAGTAGATCATAATCCAATAATACCAAACAACGGGAATCGCAAGGATGAGCGCGTCAATCCGGTCGAGCACACCGCCATGCCCGGGAAGCAAGCTCCCCGAATCCTTGATTCCGGCGCTGCGCTTGTAGCCCGACTCCAGTAGGTCTCCCACTTGCCCTGCGACGTTTCCCAGCGCCGCCATCCCTAACAAATGAATCAGCGGCACATTCACCCACGGCATAAACGCTATCGGGACGAGCAGCGAACCAACAAATCCAGCCACGGCTCCTTCCCAGGTCTTTTTGGGGCTAAGCTGAGGAGCCATTGGATGTTTCCCGACGGCCCTCCCCACAAAATACGCCAACGTATCGCTGATCCAGATGATGACCAGCGCGAATAAAAGCAGCGAGGGGCCTTGCCCGCCGGCACCGTGAAGACGAATCGCAAACGAGAGAGGGAACGCCACCAAGATAAACCCGCTTGCGCTGATTCCCGCCGCTGGCAAAACTTCCACTAGCGGACGCTTCGTTGCCAGAGTCAACGTGGCAACGCCCAGTACAAACAAGAAAAAGACTGCATCCAGAGGTAGCGCTCCACCTGCCAGCCACGCGATGCGTTCGCGCGCGATTAATTTACCGCCAAGGCTGTACGCCGGCTCGGATGCCGCTCGCCACTGCGCGTACACAAGCACCAGCGCACAGGTCCCCGTCCAGAAGCGGTACGCGCGATGTCCAATCGCTTCGCCTAGCGCGAAATATTCAAAAAGTGCGAGCAGCGTCACAAGTGCGATCGCAATCGCCACAATCGCCGTGGAGCCCCAGAGCACCAAGCCCACGACAAGTGGAATCAACACGACCGCTGTCGCCACACGTTTCCAAGTCATGAAAAGAGGAATCCCCTGAGAATGCGCAGGCCCCATCTCATCATAACGAGTGGAAAAAATCACCTTGCCAAAGGAGGAGAACTGAAAAAGAAAAGGTGGGATTGTCCAAGCTCCGCAGGCTTGGGAAAGCACAGATTGCAATCCAGCGCCGCAACAACAGAATCACTGAACAGAAACGCCAGGTTTTGGTCGGAAGCTCTCGACTACAAACAGGTTTCCATAAAGGTCCTGAAACATGGCCTCCGTCACACCCCAAGGCTGGTCCACAGGAGTTTCAACGAACTTGACGCCGCGTTTGGACACAAGGTCATAGAATTTGTGGCAGTCCTCGACCTCGAAGACCCATCTTGTTTCCGTGCCCACTCGCGCTTCATAGTTACGAATCGGATCGTTTCCCGTCGCGGCGCTCATGTTGATCCCCTTATCGAGCGCTGAATAAGGCTTGGCAATTTCGAGGATGATCCCAACGTCTTTTCGGCCGCGTGGGGCAACGACGAGCCAGCGCTTGTCTTTGCCGAATGTCGCTTCCTCCGTTTTTTCAAGGCCGAGGACATTGGTGTACCACTTGAGTGCCTCGTCGTAATCGCGGACGATGATCGTGACGTAGCGCAGGCGAACGATCCCCAGGTCTCTGTCGCCTGACGGAGAAACGCTGATCGCCGGAAGGAAAACCATACTCAACAAGAGAACTGAAATTCCGAAGGCATATTTCTGCTTTGTCATTTGTCCTCTCCTTGGACTCTCATCCTGGCCTGGATTTGCTGCCGGCCCGTTCGACGACTGTGCCTTAACCCAGCTTGTTTGAAAGAACGAACTGATTCCCGTCAACGTCCTTGAAAATTGCCATGGTGCCCCAAACCTCAGTCTTGGGCTCGGCGGCAAACTCGACGCCCTTCGACTTCAGTATCCTAGAGGTTGCAAACACGTCGTCGCACCAAAATGTTACCGGCTGAAACGTACCGATGCGGTTCTCATGTCCTTCCGGCGTAAACAGCGCCAACTTCGACTCGGCGCCCGGAATGAGTAACTCGATCCACCGCTGTTTTCCGCTGAACGGCTGGTCAGTGAGGACTTTGAACCCCAATTTCTCGGTATAAAACTTCAGAGCCGCGTCCTGATTGCGAACGGGAATGCTGGCAACGCTGATGCCGCGAATCATGCGTGATCCTCCTTGTATGGAGCAGAGGGTAACTTGCGTATGTTAGAGGTTGCAATCAGTTAGGGGTTGCTATACTAATGGCCGGTATAGCCATGATCTCCTTGGATGATTATGTGGTCGATACTCTGATGCGAGACTTGGTCGCGCACGATCGCCGGCCGGTCAGTTTCTTGGTATATCTCTGGCTCACGAGAGAGCAGCAGCGCCGCGCCGAAGCCGTTCAGGTAAGTTATCGGGAGTTGGCAGAGACCATCGGCGTGTCCAAAAGCTCCGCTCAGGCGGCTGTCGGTTGGTTGGTACGACGCAAATTGCTTACCGCCAGCAAAGAGAATTCGACTGCGGTTCCGCGCTACGAGGTGCTGCGCCCATGGGATCGCGGCTCACAGCGACCGCGCTCGGCTTTCCGCGCGTCGTAAAGTGCCTGGGAAATGCGGTCAGAAGTTCACTCGCCGGCAACGCGGGCGGGTTTCTCGTCGGAGGAAGGTTCGCCTTCGCGGATTCCACCATAGCGGCGCTCGCGCTTTTGAAACTCCACCAAGGCTTCGAGCAGACGCGCGCGGTTGAAATCCGGCCACAGCGTTTCGGTCACAAAAATCTCCGCGTACGCAATCTGCCAGAGCAGGAAGTTGCTCACGCGCATCTCGCCGCTCGTCCGAATGAGCAAGTCGGGATCGGGCAAACCTTCCGTGTACAAATGCCGCGCAAGCTCCTCTTCGGTAATTCGCGAGGCAGCACCTCTTCCGTTATGCTGACTGATGATGGAGTTCATCGCATCCACAATTTCGGCGCGCCCGCCATAATTCAGCGCCACGCAAAGCACCATGCCCGTGTTCCCTGCAGTTTGCTCCATTGCTTCGCGAACGTCCTTCTGCACTGCGGGGCTCAACTCATGGATCCGGCCGAGGAAACGCATGCGAATTTCATTTTTTTGGAGCAGCGGCATCTCTTTTTTCAAGTATTCCCGCAAGAGCTGCATCAGGAAGTCGATTTCCGTTTTCGGGCGCCGCCAGTTCTCCACGGAAAACGCGTAAAGTGTCAGCGCTTCAATCTTCAATCGGGCGCAGGTTTCGATGGTCGTGCGCGCCGATTGCGTTCCCGAGCGATGGCCCGCGATTCTGGGCAAATGCCGCTTCTGCGCCCAGCGACCGTTGCCGTCCATAATCACGGCCACATGCCTGGGCAAGCGCGACAAATCCAGCTTCTCGAGAAGGCGAGCTTCTTCCGCGGTCACCGGACCAAGCGACTCCAGCGTCGGGACGTTCAGCGTTTTATGGATTTTGGTTTGCGACACAAACTCATCTGGAAATGGTTTTCTTCGAAAATCCCTTTACGTCGCAAAGTTAGCATACGCTGTTGGTGCGGCGCAATGGCAGCGTGCTCTGCCCGCCATCAGGTGGTTAGCGCGGGGGGCGGCTGAAAAAATGCCGAATAGGCAAGGATCACTGTCAACACGATCATGGCGATCGCTGTCACCCAGGCCACAATGTTGAACGTCAGCGTGTTGACGTATTCACCCATCAAGTCACGCCGGTTGACCAACAGTAAAATAAAAATGACCACCACCGGAAGCCAGATCCCGTTGCCGACCTGCGAAAAAATCAAAATCTTCCAGAGCGGCGCATGAGGCAAAAGCACGACGCCCGCGCCGATTAGGATCAGCAACGTGTACAGCCAATAGAAAATCGGCGCATCTTTGAATTTGTGATCCAACCCAGCTTCAAATCCAAGCCCCTCGCAGATCACATGAGCCGTGGATAGCGGCAAAATGGAGGCGGCAAACAGCGAAGCGTTCAGCAATCCGAAGGCAAACAGCGTGCCTGCCCATTTTCCCGCAAGGGGAATCAAGGCTTGTGCCGCCAGTGCAGCGTCCGTGATGTCCCGCTGATTGTGGACGTAGAGCGTGGCTGCTGTGCAGATGATGATAAAAAACACGATCACCATGCAACTGATGCTGCCGAAGATGACATCCGCGCGAGCCTGAGAATACTGCCGCGGACCAACTTTCTTTTCCACAAATCCGGCCTGAAGATAGAAGAACTGCCACGGTGCAATGGTCGTGCCCACCAGCGCTGTCAGCATGAGCAGGTAGCCGGAATCGAAGTGCATGCTGGGAATCACCGTCTGCTTTGCAGCAATCAGCCAATCCGGCTTCGCCAAAACGGCGGAAAACACGTAGGACAAATATAGAATGCAGGCAAAAAGAAAGATGACTTCCACTTGCCGATAAGTTCCCTGGATCACGAGAATCCACACCAAGAGCGCTGCAATCGGCACCGCGACGTACTTGTTCACATGAAAAAGCTCCATTGCAGCTGCCACTCCGGCAAACTCAGCCACCACGTTCGCCAGGTCCACAAAAAATCCTGCAATCATCACGAAGAAGGTGGGCCGGAATCCGAACTCTTCCCGAATGAGATCGGAGAGCCCTTTTCCAGTGACTACGCCCATGCGCGCGCACATTTCTTCCGTGACGTACAGTGCAATGGTCATCGGAATGAGCGCCCACAGCAGGGCGTAGCCATACTGTGCGCCGGCCTGCGTGTAAACAGAAATCCCACCGGCATCGTTGTCGACGTTGGAAGTAATCAGGCCCGGCCCGATGACCGCCAGCAGCAACAACAGCCGCCGCCGCAAGCCGCGCAACCGCCTTTGCAGGCTGGCGCTGCGGTTTTGCAGATTTTCGACACCCGATCGTATTAGGACTGGCCAGTTCACTCAGCCTCGCCTTTATCTTTCCCGCTTTTCCTATTTCTTCACTAACCGGGACACCACATCGTCCACAGCAATTGCGCCAATTGGACGGTTATCTTTGTCCACCACCGTCAGCATCCGCAAGTTGTACTTGTCAAAGAGTTGGAACACTTCCTTCTCGTCGGCTTCCGGTGGCAAGCTGACCACAGGCTCCATCCTTAGGGCGGCCAGCCGTTCGTCGGGCGCTGCCAGCAATATGCGCACCACCGGTACGGCACCAGAATACTGGGCTTTATCATCCAACAGGACAATAGTGTCCAACTGGTCGTGATTCTGCTCCTGCCGCCGCAGCCAATCGAGCATTTCGTCGCGACTCGCGGATTCACTTACGAACACGAATTCCGTGTTCATCATTCCGCCGGCCGTAGCAGGGTCGAATTCCAGCAACTCGCGAACCTCCTTCGCCTCGTGGCCTGGCATCTCTTCCAACAATTCCTCGGAGGTTTCCTTGGGCAAATCCGCCAGCACGTCGGCGGCCGCGTCGGGAGCCATTTCTTCCAGAATGTCGGCGGCTTTTTCCGGATCCAGGTCTTCCACAATTTGTGTGGTCAACCTCGCGTCCAATTCGCCGAGTACGGCTGCCGCTGTCTCTTCATCCAGAGACGCAATGATGCTCTGGCGTTCCGTAGCCGAGAGATCTTCCATGATGTCGGCCAAATCCGCGGGATGCAGGTCTTCCAGTTTTTCGTGGGTGATGCGCAGCTTCACCCGGCGCAGCGGATCCGGTTCGATCAAGTTCACAAACTCCCAGCGAATCGAGC
>JAWOLO010000238.1:0-17137 GCA_033853375.1 Terriglobia bacterium
CCTGGTTTAGTTGATTGGAGCGGCTCTCGACTTGCAGCACGTTACGCGACCTGGACTGTTGCGTCAACGAAGGATTCAGTTTGCGTTCCAGTGTTGCCAGATCGCGGAAGCCTTTGATCTTGCGGAATTTTCTTTCTGCTTCCAGCAATCCCGTAGCGGTCCAGCGGAGAGCTTGATCGCCGGCGTGCCAGCGTTTCACGTTGCGGGCGACGCGTTCGACGGTGCAAAGACACGACTCGATGGGATTGATCGTTGCTAGGCTGCGGCGCAGCAATTCTCCCACTCCCAAACGGTGCACCGTCAGCGTTTCGTCCATTCCTTCTTCCAGACGGCGTGCGGCGCTGGGATTTACTCGCTCCAGTTGCCGGAAGATTTTCTCCAGTTCTGCTTTGGCTTCCGCGTAGCTGGTCATCGCGTAAGCGTTGCGGATGCGGCGGTCGTAATCGCCCTGAGCGTTTTTCGGCAGATACTCTTTGAAGTTGCGGCGTTTGTGCAACTGGCAACGCTGTACTTCGGCGCGATTGCCGAACACCCGCTCGATGGTCACCTTCTGTCCACCGAACATCACGTAACCGGGCTGCTGGCCCCAACGCACACAGCCGGATCCCTACCCGCGGGGCAATTTCCTATGCATAGAGCTATCGAGCCGTAATTTTTGCGTTCCGATTAGGCATCGTTTTAGTCTGCAAACAAGAATCACTTTGATGAATAGCCGACTATGCATCCAGGTGCCACCGAACGATAATTTCCGAGTAGCCGACATCCGGGCGGCAGTTCAAAGTTGACTTGCAAATCAGATGTACTTGCGTACCGGTCAAATCAAACGGCTTACTCCCCCGCAGGGTCACGCAGAATTGAACAGTGCCGGTCCGCCCAAGTGGCCCAAGGAATCGTCAGCCAGATAGCGGAGGTCATTATGGCGAGCACTTTCGCATTTGGCGGTGGCGGCCCGAATACGGAACCGATATAAATAGTCACCAGAAGAACGAGGAGCGACCATAGCGAGTACTGGGCGATGCGATGCTTTGCGCGTGTCCCGCTCAGGTAGAGCGCACTCCCCACTACAAACAGTCCGAGCTCAACCGCCAAGGTCGCCGGAACGGAATTCCACAACCCGAGTCCGTATCGCGCGCCGCCGGGAACGATCGGCATATCCGGCCTGTGCGAGATATAGTCCAGCAGCCAATGGGAAGGAACGCAGAGAGCCAGGACAATCGCGCCGCTCGTGCTACGACGGAAGCCCCAATATGCCAGTCCGATTGCAGTGCCCCAGATCAACTGGGCGACGAGGCTATGTGAGTACGGATAGGAGATGAAATCCACTGGCGTGACGCGTGTGATTCCAGGATCGATGCGCACCTTTTCTGCGCCGGCTAGCAGCAAGGCCGCCCAGAGAAGATCGGCAAACTGCGCCGCGAGGAAGAGTGTGCCAAGTGAAGTCTTCGGCGCCACCCTCTTAGCTCCGAGAGCAACACCAAAATGGCCAAGGAACATCGCAAACTCCTTTCGCGTCCAGCCCGCTGTTTCAAGCTCGATGAGCTTGCTCCAGAAGAAAACTGCGCATTGCGTGATCCTCACATAAACCGATAGCGCGATTGTAAGCGGAATCTGCAGGTCGCCCCATGCGCTTCAGGAGATTCGCGGCGTGCGGAGGACAGGCAGCGATATTGAGCCAGATCCCCTTGTACAATCAACAAGTTAGCATTTCCGGATGTCGGCAGTTCCTCCAACCCATCAAAAAGTTGTCCGCCACTTCCGAGGTCAAACGTCTAAATGTCGAAGAAAGGGCCAAAATCAAAAGCGATTGAGGGCGTTGCCCTGTGGAGGAAATGAGTATGGCAAAGGTAATTTTGGGAAATCATACGGCGGTTTTTGCTGCGCGATCAGATCAGGACAGGATTCGCAAATTCTATTGCGATGTCCTGGGCTGCAAAGTCAGAGTGACAAACGATGAAGTGGACCGGTTCCAATTGGATGACCTCCACATCTGCTTTGTCTGGCAGAACACCGCTCTGGATGAGAGCAACTTTTTGAGGGCAACCTACCTGGAACTCAAGACCGATAACACCGAGGAAATGAAACAGAAAATTCTCGCCTTCGGCGTCGAGAAGCTCGATGTGCCGATGCGCACCTTTATTTCCAGGCTCCAGGCGGGCAGGTGTTTCGTCTCGTGGGTATCAACGAAGACCTCTCCCTGTATGAGGGGTCACCTACATCAAAACCTGGATCGTCCGCGTCGGCACTCAACATGAATCAGCAAGACTATAGTTCGATCATCACCGCGCATATCACCGCCAAAGAGGCACTCGACAGAATCAGCCGTGTCTCCGATTGGTGGACCAAAGGTTTCACAGGCGCTTCTCAGAAACCCGGAGATACCTTCACCGTGCGCTTCGGGGAGACATTCGTGGACTTTCGTGTGACGGAACTTATTCCCGAGAAGAAAATCGTGTGGCAGGTGACCGATTGCAACCTGCACTTTATCCCAAACAAGAAGGAGTGGAACAACACCAAAGTGGTGTGGGACATTTCTCGCGAAGAGGAGTCAACAAGCGTCCGCATGACACATGTCGGACTGGTTCCCGCGCATCAGTGTTACGAGAACTGCGAACAGGGATGGAATTTCTTCGTCGGGCAGAGCTTGCTCAAGCTATTAACCGAAAATAAGGGCCTACCAGACGGCAGGAAGCGTTCGGCCTGATTAGGTCGCCCTGGGTGTTGCCCACCTGCGAGGGAGAACGGTCCAATACACGTGGATGTCGCTCAATACGCGCGTCTCGGATCGCTTGTGACCGTGACCTTTCAGAAAGAGGGCGAGGACACGCTAGTGCCTCTTAGTCACGAGAATCCGCCGGATGACGCGCATGTGCGAGTGGGTTGCGTGAATGAAAGAACTCGAGGAGTGGGGTTCGGTGCAATGTTACAAGCAACTCGAACTCTCAAAATCAAAGAGGGAGGACTAATTTGTGATGTCTCGTGAAATCTGGCACGAAGTTCTTATCAATACTGCTCCGAGCGATTTGTACGAAGCGGTAACGGATGTAAAGAAACTTGCGCACTGGTGGACCACCGACACAAGGGGGCAATCCGAAGTGGGCAAGAGGCTGGAATTCTGGTTCAGTGGGTTTTGTGCCGCTGTAATGCAAATAGCCACCCTCAAGCGGAATGAGCTTGTGCAATGGAAGGTGGTTGACGGGGGCGCCGAGGACTGGGTTGGCACCGAAATAGAATTCAAGATTTTCTGCGATCAAGGCAAAACCTTTTTACATTTCCGACACTTGAAATGGCCCGAGAACGCGAAAACCTTTCCTCACTGCTCGATGGGATGGGCCATTTTTCTGTTGAGTCTGAAAGAGTTTGTGGAGACGGGTAAAGGCCGCCCCCATCCCTACGACATGCCGGTTAACATGTGGAAGCCTCCACAGTCTGCATCACGGGGGCTGCGTTCGTAATCAGGACATCTACCTGCAGCATGCGAGCCACTCTACGATTTTCGGGCACAGCTGCTGCTTGCGTATGCGCCCGTGACGCCTCGGTTCGTTGCAGTGGGCTCGAAGATACATAATCCGTCATCGAAGCATGTCAGTTCCGCCACAAATGCTGTCCGGTGAGGAGGCTTTCAAGCGTCTTAGGAATGAAAGTCAGAGATACAGAACCAAGCAGAAACAAAGGGGACGAGATGAACAGCACTCCGATCCTGCAGGGAAAGCATGCAGTTGTGTTCGGCGCGGGCGGCTCAACCGGCTCGGCGGTTGCCAAAGAGTTCGCGAGGGAAGGCGCAGAAGTCTTCTTGTCTAGCCGTACCAAGTCAAGCGCGGAGGCAGTGGCAAAGCAAATCGCGTCTCAGGGCGGCCGCGCGCACGCAGCTGCCGTTGACACCCTCGATGACGCTGCCGTCAACCAGTACATCAACGACGTCGTGAAGCAGACGGGCACGATCGACATAATCCTCGACGCCGCCGGTCCTCTCGCTAGAGAGTACGGAAACGGGAAGAATGCCGTGGAGTTGCCGATTGAGGAGTTCATGGTGCCTCTAGCAACGATGGTCAAGTCACGCTTCGTCACCGCCCGCGCCGCCGCGCGCCATATGATCAACCAGCACTTCGGCGTGATCATTTTCGTAACGGGCAGCCCTGCTCGCGCGCACGTGCCAGGCGCGACCGCAATTGGTGCGGCATTTGGTGCAATCGAGAATCTCACCGCAAATCTAGCGTTCGAGGTCAGCCCGTTTGGTGTCAGGGTCGTTTGCCTTCGGACGCTCGCCAACACCGACAGCCGGTCCATTCAGGACACAATGGACTTTTTGGCCGGCCAATTGAACATCACAAAAGAACAGGCCATGGCACAAATCGCGCAGTCCAACTTTCTCCGCGTCGCTGCGACTGTCCAGGACACCGCGAACACAGCGGTCCTTCTCGCTTCCGACCGCGCCCGCATGATCACCAGTACTGTCGTAAATTCGACGGCCGGCGCAGCCCTCGATTGACGATCAATTGAAGTAGGAAGCGACGGTGAGAGGAATAAGAGACTGAAAGAGAAAAACATGAAAGCTAATTCGTCGACGACCCCAGTTCCCAAAGTGCCGACGGACGCGAACCGGCACATCCCGCGCGGAGTAACTGATGGAGACACGATTCTCGCGACCGTGGACGTTGTCATGCCACCCGAACGTGTCTTTCGGGCACTCACCACGAATGAGATCGAACGCTGGTGGGGTTCCGCCGAGACTTACCGCATCAGGAACTGGACCGCGGAACTCCGCATCGGCGGCCAGTGGAAGCTCAATGTGTGCCTCCCAGATGGCAAGGTTCTGCCCTCAGGCGGCGAATTTATGGAGATCGTCGAGCCCAACAAGCTCGTTCAAACACGAAGATACGACTTCGATTATCCGATCCTCGGCAGACGCGTAACGACGGTCATCTACCGTCTCGATCCGATCGCGACGGGCACGCCGCGTGACCGTGCGCCACGAAGGTTTTGCGGGGCTCAGGCAGCCCGCCGACGAACACGTGGCTGGCTGGGAGCGGTTTTTCGGCTGGCTCGAAGCTTACTTGAGGTCCGAAGCTGCGTCGGCTGCTGCTTCCTCGTGAGGTGTGTCAACCGCGATCCGCACGAAAGATGTCCGGGGCAGTTCCGTTTATAAGCTTGGAGATTGCAAGTAAGATCACATAGGAGAAACACAATGAGTGAATTTGCATTCTTGTATCGCGGCAGAGATACCAACGCGTCGTCTGAGCAGATGCAGAAAAGCATGGAGAAATGGACCGCCTGGTTCAAGGAACTCAGCGCGAAAGGCCACATCAAAGACATCGGACTCCCGTTGGAGCCCACCGGTAAGGTAGTTAGGGGCAAGCAAAAGACCCTGACTGACGGGCCGTTTGCTGAGGCCAAGGACGTTGTGGGAGGCTTTACTGTCGTCGAGGCCCGTGACCTGGGGCAAGCGGCAGAACTTTCCAAGGGCTGTCCGATTTTGGAGATCGGCGGTTCCGTGGAAGTACGGCCCGTCATGAAAATCAGCATGTGATGGGCATCGAGGAGCATCTTTTTCGGCGCGAAAGCTTTGCTCCACAGTGCCGAGCTAGACCAGGCCCGACGAAAAACAGCGAGGCTGGCCAGGATTTCTGGCCAGCCCTAACAACGAACCAAAAACGGCTGTTCCCCAAGGTGCGTCAGCCAGCTACGCTTCACTGATCCAAAAGGTACACCTTCGGGGTCGTGGACTGGGGATTGTTATTGATGAATACCGCCTTCGTCGGCGAAATAATATAGAAGATGGTTTGGCACGTTGCCGGTGTTACGGAGATGGAGCAACCCGAAGGGCTCAAGCCTAAACCAGTGGAATCAATGGAGTAGGTAAGACTCTGCGTGTGACCAAGCCCGAGAGTGCCACCGTTTTGGTTCCCATCACCAGTATCACTTATGCTCCCAGTGGCTGGGTCGAATATGGCCACGCCCGACCCGTTATTGCCGTTGAGGTTCTGGGGATCGATGGCGCCGTAAGCGTAAGTTCCGCTCGCCGAGGAATTGGAGAACGGGCTGCCGCTTTGGGACGCAAAAAAGCCCGAGTCCACACTATGGTTACCCCACAGAAAAGATGCCCGGCTGGTGTTAACAAGATAGAGTACCCCTTTACTAGCAGTTCCGCCAACATTGATAATCATTCGTCCTGTCGAGGAGACGCTATAGGTCCAGGAAAAGGGCCCGGTGGAAAAAGTGCCACCGTCGTTCGTGAGCCAGTTCGCGTTGAGCGCATTGCTCCCGGAGGTCATTGGACCTAGAAGAGCGATCTCGGCCCTCCCGGTGCCTGTGGTGCCCAGCCCCGAGTCGTATCCGACGTAGGTGCCGGACAGCGGGTTCGCGCCGAAGGGTGTCCCGGACTGCTGCAACGCCTCTCCCGCGAAGATGTTGCTGCCGCTGGCATTGGTTTGCGAGTCGCTGCTGAGAACGAGCACGTCCGTCGCGGAAACCACATACATGACCATGTTGATGGGCGGGGCTCCTGAGACATTGAGAGTAAAGGACGCCGTGCCACGGCCATTGCTGCTTGAAATGGTATAGGAGCCGCCACTGCTGAACGTGAGCGGACTCGCCGGCCATGTCGTGTTCGCCGAGCTGGCGTCCAGTACGCCGTTGGCGTTGAAGTCAACTTCACCTCCGGTGATGCTGCCGGAAGAGAAGTTGAACACGCCCACGGCGCCGAATTTGCCGCCACCTTGAGCCGCATTGAGGACGGAGGAGACGCCGAAAACGTAGTTGCCGGTGACCTGTGAGGTCGAGAAGGCGGAGGTCGTCTGCTTACGCAGGATGCCCGCAACGTACGGCCCGCCCTGATCGAAGCCAATCACATGCCCCGTCGAGGCCACACCGCCGGAAATATTGCCCAATGCGAAGCGGTAGTTTTGCGTTCCCGCCGAAGTGGTAATCACCATGCACCCGCGCTGATCGGGACCTACCCCGTAAGAACCGGCAGTCACCGCGAGATCCAACTGCACTCCGGAATTCAGGTTCATGTCGATGGCGCCCGCAGTTATCATTCCGTTGTTATCGGTGCCATTGAAAGTAAGCACGCTACCAATTAGTGCCGGATTCCCAGCGCTGTCAAAGCCCTTGAGCAAGAGGGCGTAGGACCCGTTCAACAGCGATTCGCTCCCAAAGGACCCGCAGGCCGTGGCGGGGCTGATCGTCACGGAGTCGGTTGACGAATTGTTTGCGGCGTTGCTGTCACCTGCCGTCGTCACCGTCGCGGTGTTGTTGATCGTGCCCGTTGCCGAAGCGCTCACGGCCACCACCAAACCAATCGTGCTGGCGGAAGCTCCCGGCGCCAACGGTCCCGGATTCGTGCAGGTCACTACTTGGGCCGCGGCGCCGCAAGTCCACCCAGAGCCCGTCGCCGACACAAACGTGAAATTCGCGTCCAGTGTGTCCGTGACGGTTATCGTGCCCGTCGTCGGGCCCGCCGTGGCCGCGTTGCTCACTACTAGGTTGAAAGTTCCGTTGGTTCCTGCTGGGAACGATCCCGTGTGGCTTTTCACAATGCCCACGTCGGGCGCGGTCGGCATATTGATCGTTGTGGAGTCGCTTGTGGATGTCGCCAATGTGGTACCACCGCCGGACACAGCTGCTTGGTTTACTTGGGGCGAGGTCGCCGTTGCTGACACGTTCACCGTTACAGTGATCGCGGGGAAACTCGCGCCGGTGGCCAGTGTGTCGCTACGGTCACAGGTATTCGCTCCTCCCGCCCCTGGGCAAGTCCAGCCAGTCCCTGACATAGAGACCAACGTTTCGCCCGACGGCGCCGTTTCCGTCACCGTTACCTTCCCGTTGGTTGCCCCCGCGGAAGCACCATTGCTCACGGTCACCGTGTAGGTGGCTCCTTGTTGACCCAAGTTGAAGTTGCCGCTATGCGTCTTGGCTATGCTCAGAACCGGAGCTGCTACGGTGACCGTAGGAGTGCTGTTCACCGTTCCTGACGTTCCTCCGCCCGACAAGCTCAGCGCGATGCTTACCGGCGTCCCGTTTGCTGATGTAACGTTTCCCGTGACGGTGATGGGCGGGAAGAGCTGCCCGGCAGCCACGGCGTTGCTGTACGTGCAAGTTGTCGTTGATAACGTGCACGTCCAGTTTGTTCCTGAGATGGCCGTGACAGTGAACCCGGTGGGCGGGTCAACGACCGTTACTGTGCCGCTCGTCGCCCCCGTTCCGGTGTTGGTCACCTGAATGGTATACGATGCGTTCTGCTGGCCGCTGCTGAAATTCCCTTGCGTACTCACGTTGGCCGACAACGCCGGTGTCCCGGATTGCCCGCCTCCGCCTTTGTTGCTACCGGTGCAGGCAGCTAGAAGCAGAGGAAGTAGGCAAGCCAAAGCAAGCACCAAAGAAGGCAGTCTCTCTTTCGATTGTGCAAAGCCCTTTGCAGCCGGCGAATCGTTGGGAATCATCTCAGTCTCTCCTGCCGCGAAATCTGTTCCGACCAGTAGGTGCACTTTTACGAGTGGATTTGAAATGGGTCAAAGGATCTAGTTCGAGACTGCATCTGAACAGGTAATCTCAGGCAAAAATTTGGGGTTAGCGGAACTTCTGAATTCCCGTGTTACAATCTGTGCGAGACTCTTTAAGCTCCAGGGCCCGACAGATGGACGACTTCCCAGCCAGGGCGGCGCGCTTTGGTTTATTCGAGGCCGATTTCGAGCAGCGCATCCTCACCAAGGGGGGCCTGCGGGTCAAACTTCAAGACCAGCCTTTCCAAGTCCTTGCCATGCTCTTGGATCGTCCGGGTGAGCTGGTAACGCGGGAAGAGATCCGTCAACGGCTCTGGCCTGCCGACACCTTCGTCGAATTCGACGACGGCCTCAACACGGTCATCAAGAAACTTCGCGCGGCCCTCAATGATTCCGCCGATAACCCGCGTTTCATCGAAACCGTTCCCCGGCGCGGGTATAGGTTCCTCGCTCCAGTCGTCACGCAGGCTTTTGTTCCTCAAATCGAGATTGCGGGACGGCAGGAAGCGGTGGCGTCTGATACTGGCGCAAAGATGGAATCAACAAGGACCGAAGTTGTTGAAAGGGTACATCTTGAAAACGTGCCGGCGGTTGCCGTCGACAAGGCCTCCGCGCAGCCTGGACCGCTAGGGAAGCGGCGTCTGCGTACATTGGCGGTGGCGAGTTGTCTGTTGGCTGCTTTCGTTCTTGTCTGGCTTGGCTGGGGAGCGCTCCGCTCGCGCTGGTCATCTCGCGGCGCCCACAAAAAGATTTCGTTAGCGGTGCTTCCTCTTGAGGATTTGTCGCCTGACCATTCCGAGGAGTACCTCAGCGAAGGCCTGACCGACGAACTGATTACCGACCTAGCCAAGATTCCGGGCTTCCGAATCATCTCCCGCACCTCCGCAATGCAATACAAGGGAGCACACCAAACTCTGCCTCAGATCGCCCGGGAATTGAACGTGGATGTGTTAGTGGAAGGCACGGTGTTGCGTTCCGGGGAGCGGGCGCGCGTGCGAGTTCAGTTGATTGATGGAAACACGGACGAACACTTGTGGGCCGAAGCTTACGAACGCGACGTGAAAGATATTCTTGCGCTACAGAGCGAGGTGGCGCGCTCGATCGCCGCCCAGATCAAGGTCGAGCTGACGCCCCAGCAGCAGGCGCGCGTCTCGGCGGCCCGCACGGTCGATTTCGACGCTTACTCCGCATATCTAAAAGGACGCTACGAGTGGAACAAGCGGACGGCCGAGGCTCTTGCGAAAAGCATCCAGTACTTTCAGGAGTCCATCCAGAAAGATCCAAGTTACGCTCAGGCCCATGAGGGTTTGGCCGAAGCGTACAGCGTCCTGCCGGACTACGATGTGATGACACCCGCAGAATCGTATCCCAAGGCCAAAGCGGAAGCGTCGAAGGCCTTGGAGCTTGACCCAACTCTCAGCGACGCCCATGCCACGCTCGCCGTCGTCAAGCAAGAGTTGGAATGGGACTGGCCGGGTGCGGAGCGGGAATTCCGGCTGGCCTTTGAATCGGGCCCCGCAAGCGCCACAATTCACCAATGGTACGGCGAATATTTACTTCGCGTCGGCAGGTTCCCAGAGAGCATGGACCAGATGCGGCAAGCTCTGGACCTTGATCCGGCGTCCGTTCTCTTGAATGCGGAATTGGGTGCAGTCCTCTACGCGGCCCGCCAGTACGACCAGGCCATCCAGCAACTCCACAAGGCCATCGAGATGGAACCCCGCTTCCCCTACGCGCATTCGTGGCTCGGTTTTGCCTACGAGCAGAAAGAAATGCACCGACAGGCGATTGAAGAGTTTCAAAAAGCCGCGACTCTTTCCAGGGGCAGCCCATTCTTTCGGGCGGCCCTGGCCTACGCGTATGGTCTTGCCGGGAATGAGACTGAAGCGCGGAGAATCTCCGACGAGCTTACGCGGCTTTCGCGATCCCCGCAGTTCTATGTCTCCCCATATGATTTCGCTCTGGTACACATCGGTCTCCGCGAGCGAGACAAAGCGCTGAAATCGCTGGAGCAGGTTGTTGCGGCGCACGACATCGCGTCGGACCTTTTGAAAATTGAGCCAGCGCTGGATCCCGTACGGTCCGATCCGCGTTTTAACCTTCTTGTCCGGCGAGTCGGATTTGCTCGGTAGGCAAAGGCACCAGCGAGGCCAGCATTGCGTCCCCTTTTTAGAATCCTAGTTAGCACTCATGGAATCGGGATTGGGCGCCAGCGGAGCCCTCTGAAATGAAGTGTGACTCTCTCGGGCATTTCAAATAAGCCTCGAAGTCTTCCTGTGTGATCATCGTCATAATGCATAGCCGCCTTTGCCACAGTCAGGAGCATGCCCGCTAGTGCGGCTCCTTTCGGTTGCCTTTGATCGCGTTCCACCATGGCGTTTTACAAGAGGAAATGAGCATGCGCGATCTGCGAAAGGCCCGCAAGCTCACGCAGGCGTTGCACGGCGTTTCTAAAGCAGGGCTTGGGGACAGGGGGGACAAGATTTAATGCGACCCCACCGATACAATTTCCTTCCATGTCGCTTCTATACCTGGGGTACTTCTACAGAAAGCGCGTTTTTCGTCCACCTGAATTATGTAGGAACCGGAACCCACTTTCTCCGTTACCAGTGCCTTCTTTGCTTCCAATGCTCTCGTTGAGGCGTTGACGCAGTTGTTGGAATCAAAGTGTGGTCAGAAGCAAAGTGCATCGTGCTTTTTCAGGGATTGCCTAGTTGATAGTATGCGGCTTGCCCTGGTTTGCCCCAGGCCTGATAGAGGAACGCCAGGCGACGCGCGGCTTCCTGAGTGGTCAGGCATTCACCTAAGGCCCCTGCGTAGCGGCAATGAGATAGTGGCCCTTCGGAAGTACGCGGAGGCGGGTTGCAAGCGCGTCGCGCAAGACGCGCTCGGCTTCCGTTGAGCGGCCGGTCTTGTTCAGAATTAGACCCTGCGGGGTATAGGCCGAAGTGACCGCGCCGTGTCCCTTCGGCAGCTTAATTTCGTAGATTTTTGCGGCGGTGGCGGCGTCTTGTTCCGCTTCAGGATATTTGCCCTGCAGATAATGAAGGGTGCCAAGATGAACCCAGGCGTGAGCGACCCTGGGATGTTCGTCGCCCAGGAGTTGGCGATAGATGGCCAAGCCATCGATAAGCAGGAATGCCTAACTCGTGGCGCGCAGCCAGTGCCTCTCGGATTTGCGACATTTGTCTCGCGCAACACTGCGGTTTTTCCGCCTAGAAGAATGGCCCGTAGAATCACTAACCTTTTGCCGCGTTCTTGCCGAAAAGTTAACATCTGGAATGGCGGCAAAATAAGCAGCGAGGACTTGCCGAGCCGCTTCACGCCCCTGAACCGGCTCGGGGAACACGTCGTTCTCCCAGACATAGGAATCGTCCAGATATTCCAGGTAGCGATCGGGATCGTGCGCGTTGATAGCCGCGAGTGCTTCTTCTGTGATTCGACGATTCTCCTGTTCGGGCACGTGAGTTCTCCTTTCTGAATCGGCGGAGCGAGCGCTTACTGGTCCGCGGGAGTAGCGAAGCAGACTTGGCCGCCGCATCGGAAAACGGTGTGGCCCGCGTTGATGTCGACCTCGCCGATGCTGGTTAAGTCGCCTGTAGCGCCGGCGAATTTACCGGTACCGCCCTTAATGTGCAAGGGATAGCTGATAACCGCGTACAACCCTAAACCTGGGACGACCTCTTTGGTGGTTGCGGTTGCGGGATCCGAAAAGATGGTGTCGCCGGTTAGAGTAACGAAATGGTGTTGAACGGTAAAAATCGTTGTGCCCCCGGAACCGGGCGCGACATTAAGGATCGTCGCCGCAACCGCCCCTTTCAGGTCTCCGTCTATGATGCCGAGGGTCGTGGACTGACCGACGACTCCAAGATTGGTCATGACTGTGCCCCCGACTGCGACACAATGTGGTTCGGCGCTCATAGATTGGGCGAACGCGCTCGTGCTTGGCAGGCTTCCTGGCGAAATCAGGAAAGCCGCTAACGCGATGCCCGTTAGGATCGCTGCAAAAACTACAGGGCGGAAAATCCTAGGATGTTTAGTCATGCTGTTCCTCCCAAGAACCTTGCTTGCCTAGAAGCCGTAAGACCAGGCAAATCTCCTCAACGGCGGCCCCAATCAGAACTGAATTGGTTCACTGAAGGGTGCCGCTCGCTGAGAGTTCTCATTGGTGTCGAGCGGGAACCATCTTCCAAAACTGTCATGAATAAGACATGCCGGGCAGCCCTCAGACGCTTCCGGTAATCGCGGGCAGCTTTCTCAGCATCCTGCTCTCTAGAGCTGTTCGTCGCCAGATGTCCCAGCTCGTGAGCCATCCAGTATCCGAGCGAATCGTCGGATACATAGCGATCAGCATCGACAAACACGGTTCGGCTGGGCAGGTGCGTGAACATGGTGCTGGTGTAGCCTGCGGGAACATGCAGGTGAAAGATTCGACTGTTGTCGACGTACTTCCAGTGCGGAACAAAGATGATACGGAGCGGAAGAACCTCAGGATTCATGATCTGAATCTGGCTTCGTATCAGCGCTTCTTCTCTCGGTGTGGCACCTTGGCAGGTCATTTCCTGCTGTGTCAAGACTTTAACCTGAATGACCTCTTGAGCGGCTGGATCTGCATCTTTGCCCATAGCGATCAGCCCAGATAGCGCTACCCCTAACGTTCGGCTTAGATACGCTTTCATCGTGGAGCTCACTTTCATCCAGATTTCGGGACCTTTCGGACCGGTCTGTTCTGTCTGGTTAAGCGAGGACCAACTCCGAAAACTGCAATTGGCCGGAGTCGAACGTGGAAATTCCTGGCGGGTGTGCTACCCTCAGCGGAAACCCTGGGTAAAGCCAAAACAGCCAGAGGGTTGCATGTCAGTGCCCTCCAGCTACGAAGTCACTGCATTGCTCCAGGCTTGGAGCGCTGGGGACGAGGCTGCCCTGGAAAAGCTGACTCCGCTCGTTTATGAAGAGTTGCGCCGCACGGCGCACCGCTACATGGCCCGAGAGCGGACAGGCCACACGCTGCAAACCACAGCCCTCGTCAATGAGGTTTACATTCGTCTCGTGAAAGTCAGCGAGGTAAGCTGGCAGAACCGTGCTCACTTTTTCGCTGTCTGCGCGCAGATGATGAGACGCATCCTTACAGACTTCGCTCGCTCTCGTCGCTATCTAAAGAGAGGAGGCAACGCACCGCGCGTTCCATTCGACGAAGCTCTATTCGCAGGTGAGGGGGCACCTGCCGAAATCGTAGCCCTGGACGATGCACTGAAAGCCCTGGCTGTCTTCGACGAACGAAAGAGCCGCGTCGTGGAAATGCGCTTCTTCGGTGGACTCAGCGTAGAGGAAACAGCCGAAGTGTTACGAGTCTCCGTCGAGACGGTGCATCGCGACTGGAGGCTTGCGAAGACTTGGCTCCTGCGTGAACTAAGCAGAGAGAAGCACGATGGAAGCTAAACGCTGGCAAAGGATCGAGCACCTGTACCACGCGGCGCTCGCGGTCGAGGAGAGCCGACGCAGCAGCTTTCTTGAAGATTCCTGCGCTGGCGACGAAGAGCTGCGCGTCGAGGTGGAATCGCTGCTTGCTTGTCATGGGAATGCAGAACGATTCATGGAGGTTCCAGCGCTCGAGGCGATGGCCAGGGTGCTGGCTGAAGGTCAGGCTCAACAAAGTACATCAACCTTGGACGACGAGCGCTTATTGGGTCGCACGATTTCGCACTACCGAATTCTCGAAAAACTGGGCGGCGGAGGAATGGGGATTGTTTATAAAGCGGAAGATACCAGACTCGGCCGCCTGGTAGCCCTGAAATTCCTGCCGGAGGTAGTCCTTGCCGACACCATGGCCATGGAACGTTTCAAGCGAGAAGCTCGCGCCGCATCAGCCTTGAATCATCCGCACATCTGCACGATCCACGATATCGACGAGCACGAAGGACGCCAGTTCATCGTCATGGAGCTCATGGAAGGCCAGACGCTCAAACATCGGATTGCGGCGGCGCCCATGGAGGCCGAACAGACTGCAAAACTGGGAATGGAAATTGCCGACGCCTTGCAAGCAGCTCACGCCAAAGGAATCGTCCATCGTGATATCAAGCCGGCAAACATCTTCGTGACCGAGCGTGGTCAGGCAAAAGTGCTCGATTTCGGTCTGGCTAAGTTGCTGAACCCACTGAGCACGGAGTCAACGCTTGAAGACCTTGTGCAAACACGCGGCCCGGTGGGGACTCTGCCCTACATGGCGCCGGAGCAAATACTCGGCCGGGAAGTGGATGCCCGCACGGATATCTACGCTTTGGGTATGGTTCTGTACGAAATGGCCGCCGGCAAGCGGCCCTTTCGGGAAGACCTGGCCACGCATCTGACCGACGACATCCTTCACCAGGTACCACTGCGGCCGGGACATTTCCGCCCTGGCGTTTCCAATCAGCTCCAAGAAATCACACTGAAATGTCTGGAAAAAAATCCGGGCGACCGCTATCAGTCTGCACGGGAACTGGCCGTTGATCTGGAGATGGTCGCAAGTGGCTCTGGAGGCAAGTCATGGCTTCGGCCATGGCGCCTCGGTGCAGCTGCCCTCATCATCGTGCTGCTGGCAAGTGCTCTTTTCGGACTCAATGTTCGTGGCTTGCGCAGTCGCCTCTTAGGGGCATTAGGCCCTCCCCGAATCGGATCGCTGGCGGTGCTGCCCCTTGCCAATCTTTCGGGCGACGCTGACCAAGAGTATTTCTCCGACGGAATGACGGACGCGCTGATCACGGATCTCGCGGAGATTGGTTCTCTGAAGGTCATCTCGCGCACCTCCGTCATGCATTACAAGAAATCTGATAAGACTCTACCGGAGATTGCGCGCGAGCTACACGTGGACGGGATTGTCGAGGGAACGGTGCAGCGCCTGGGCGACCGCGTGCGCATCACAGCCCAGTTGGTTGAGGCAAAGACTGACCGGCATCTGTGGGCCAGGAGCTACGAAAGAGATTCAGGTGATATCATGGCTATGCAGGATGAATTGGCACGCGATATCGCTGAGGAAATCCGCGTCAAGCTTACACCGCAGGAGCAGGCCCGGCTCACTGTTGATCGAAAAACGACTCCCCAAGCGTACGATGCTTACCTCCGGGGTCGCTATCTCCTGAACCAGAGAAATGCAGAAGCCATTGTCAGGGCGGTGCGCTACTTCCAGGAGGCTCTGCGAGAAGATCCGGACTTTGCGCCCGCCTATTCCGGATTGGCCGATTGCCACTCCCTAGTTTGGGGAGCAAAGACGGATCTTCCACTCGCCGAGGAGTACGCTCGAAAGGCCCTCTCTCTGCAACCAGATTTAGCGGAGGGACACTTCTCG
Organism: Terriglobia bacterium; assembly: GCA_033853375.1. Taxonomy (GTDB): domain Bacteria; phylum Acidobacteriota; class Terriglobia; order Acidiferrales; family UBA7541; genus Acidiferrum. The sequence continues at coordinate 15,823 of JAWOLO010000238.1, forward strand.
CTCGGAACGGCCATTCTCCTCCAGTATAGAGTTGCCGATGCGGAGCCCGAACTGAAGCGTGCCCTCGAATTGAACCCAAACCTTGCAATAGCCCATCACATTTATGGCGGCTATTTGCTCGGTCGCGGTCGTCCGGCAGATGCACTCTCGGAGAACAATCGAGCTCGGGAACTGGACCCATTCTCACTTCCAATCAACGTTATGCGTGGAGCTATCTTAATTGGTTTGCGCCAATACGACGCGGCCATAGGGCAGCTCGAAAAGGCAGTCGACATAAGCCCCCTATCGCCAGTTCCCCATTCGTTGCTTGCTCGCATCTATTGGCTAGAGGGGAGAGCTCAAGAGGCCCTCGCTGAGCAACGGGAAGAGGCAAATCTGTCACACTCCCCAGAGAGGCTGGGCAACCAAGAGCAAGAGGAGGTTGCAGCAATATACGCGAAGTCAGGGCTTCGCGCTGCGCGAATCAAGGCTGCGCAACTTATGGAGAAGAACTACAAACCTAGTTACGCGGCTCCAGGAGGATCCGTGGGTGGTGATGCGCTATTCATCGCGTTTCAGTATGGAACTTTCGAAGATAGGGACAAGGTGCTGCGATGGTTAGAACAATCCGAGCGTGACCGCGATGGTAATCTACTTTATTCGCTAAAGAGTGCTCCTGAGTTTGACTTCCTACACTCGGACCCGAGGTACACCGATCTGGTCAGCCGCCTCGGCTTACTACCCTAAATTATGAACTCTTTAGAAGACTGCTTGCGTTCATCATGTGTAGTGTGGACCGCAAGCAGCGTGGGGGACATCAGGGGGACAAGAAAAAGGTATTTGGGGATGGTCCGGAAGCTGTTAACTGCCGCCAGAGAAACGAGTTACTGGATTTAAGGTTCTCTGTTAACAGCCGAATGCTCTACCGTTGAGCTACCGGGGAACTGACAGGGCCTTTATTTTCATTCATTTCCATTTTATTACATCAAGTAAATTCGCGCTATGACCTTTCGGTGCCCAGCCGGATGCTCTACCGTCGAGCAACCACCATCCCACCATAGACATGCTGCCATTTCTTGCGGGGTCCAAATCGCGGTTTTCGGTCCAAGACAACCATTTTGTTGCCGAAGTTGAGCAAGTTTCGGTTCCCGAACTGGCTTGAAACGACCTGACGCAAAATCATTGATTCCCCTGGCTCGATTCCGGGACACTCAAGTCTGCCGGGGGAGCATTCGGTTCGCGACCGAATGCGCCGTTTGCACTGTGCGGGAGCCAAAGCTCCCCAAATATCTCGTTGGCCGGATCCCGCTCTCGCATCATGCCTTTCGATCATCCA
>JAWOLO010000239.1:0-4158 GCA_033853375.1 Terriglobia bacterium
GCGAGAGTGAAAGAGAATTCTTCTTGTTTAGGATCTGCCGCCTCCTCGATGGCAATGGAACCTTCGGTTCCGCGCTCGGCGGGTGATTCCTCAAAAGAAAACTGGGATTGCAGGTCGCTGCCGGATACGTTGCGTCTGCGCGTGCGGTAAGCTTTCAGGCGTTCAGCTAATTCTCCCCGCCATGAGCCATCCTCTGTTGCCCCGCCAACAGAGGCAATCCCGGATTCAGAAATTTCCCCAGTGAGCTTTTGAACTTCTGCGTTTCGTGAAGGGATCTCTACAGATTCCTCTATGGCAGAAAAGCCTGTGGAAAAAGATGAATCACAGAACTGACAGGCGCGTACCCCTGCTGGCAATACCGCGCCACACTGCGAGCATATTTTTGTCACCGTGAGTTTTGCGCTGCGGACGCTTCCGCTCCGGTGAGGAGAGAGCGTAGCAAGGATACCACGCCTGTGAAATGTCAAGCAGTAAATCGAGAACAGCTGTCGCGAAAAAGGTATCAGGGAAGAAACTAGAGAGGATCTTCAGGAGTCCATTTGCTGCGCCAACATGTCGCGGCTGAAGGAGATGCGCCGCTCTAGGGCGATGGCCGCGAAATAAGTACAGTGCCCCCGCTCAGACTCCGTCCACGACTTCATGGAAGGAATCAAGCGCGCGACGGTCGCGCCCACAAAACTCAGCAAACGGAAATAAGCGCCAATGGCTTGGATTCCTTTGCGATCCTCTGGCCGTTCAGGGCACAAGTGCAAGAGCTGCATGACCCGGTTGAAATCGTCGCCAGATGGGGTTCTTTGTATTCCGGTGACTTCCTGCACTTCGGGAGACAGGGGTTGCTTGGAAGATACAGCGATCAGTGACCGGCAATAGAACACAAAGAATTGCAGGAAAATCACCGCTGACACAACGAAAATGAAGGCGGCCATCATCGCGGCACCGCCGCAAGACGAGCAGGCGCCAGCCTCTGCTCTTCACTCACACGCAGATAAGAATATGCCCACGCCGCGGGCAAGACGCATCCCAGTAAGGGCGTCACATAATGCAACTGGGTCACGTTCGGATAAAGATTTTGCATGGCATAATTTGCCGCAAACGCGCTGAAATAAACGCCCAGCGACAAGACAAGCTGAATCAGGCGGGCTCGGGTCTCTCGAAGTTTGAGAACGGCGCCCCAAAGAACATAGGTCAGCAAAAGACCGACAAAATAAAGGTTCTGCGAGAGCTCATAGGCGAAGTGCGGCGACAGGATCCTATCAGAAGTCTGTTGAACGACGGCGTAAGAGAACCATGCAGTGCCAGCGAGCAGTAAAACAGCGCCGAGGCGAAGGTAGCCCTCCACCTTCATCTCATCAAACACAAGGCTGTAAAGGTTCAGGAGCGCGAAATAAAGGCCAATGGTGAGCAGCGCATCGGTATAAAAATAGAAATACGCGTATTGATGCGACTTGATCCCCGCGTGAGCCAGAATCTGGTAGCGGCCTACGCTCACCAGAAACGACAGGGACATGTAAAGATTTAAGAAAATGTAGCGGCGGAAGCAATTGCCCTTGATCGCGCACACTACCACGGCTGCTTCAAGGAGCGTACAAATTATCCAAATGAGATAGTCAACGGGACCAAGCACGCTATCCTCAGTTCATTTGCGCCCCTGGTCAAACCGTTGATGTAAGTCCTCGCTCCGAGCGCGGGTGACTTACTTCCAGGGGTTCGGAGGCTGCGGCGCTCCTCCGTTTGCCCAAGGATTCGGAGGTTGAGGTGCTCCTCCGTTTGCCCAGGGATTCGGAGGCTGTGGTGCTCCTCCGTTCGCCATAATCACGGAGCCGTCACTGTGGGTGGCGACTACCGTCTTCAAGCTCATTGCCCCAACCAAAACGAGCATGGCCAGGAATAGTACCGCGAGTCTGCGTGACATGATGTGCCTCCGAGGTAGAAAACAACCCCGGTGGCATCGTAACTCTTAGCGCACCAATGTCAAGTAGCTCAGACTCTGAGCCTGTATTGTATCGGTACACCCTAGCCCCCCTCGCCCTTTTGCTAGGCTTTCGCCTATCGCGAGGCTTCGGCAGGGGCCCGATCACGCGCAGCATAATTTTGGCAACTGCCAAGAGCAACAGTACACCAGTACCAAATAATTTAGTACTTGCTTCCTGCCTTAAGATAGCCATGGCTCTCCCTCTGGCCATATTCTTTAGGAAGCGCTTCCCTTAGCATGGCCCGTTTTCAATGTTTTCCTAGATGCGCAGAACGCTTAGAACGCTGCTTTCGCACCTCAGACGCAACTGCACATGAATTATGATGAATGCCTTGACACTCCTCCAGCAGACTCCCTACATTAGGTATTACTATTGCCTTATGCCGGCGTAGCTCAGTGGCAGAGCGAGGGTCTCATAATCCCTAGGCCGTGGGTTCGATTCCCCCCGCCGGCACCAGACTTTTTGATTCCAACCTCCCGCATTTGTTTCCATGTGTTAGTGTCTATGGCCGCGATTTGTTTGTGAATCATGACCGCTTGCGCGAAATCGCCCTGGGCTTCCAGCGATTCTTCAGCCTTGGTATTTGTGAATCTCGCAGCCGGCCGTGGCCGGGCGCGCGCTTATTTGCCTCTCTTGCGCAATTTGTTTCAATCCCACAATGTCTCAACCCAATTTGTTGAAACCCGCAGCGCCAAAGAGCTTGAGTCGGCCGCCCGCAAAGCTCTTCGTCACGAACACCAGCTGCTTCTTGCGATGGGCGGCGACGGAACCTTTCAAGCTCTGGCGAACGGCGCATTCGGGGGCGACGCCGTCATCGGAATCCTTCCTACCGGCGGCGGAAATGATTTTGCGGCTGCTCTCGGGCTCCCCAATAACCCTCTTGCCGCAGCAAAGGCAATCCTACAGGGTAAACCGAGGTCCGTGGATCTGGTCAGGGTGCATGCGGCGGACGGCCGAACGCGATTCTACGTAGGTGGCGGGGGCGTTGGGTTGGATGCCGAGGCGGCGCGATACGCGAGTGGGTCTTACCGTCGTCTTCCTGGGCGATTTAGATACATTGCCTCGGCGCTTCGCGCCTTGTCAGAATACCAGCCACTTAAGGTCCGCCTCGAATTTCCCAGCGCGGACGTTCCTCCCGTAGAAGCCGTCTCTCTTCTGGCCTGTATATTGAACACGCCCACTTATGGCAGTGGATTGCGGCTTGCGCCCGACGCTCGGGTCGATGATGGATCGCTTCAAGTCGTTCTCGTGGAAGATTTGAGCCTCCTGGAGGTGCTCAGGATCCTCCCACGGCTGATGTGGAGCGGAGAACTGCGCACTTCCAGGGTAAAACGATGGAACGTGCAAAGTGCGAAATTGCGCACGGACAGGCCCGCTCTGTTCCATGGTGATGGCGAAATTTTCGGGCCCACGCCGGTTGAAATTGAAGTCGTACCTAACGCAGTGCGAGTCTTAGCGCCACCAAAGTACCCTTGAAATGCGCAGCGCTTCTTTGCGAATCAGGGATTATTCTTGTGGAATACTTTGCGCCGAATGTCTGGCCAAAATTCCTTCAATCCATTGGACAACCCGTCATAAACAATCAGAAAAGCAAAGGTCGTCGCATTCCGCGACGCCGTTCTATCCGAGGGCACGTGGTAAATGTTTGAAATCGCTGCCGCCACTGCATTGCCGACCGACTCCGAGTAATTGAATCGTTCGTGTCCCGAGTCCGTGCGCGTGACAAATAGGCGGTTCACTGCGTGGTAGGCCCTACGGCGGAATCCTCCTCTTCCCAACTGGTAGTACCTCGGATCTTCGCGGAATAACGTCGGAAAAACTGCTACCGTCATGTACGTGCCAATGCTGTTGTCCGCGAAATTTGCTCCGAAGCGTTTCCCGTAAGCATCCCAGCCCTGTCCCCACTCCTTTGGATCATTCCTTGCTTGTGCGATCGCGGAAAGCGTGCCATTGAAGGGATAAGCGCCCCAATCGAACACACTTGCGGTCGCAATCCGAAACTTCTGACCAGTAGTGAGGGGCGGAAGTGCGTTCGCGTTCTCGACCGTTCCGTAATTTGGAATCACTTCGAAGATGCGGTCGTTTACGGTTCCGGTTTCTTTTTCAAGCTTGCTCTTTCCGACCGTTCCCGCTGGCTGCTCGTTTTCACTTTTGTTCTTTTCTTTAGCCCCGGAGGGCGGCGGGT
>JAWOLO010000240.1:0-14386 GCA_033853375.1 Terriglobia bacterium
ATCTCACGGGCACGTTTGCCGAAATAACCGGCGCCCTTTATATTCTCCCCGAACCGCGCGCCCACCAGCCGGCGCTTTGTGGGAAGTTCCTTCGACAGGCTCCAGGGAGGCCCGTTCACCCTTCATACGCACCTCCCATTTAGTTAGATGCAAACCGGGCGGGACCTGATGCCCAGGTTCGAGGAAGGAAGAGGCGAAAACTGAAATTGGAAATTGCTGGAAGAGTATAATCGGGCCACTATGAACATCACACGAAGAGATACGTTTGCAGGGGCAATTGCTTTGCTGTGCGAATTGGGCGCGGCCGAAGTTCAGGCGCGAGCCGGAGTAGCGCGTCGAACGTCTACACCGAAACTCGGAGCGGCACCCGAAGCTCAGCTGGGGAGCACATCTGCGGCTCCGACGGAGCCGCGAGAGATGCGGTCAGGGGTTTCGGCTGCGCAAGGCGCTGCGCGAGCCGGAGCGGACCTCGTGTTCAAGCACGACTTGCCGAATCTCACCATGGATGATTGGGAGGTGACGGTCAGCACCGTGGACTACTCGCCGGGGAGAGTGGGCCAAGTGCATCACCATGCCGGCTTCGTGCTGGCGTATGTGCTGGAAGGAAACGTGGTCACCAGGATTTCCGGGCAGGAAGAGCGAACGTACAAGACGGGAGAAATGTTCTACGAGCCGCCAGGGAGCACGCACGAAGTGTCACGCAACGCAAGCGAAACACAGCCGGCAAAGCTTCTGGCGCTGATTTTCGCGAAAAAGGGCGCACAGCTGACGATGCCGGGGCCGGCGTAAACCGCTGGCTACGCTGAATGGCTTGAGTCTGTGTCATTCCGAGGAGCACCGCGACGAGGAATCTGGAGAAAATTTCAAAAGGCAAGTGCCCAGGTGAATAGCGGCTTAATGTTTGGACGCGGAATAGATTTTCGTGTCGGGGTGAAACTCCGACCAGGCAAACCAATACTCGGGCTCCAGGATGAGCGATTCGAGTTGTGAACCCTTCAACGGGCCGGAAAGGCACTTTCCGTAAGCGTCCCAACGTGAGCCGGTTTCCTTATCGGTGAGTTTGGTAGCGTCGGCGTTGGCAGCGCGGAACTGCAGCGTCTTCCCTTTCGCGCGTGCAATAAAGGCCGTGGTGGTGTCCGACGCAGGCTGATGGACGATGAGAATCGGCTGCCCGCCCAGATCGTCGTGGATGACACGCGCTTCGCGAAGGACAGAAAGCGGAAATGCTTCACTGGAGGCGCCGACGTCGAGACCAAGAATCATGGTGCGCGGCTTGAGGCGGTCGTCCACGCGAAGAACACCGGGAGGCGCGGAACCTTCGCAGGAAAGACCGCGTCGAATCATTTCATTCTTCTCGGGGATGCGGTCAGCATAGCCCTGCAGAGGCTTCAGCACTAGAGTGTCGGGATGCAGGCGGCGCCATTCCTTCCAATCTGTAAGAAGAAACGGATACAGCTCAAGATGCTCGCCTTTAAGCGGCCCGGAAATCGCTTGCAAGCTTGATTGTTGCCATCGGCTACCGGTTTCGCGGTCCTGGAAGACTTCGTTGCCACCGACGACGCCGGCATTGTCCATGTGAAGCTCGCGTCCCTTGGAGACGGCCCTGAACACGAGGGCCGTGTTGCAGTAACTTCACCAGGTTATGGCGATGGGACCGGAAGGAGATTGATCTTCGACCAGACCGTGCTGAGAAAGAATGGCGGCGGGGTAGGCTTTGGCGACGGTACCCGCCAGGAGGCCAATGACGCGGTCGGGATCATGCAAAAAGTTGGCTGAAGAGGCGGGGATAAATTGCGGGTCGTGGACAGCAGTGTAAGGTAAGCTCGGCGCTGCCTGCTTTTGCGCGGCGTAGGTTGCGCAGAAGGTGAGCGCGAGCGAGGCGGTCGCTAGAACGAGTAAGTCTTTTGCGCTTGTCATAGGCGGGCCTTTTTTGCGCTGAAAGTCGCGTACATTCTGCTTTCATTTTGCACTGAGAAAAAGCAAAACGCCACTCTGAGAAAATTCTGACGCGAATGAAATGGATGAAAGAAACTGACGATTTGGCAGGCTAACGACATATCGTGCCCACGTCGGAGAAACCTTGTAACCGAAAAAGGAGAAGAGTCGTTTGTTTAGGTAAGAAGGCCAAGGCATTGGAAACTCGAAAATGGAAATTTGAAATTCGGGCAGAAAGGGGTGATTTATGACGAGCGCTCGAACTGCGATAGCGGGACATACAGAGAGCGATGGGAATTGGGCGACGGGGATGGCGTCACTGTTGGTAGGAGCAGCGTTTTTTGCGCTGTGGTTCTGGTTGCTACCAAGATGGCTTGGCTTTCACGTGGACACTACGGGCGCAGGGCGATGGCGATGGTTCGCCGTCGTGCCGTCTGTGCTGGGATTTGCAGTCGCGTTGCGGTGCGTGTGGGATTTCGGGCGAACGGGGCACGGAACGCCAGCGCCGATCGCTCCTCCTAAGCGATTGGTCGTGGTCGGCTTCTACCGCTACGTACGGAATCCTATGTACGTAGGATTCCTCACGGGATGGACTGGGCTGTGGGTGGTGTTTGGGCGAGCGGACTTTTGGATGATCGCGGTGGCGTGCCTGGTCGTGCTGGGAGTGCACTTGTTTGTGATCGCGTACGAGGAGCCGACGCTACGCAAGATGTTTGGCGCAGAGTATGAGGAGTATTGCCGGAACGTGCCGCGATGGGTTCCAACGGTGCGGCCGTGGGAAAGGAGGTAAACGAGGTAAGGAAGTCAGAGGCCACAGACATACGGAGAAAAGAGAACACTGATTAGCTTGAAAAGGAGAAAGAAGAAAAAGAGAAGGGATGCAGATCGGAGAAGGGCAAGCTGTACACAGGTACTAGGTGGATGGTACTAGGGTTCTATTCCGTCTAACTGTGCCGAAAACGAACCTAGAAGCCCCACGCCTTCTCATGCGAACACCCGAGGAAAAAGATCTCCCTGGGCACGAAGCGCATGTCCCTGAGCGCCGCGAGCGCGCCAGAAAACAGGCAAGAGCAAGTCTGTTTCGGAAATCCGCCGAACGAGTAGAAAGGTTCGCGGGGAAAATGAAACTGCGCAGTAAGTTCTTGCTATCGCTCGTAATGGTCATTGCCACAATGACCGGCGGCACGCTGCTGGCAGTACGCCAATCGATGCAGGGTCAAGCCCAGCGGCAAGTGGAAGCAGACGCGCGCAATTCCATCCTTACATTCCAAGTCATGGAGCAGCAGAGACGGCTGGTCTTGAGCCGCAAGGCAGAGCTGTTGGCCACGCTGGCATACATGAGAAACGGCGACCCGTCGGTAATCGGCGACGTGAGCCACGATCCGTGGCAGTCGGAAGAATGCGACCTGTTCGCGCTGGTGGATAGCAAAGGAAAAATTACGGCACTGCAAAGCAGAATTTCGGATTTTCCCGCGGACGTTTCGAACGAGAGCCTCAAGGCGCTGGTACGCAGCGACGGCCGCCAGGATTGGTGGGTGAATGGGAAGCGGATTTATCAGGTAGTGGTGAAGCGATTCTTCAAGGACCCTCCGATCAACAGCGTGCCAATGGGCAAAGTGATTGTGGGCCGCGAGATTGATCCCGCAAGAGCAAAGGATTTGGGGAGGATTTTGGCGAGTGAAGTGATGTTTCGATATGGCGATAACCTTTTGGTGAGTTCTCTGGTCGCGGTGGACGAGCAGCAAATCGCCCAGCAGCTCAAGAGCGAAGACAGACTACAGGAGGCGCAACTTGGCACAAGACATTTTTATACCAGTTCGCTGGACGTACTGCCTGGCTCGCATCCGAGCTTGAGTTTTATCGTCTTGAAATCCGATGAAGAGGCACTGGCGTCAGTCGGGCGGCTGAATCATTTGCTGCTCGGCCTCGGACTGATCGTCGTGCTGGCGGGAGTGATGCTGGTTTATGTGATTTCGGATACGTTCACGAAGCCGCTGGGATCGTTGGTGGAAGGTGCGCGGGCGCTGGAAGAAGGCAACTTCAGCTATCCGCTAACCGCGGATGGTGGAGACGAAGTGGCGCGCGTGACGCGAGCGTTCGAAAGTATGCGCAACACTCTGGAGCGCAACCAAGAGCAGCGGGAACAACTTGAAGAACAGCTCCGGCAAGCGCAAAAAATGGATGCGCTGGGGCGGCTGGCGGGCGGCGTGGCGCACGACTTCAACAATTTGCTGACGGTAATTAAGGGGAACAGCGACTTGGCACTGGAGCGCATCAAGCCGACGGATGCCGTGCGCGGGAATTGCGAGCAGATTCGAAGGGTGGCGGACCGCGCGGCGATGTTAACGCGGCAATTGCTGGCTTTCAGCCGCAGGCAGATGCTGCAGCCCAAAATTCTGGACCTGAACGAATTGATCGAGGAGATGGGAAGATTGTTGCAGCGGTTGCTGCGCGAAGATATCGAGTATAAGGTGCAGCTCGGCGAACCGCTCGGGCGAGTGCAAGCGGACCCCGGACAGATGGAACAGGTGCTTTTGAACTTGATCGTGAACGCTTCGGATGCCATGCCGAAAGGCGGAACGCTGACGGTAGAGACAGAGAATGTACACGTGGATACGCTGTATGCGCAATCGCGCGCGCCTCTCGCACCCGGGGATTACGTCATGCTTGCGGTAAGCGACACCGGGCACGGCATGGACGCAGGCACCAAGGCGCGGATTTTTGAACCGTTCTTTACAACTAAGGAACCCGGTAAAGGAACGGGGCTCGGTCTAGCAACTGTGTACGGTGTGGTGAAACAGAGTTCGGGTTACATCTTTGTGGATTCCGCGCCGGGGGCCGGGGCACGATTCGAGATTTACTTGCCGCAAGTGCCGGAGAAAGTGGAAGACGCGCCGGCAGAAGAGCGCGCTGCCAAGCTGCGCCGTGGGTGCGGAACCGTGCTGTTGGTTGAAGATGAAGCGGATGTGCGAACGCTGACGTGCGAGTTTCTAAAAGCGGCTGGCTATGAGGTGCTGACCGCAGCCGACGGCGAAGAAGGCCTGGCTGTGGGACATAAATTCGCAGACGAAATCGACGTTCTGGTTACGGACGTGGTGATGCCGCGCATGCGTGGACCGGAACTGGCGAAGCGGCTGAAGCGGCAGCTGCCAGAGCTGAAAGTGGTTTACATGTCGGGGTACACGGAAGAGTTCAGCGAGGGGACGAATGTTTTGGAAGGCGCATCCTTTTTGCAGAAACCGTTCTCGCGCGACGCGTTGCTGCGGCAGATCCACGATACCCTCAAGGGCAAGCATCCAGAACAGGTGGACCGCCCCGCATTCTCGCTTCGTATCAACTGACAATTCAATTCAAAGCAGTTTCGCGGAAGGGTAGGCTGGTTTTCGCTCCAGCGACATGCAGCCTCTTTTTAGGCCCGAAATGCAGCAGAGCAACTTCCATCAAGCGTGTGATAACTCCTCGCAGAAATAAGCCCTACAAACGGCGGGCAGATATTGACAGCAAGAGAGGCGATGGTCATAGTGCGGAGCTATGTTCCTGGGGCATTTTGCTCTGGCCATGGCCGCGAAGAAGATTGCGCCAAAGGCGTCGTTAGGCACGCTAGTATTTTCCGCGCAGTTTGCTGATTGTTTGTGGCCAGCGCTGCTCCTCCTCGGCTTCGAGCAAGTGCGAATTGTGCCGGGCATAACGCGAGTTACTCCGCTCGATTTCATCTCCTATCCCTTTTCGCATAGCCTGCTGCTGCAGTTGGTATGGGGCTTGCTGCTCGGCGCGGCTTATTTTCTTTGGCGACGCGATTCGCGTACTGCGCTGATTGTTGGCGCGCTGGTAGCGACACATTGGGTACTGGATTATATTGCCCACCGGCCGGACATGCCGCTCTATCCAGGAGGCCCCAAAGTTGGGCTGGGAATGTGGAATTCGCTTCCGCTGACTTTGGTCGTCGAATTTGGACTGTTCACAATCAGCTTGCTTATTTATTTGAGAGCGACGCGTTCGAAAGGCCGCTTGAGCTATGGGTTCTGGGCTTTTGTACTTTTTCTGGCCACAGTGTATGCCGCTTCCTTGTTTGGGCCGCCGCCTCCCAACGTTCGTGTCGTGGCGCTAAGCGCGTTGGCGCTGTGGCTGACGATTCCTTGGGCGATGTGGGGTGACGGTCAACGCGACGCAAGGCCGCAGGAATAGTTCGTTGGCAAGACTTATCGATTTGGAGGAGACGTGAAGAAAACTCTGATCACTCTGGCTTGCGTATTGGGTGCCGTTGTGACCGTTGCAGGAAGCAACTCGTCGGCGGACGAGATGGATGGGAAGGTGGACGCGTTTGTCCAAAGCGAGCTGCAAAGACAGCATATTCCAGGAGCGGCGCTGGGCGTGTATCGGGATGGACAGTTGACAAAGGCAAAAGGCTACGGACTGGCGGACGTGGAATGGAATGCCGCGGTGACGCCGGACACGATTTTTCAGTCGGGTTCCATGGGCAAGCAATTCACAGCAACCGCAGTGATGATGCTGGTGGAAGAAGGCAAAGTGAGCTTGGACGACCCCATTAAGAAATATTTTCCGGATGCGCCGGAAGCGTGGAGCAACATTAAGGTGCACAACCTTCTGAGCCATACCTCGGGGTTGAGCGAATACGAAACCGGGACACGGACAAAAGTCGGCGGACCGTTTTATATACGACTGGATTTCACGGAAGACGAGCTTTACAAACGCATCACTGAGATGCCGATGGATTTCAAGCCGGGCGAGGATTGGGCTTACCGGAATACGAATTATGTGCTCTTGGGAATCTTGATTCATCGCGTGGCTGGAAAACTCTATGGGGATTTTCTGCAAGAGCGGGTCTTCAAGCCGCTGGAGATGACGCGAACACGAATCATCAGCGAAGCGGACATTATTCCCAGACGCGCGTCTGGGTACCGCTTGGTAAAAGGCGAGCTGAAAAATCAGGAGTGGGTGTCGCCTACGCTGAATTCGACGGCGGACGGCGCACTGTATTTCACGGTGGAAGATTTGCAAAAGTGGGACGCGGCGCTGTACACGGAGAGGCTGCTGAAGAAAGCAAGCATGGAGCGTATGTGGACGGTGGAGAAACTCAACAACGGCAAGCCGAACAAGGCGAACTACGGGTTTGGATGGGAAATCAACAACGTAAACGGGCATCGGGTGATCGAGCACGGCGGAGCGTGGCAAGGGTTTACGACTTACATCGCGCGGTATGTGGATGACCGGCTGACTGTGGTGGCTCTGACCAACCTGGATTCTGGGCATTCGAATCCGAAAAAGATCGTGACCGGAGTGGCGTCAATTTACAATCCCGCGCTTAAACCGCCAGAGCAAAAACCGATTGAGGACAAAGAACCGCAGCTAACGCAACGAGTGAGAGCGTTGCTGGGCGAAATTGCGGACGGGAATGCAAAGCCGGAACAGTTCACGGAAGAGCTGCAGAAGCGGCTTTTCCCGGATGAGATCAACGAGTTGGGGCCGGCGTTGAAAGAGTTTGGAGAGCTGAAGACGCTGGAATTGTTGGAGCGCACGGAGGAAGGCGAAAGAAGGAATTACAGGTATCGCGCGAAGTATGCGGAGATGACGCTCACGATTTCTATTGCGCTAACGAAAGATGACAAGATTGCGAAATTGAATTTTTCGGAAGATTGAAGCCCCAGGTGCTGCGCCTCTGACGCGGCAGAGGTGTAAGGGCGTCCGCTTTGGGAGTGCAGCGGCTTGACGCCGCTTTACTTAGGAGCGTGCCTGCGGCAGGAGTGCACCCATGGCCGTCCTTAAGGGTCACGGAGCACGGATTCACGCGACAGTGAAGCGGCTGCAGCGTCGTCAAATGATAGAAAAAGAAATGAACAGGGCGTTGCCTCGATCACGACAGGCTGCTATGCTGTGCTTGATGCGGTCCTACTTGCGTAACCCCGTTGGCCTGCCCCTTCCCGAGAAATTCTACAGGTGCAAACATGAAACTCTCCATCCATTACAAGCATGTCGATTCGCACAAGCCGGTGGAAGATGAAGTTGCACGTCGTGTTGCCAAACTGGAGAAGCTGTTAAAGAGCTACTCGCCCGACTTGATCCAGTTGCATGGCGGGTTTTCAGTAAGCCCGCGCACGCAGGACATTTCCTGCGCTCTGACCCTTTCGCTTCCGTCAGGAGCGTTGCGCGCGACGGCCGAAGCCGCTGCGGCACGCACGAGTTGCAAGAAAGCGTTCAGCGACCTGGAAGCTCAGGTGAAGAAGCACCGGGAAAAGCTGCGCAAGGACTATGAGTGGAAGCGCAAGCGCCGGCCTAGCTCGAGGGAAGTCGTTCTAACCTAACGGTGCCGCGTACGAAGTGAGGAATTGCATGTAGCGCCCCCCTTTAGGGCGGCAGGGTAGAGGTGTGTCGCACCACCTGCCGTGCTTGGTTTTGCGTGTGGCCTTTAGCCCGGCGATAGCGGTGAGCGATTCAGTTCACGTTTACTTCTGTTTAGCCCCGCCTCGGGCAATATTCGTGCCATTTTGGGCATGAAGCGTGCCCTAAACTTCGATCTCGAAAAAGGCTTGTGGAAAAATGCCGATACTGATTCTTGCCACGCGGCGTGGGGCAAGGCGAACTATCAAGTTGTTTTTTTGCGAGCTAGCAAGTGCGATGCAACCTTGCGTTCAGTATGTTGAAAACTTTCCAGGTCTGCTGAGAGTCACTAGATTCTAATTGTCGTTGTGTTTCCTCAGTTTTGTGACATCTGGGAATTCACCCGATGGATGTTCAGGTGTTTACCTGATTTACTTTTCAGGACCATCCGACAAACTCCCGAAGCGGACTGGTGGCTTGCTCGGGTGGAGCGCGTGTGTGGCTGCCCAGTTGACCCTCCGAAGCGAGTGATTTTTTCTTCTTACGTTTACCGAGAGTCAATCTCCGAGTCTAAGCGATTCCGTACAAGACCAAAGACGTTGCACCGTGGCGAAAGCCCGTTTGAGGAGGGGTGATGATTCAAAACGGACGTGTTTCGTTGGTTGTGGTGTTGGTGGGCCTGCTAGTCCTTTGCGTGGTCTGGTGTGCCCCGGGGAGTTGGGCGCAGTCGGACCTGGGAAAGATTTCAGGATTCGTGAAGGATCCGTCGGGGGCGACGGTCCCGAACGCGAAAGTGACGGTTCGAAACAACGTGGGCGTGGAGCGGCAGACGACGACGAATGAGTCGGGCTACTACGTCATCACCAATGTGCCGCCGGGGCTTTATACGTTGACAGTCGAGGCACAAGGATTCCAGAAATACGAAAGCAAAGACAACAAGCTCGACCCGACGGGAGATTTGGTGGTTGATGCGTCGCTGACGGTGGGGGCGGCGAACCAAACTGTGGAAGTCTCTGCCTCGGCAGTAACGCTGCAGACGGAATCGGCCTCGGTGCAGAAGCTGGTGACACGCGAACAGCTTGACGCCCTGGAACTCAATGGGCGCAACCCGATCCTGATGGCGAACTTGCTCCCCGGAATGCGAGGCGGAACGCTGGCAACACTCTCGTTCAACTTCAACCAAGGCCCATCGAACATTAATGGATCTCGTAACCCAGAAAACCTGATTACGTATGATGGCGCCCCGGCGACGCGGACGCGCTCCAACGGCACGAGTCTAGGAGCGGCGGACGTGGACTCGACGCAGGAAATTCAGATTCTTACTGCGAATTATGCTCCGGAATTTGGCCGGTCGTCCGGGGGGCAGATTCGAATTACATCGAAAAGCGGTTCGCAGGATTTCCACGGAGCGGCTTATGAATACGTTCGCAACACAATTTTTAACGCCAATCCATGGCAACGGAATGCCGTGCCAGCGACGAGTCACATCACCGCGCCGATTCATTACAACCAGTTTGGATACAACATCGGCGGGCCGTTTTACATTCCGAATCATTTCAACACCGACAAGAGCAAGGTCTTCTGGTACTGGGGTGAGGAATGGGTGAGGTACGTTTTTACTGATTCGAACTCATTGACAGTTCCAACATTGAAGATGCGAACCGGAGACTTTAGTGAATTGCTCGACCCAACCAACCTTTTCTTTGGGAAGACAGTGCAACTTATGGATCCGAAAACGGGTCTGCCATTTTCAGGAAACATTATTCCCGCGCCTGGCAGCACCACGACAGGGTCAACGGCGACTTCCAATGGTCTCGGCATTTTGAACGCATATCCTGCGCCCAATCTTGCTACGCCCCTTCCCAACGGAAACAATTGGTTTTTCTCCGCGCAGCACCCGCAATACCAACGCAAAGACACCATAGCGATTGACGTGAATCTTACGGAGAAGCAACGGCTGCGACTGCGCCGCGTTTATTTTAGTTTCTGGGAGTATCAACCGCTGGACGGGGGAACGAACGAAACGCCAAAATACTTTGATCGTCCCAACCAGACCAATTCGATTGATCACGTGTGGACGATCGGCCCAACGAAGGTGAACGAGGTTCTGCTGACCTACAGCCAGGACATCGTGCATATCCCGGTGAACGCGGCGGGATTTCTGGACCGTACAAAAGGCGCGGTACAAGGTACAGGCTATTTTGGCCTGAACTATCCCTATATTTTCCCGACCGGGAAGTTGCTGCCGAACCGCATCCCGACCGTGAATATGTCCAACTTTTCCGGGTTGAGCGGTGGCCCGTACCCGTCGCATTCGGCGGGGCCGATTATCGATGCGTCCGACAGCTTTACGTGGGTCAAGAGCAATCACACCTTCAAATTTGGAGCCCAGTTCGAGTACCAAGGAGAGAACGACAACGACGAAATTAACGTGCAGGCTTGCGCAACCTGTACGAACAACCAGAACGGGCAATTTCTTTTCAGCAACAACGGCGGAAATTTCGTGAGACCTGGATACGTGCTGGCCTCGTCGGGCGCCGCCGTCGCGAATGCGGCGCTTGGTTTGTTCGACACGTATTCCGAGATTGGCCACAGGGCATATACCGTCTTTCGCGGGAACATGTACGAAGGCTTCGGGCAGGACACCTGGAAAGCCCGGCAGAACCTGACCATCACTTACGGCGCGCGGTATTCGGTCATCGTGCCGTATCACGCCATATGGGCGAACATGATCGTATTTGACCCGGCTTTCTACAATCCAGCAAACGCCGTGACCGTGGATCCCGGAACAGGGCTCATCACAGGCACGCCCACGATTGATCAGCTTTACAACGGCATGGTTATTCCGGGAAACGGCTTTCCGGCTTCCGCCATTGGCCGCGTGCCGGAAGCCAGCACGACTCTGTACAATACGCTGTTCCATCCGGGAGTTCCCAACCATTACTCGGATATTCAGTGGGGTGACATTCAGCCGCGGGTGGGTGTGGCCTATCAAATCAACAAAGACACTGTCGTACGTGCAGGCGGCGGACGATTCTTTACGCGCCTGGGCGTCAGTGACTCCATTTTCCTTGGTGGAAATCCGCCGTTCCAGCCGAATGCCAGCGTGTCTTTCGGCAATGTGGACAATCCAGGAGGCAATGGGACGAATCCCTTGCCACTGGTCGTCACCACGCAAAGCAAAGCTTTCAAAAACCCGGAAGCGTGGGACTGGAATTTTACGGTGGAACGGCAGTTGTTCTGGAAATCCATACTGAGCGTGGGGTATGTAGGCCGCCGTGGTCTGCACTTACAGCGCGAGTCGGACATCAATCAGCCAACCACGGCTGTAGTTGCGGCGAATCCGGGGGTCAACATCAATGCCTTGCGGCCCTACAAGGGATTCGGGTCGATTCGTGAAACGGACAATGTGGCCAGCTCCATTTACCATTCGCTGCAGGTTTCTTGGAATCGGCGTTTTAACAATGGTCTGCAGTTCGGGGCGTCTTACACGCTGTCCAAGAGCATGGATAACGGATCGAATCAGCGTGACGTTGTTCCAGACACCTACAACCCCGGCATGTTATGGGGACCGTCGGAATTCGACACACGGCACATCTTGATCGTTAACTATCTTTATGAATTGCCTTTTTTCCGTAATCAATCAGGCCTGACCGGCAGAGTGCTGGGCGGCTGGCAGATCAGCGGAATCTCGCAGTTCCAAACGGGCTTGCCCTGTAGCGTTGCCGGCC
The DNA here is from genome assembly GCA_033853375.1 of Terriglobia bacterium. Classification (GTDB taxonomy): domain Bacteria; phylum Acidobacteriota; class Terriglobia; order Acidiferrales; family UBA7541; genus Acidiferrum. The sequence goes on from JAWOLO010000240.1 coordinate 12,003, forward strand.
CTAATGACTACGCAGGCGTTGGCCTCGACTCGAACTTTGGTTGTGGAGTGAACGGCCAATATTGGGTGGTCAATGGGAATCCGAGGATCATCGGTACGTTTGGATCCAGTGGACAATGGTTCGCTACGACGAATCCAGACGGCTCGCCCATTTTTACTCAGCCCGCAAAGGGGACGTTTAATACCCAACTGGTTCGAGACATGATCTATCAGCCTGGATTTCAGAACTGGAACATGGGCTTGTTCAAAGCGTTTCCCATCGGAGAGAAGAGAGGATTCCAGTTCCGCGCCGAAGCGTACAACGTCTGGAACCATCCCAACTGGGGCGGAGCGAGCGGCGGCGGCGTGCAATTCAACCCGACGAACCTGAAGACCTTTGGCAAAGTGCTGACCAAAGGCGGCGGTTCGAGCGGCAGCGGTGAACGCAACTTGCAGCTTTCGTTGCGGTTCTATTTCTGAGCGGAAGTTGTTGAGGAAGGGAGAAGCCACCGCAAGACCCTTGGAAATGCGAGGCGCTCCATCAACGACTAAAATTCAAAGCAAACTTCGCCCTTTTGCTTTGTCAAGCGAAGGTATGACGCAGTATCGACGTAAGACTGGAGCGCCCCTTGAAGTGACTGGCGCGAAGCGCTTCTTCCTGAGCGTGCAAATCGCCGCGCTTAGGAAATTGTTAAGCCCTCTTTCATTTTCTTCGAAGTGACCAAAGTGGCAGGAGCGGCTACCAAAGTGGCCGGAGCGGTTACGCCCAAACTTGTGCTGCCCGTTGCTTGTGCAGCCGGCATGGGAATCAGGCAGCTTCCCTTTACGCGATAGTCTCTTCCGCGCCAGGACACGCGACTAGAAAAGAATCCGGCTATCCAAACCAGAAAACCGGCGGCGTCGCGCAGAGGGATCAGCCAAGGCTTCTTGCGAACCACCGGATCGCCAAGCCCCCAAACTGCGATGGTCCAGGCCATAGTCAGTCGCAGAAGTAGGTAGGCGAAGAGATATGCGGCCGAGGCAACGGCTGAATGAGCGGCAATAGCGGCGAGGACAGCCCACGGTAGTCCGAAGGTCAAAGCGAGTGCAAGATAGCCCAGGGGCCGAATGCTTCGCAACATGATGGACCAGCGCAACTCATGCCTCAAAAATTGAGCAAGTCCTTCTTTTGGAAAAACCATCCAGATCGGTTTGGGCATCAGCTCTATGCGGTAGCCCTGTTTTGCAATCTTGTTCCCCAGCGTGAAGTCATCGGAGTGATGGTCGGCCATGGCTTCAAAGCCGCCGATTTCCTTGAGCCGCGCTTTCGTGGTGGCCATGGTCCAACCCAAGGCGAAATCGATAGCGCCAAACTTTCGCGCGACAAGCGCACTCGCGGAAGAATCGCTCGGGACTCCCACAGCGTCGAGGTCGCTTGCGAAGTTACCTTCCGTGATGCTGCGAAAAAGGGCAGTGACCACACCGACTTTGGGATCGCGGAATGGCGCGGCGGCATTGCGCAAATAGTCGGCCTCGACGCGCACGTCACTGTCATTGATGACCAGCAAGTCGTATTTGGCCTCGCGAACAAGACGGCTGAGATTGTTCATCTTCGGGCTTGTACCCAGCGGGGGCGCTCCGGCTAACAGGCGGATGGCACACTCCGGAAAATCGTGCTGCAATTGTTTAATGACCGGAATTACTGGATCGTCCGCGTCCACTACGCCAAACAAGACCTCGTACACGGGATAGTCCAAGCGGCAGAAACTGGCGAAATTTTCGTAAGCTTCGCGATCCAGACCGCGGACCGGTTTGAGGATACTCACTGGCGGAGTGAAATCGAGCGTGGCGCGTGGAGCCTTTCGTACGGCGTGGAAATACGACCAGCCACAGTAGGTTGCAATCAGATAATAGGCAAATGGCGCTAGGGCGATGATTAGCACGGACCATCGCAAAAGATTGAGCATCATGCCTGGCTCCTGCAGCGAGTTGGAACCGTTTCGAAAATCACGAGCCTCCCATCAAAACCGACTGAGGCTTTACTGCTGGCAGGTCCCCGATGCAGACGGAAAGGGAAGCCCCACAACGTTGCTCAGTCCAGTGCAAAGGGTGAAGTCCGTCATACGTGGCGTGGAGGGGGACCCAGTTAGGTCCTCCAGCAACCACGTAGCAAAACTCTAGGGAGAAAAATATACGTCTTTAGGCAAGGTTGCAAGTCATTTAGAGAACTCTCAATTCGAGGGGCGAGACGCCTATAGCCCTCGCATGGTGTTGTTTGCGTTTGGAGAGAAACGGCCCTGCTGATAAAATTGAAAAATTGTGCAAGTAGGTTCGTCGCAGCTGTATGGTGGTCGCTGTCTGCGAATCCGGAGAAGAACCAGGCGTCGAAAATGTTTAGCGTGGCGCATCCGGGCGCCGCTCAACTAG
>JAWOLO010000241.1:0-7777 GCA_033853375.1 Terriglobia bacterium
CTTCCACCTTGACCGTTTCGGTGGGAACCACGGTGACTTGGACAAATCACGACGACATTCCGCACACCGTGGTAAGCGCGGACGATCCGAAGGCGTTCAAATCCAAAGTTCTGGATACAGACGAGAAATTTTCTTTCAAGTTCGACAAGGCAGGAATTTATCCGTACTTCTGCTCGATTCACCCAAAAATGACCGCGAAAGTCGTTGTGCAATGAGCTGCCAGGCGGAGGCAACACTTTGAGCGAAGGGTTTCTAAGAACGGCCGCTCCGTTTGCGGCCGATGTAGTTCTACTGCTAGAAGCCGCAATGGGAATGGCGCTGCTCGTCGGCGCGTGGCTGGCGCGCACGAAGCGTTTTAGGCAACACGCCTGGTGCCAGTCGGGCATTGTTTTTCTTAATCTGGTCTTAATCGCGGGGGTAATGACGCCCTCCTTTCGGGCGCAGGTGCTTCCCAGGATTCCAGCCAGGCTCAGTAAGCCTTACTTCGGGTTGGCTACGGTGCACGCTGGGCTCGGAACCATCGCGGAACTCGCCGCTTTGTACATATTGCTCGCAGCAGGCACACGCCTTTTGCCCGCGAAGCTTCGGATCACCCGCTACAAAACGTGGATGCGCAGCGTCCTCGTTCTTTGGTGGTTCGTGCTTTTGCTCGGATTGGCCACGTACACGCGCTGGTATGTCCCCAATTGGTTTCGCTAAGTTGGCGCTCCAAAAACTGTGTGACTAGCGTAGTACCACCGATCCATTCGATTGCTGGGAAAATCGACGTTCGTTCTTCTATGTCGCTGATTCTTAAACACGTTACCTTGTTTCTGATCCAAGCTACGATGCTCTCAAATAAGGCGTCTCGTACCACGACCCGCGTACCCTGTACGATGGCTCTGCCGGACCATTGAGGCAAACACGGCACATCTTTAGCCTCTGAAGAACGGGTTGGGGGCCGCGCGGGGACAGCGGCCCCGAAAGGGACCGTGTGCGAGCTACCCAACCCGCCAATCTTCCTCTACCTTCCATCCCGCACTTTGCCTGCTTAACTGAACCGGCAGAATCTCTCGCCGCTGACGCCAGCTTGTCCCTGCGTAATAGCCGGTTGCCGGAATCGGCTTGCCGCGTGCATCCTTACGAAGCAAGGCAACGCAACGAGTGACGGAAACGCTGCTAAATCAACGCGTTAAGGATGCGGTTGCCGGTTCACAATGACGGGATGGAGTGACAGGTGAAGGGTGTGTCCGACAACTCGAGGGTCGTCCTGGCAGGGTTGCTGGCTGCGGTGGTGTCGTTTGCCGCAATCTCGGACTTTGCGCAAGGGGCGGAGCCCGAACCAGTGCAGTTGCGTGCAAATACGGTCGCTGCGTTCGACGGCTACGTGAAATTGACGGAAGCGCGGAACGAGGAGGAAGTGAGGCGCGGGACGAATCTGCTGTGGATTGACGAACTGTCTGCGCCGGAGCGTGCCGAAGCTTACACGGCTCTGAAGCGCGGCGAAGTGAAAATGAAACAGCTCGAGACGCTCGACGGGGGAAAACCTATCGTGTGTCCCGGAGGCATCATTCATCACTGGGTGGGCGTCGCGTTCGTCCCGGGGGCCAAACTCGACGATGTGCTCGGGATGCTGGAAGATTACGACAAGCATTACATCTATTTTGGTCCGGACGTGGAACGGTCAAAGATCGAGTCGAAGAAGGAAACGAAGAACGGCGAGCATTTCCGCGTGTTCCTCCGGTTTCGCCGTCACAAGGTCATCACTATTGTTCTCGACACCGAGCATGAGATTGACTATTTCTATGACGGACCGGAGAGCGCGCATAGCCGCAGTTCCGCGGTGCGCATCGCGGAAGTGGAAAATCCCGGTAAGCCTGACGAACGCGAAAAGCCGCCGGGCGACGACGGCGGCCTTTTGTGGCGTATGGAAACGTGGTGGCGGATGGAAGAGCGCGACGGGGGCGTGTATGTGCAGAGCGAAGTGGTGTCCTTGACGCGCGACATTCCAGTAGTGCTGAAGTGGATGATCGAGCCGTTTGTCACCAGCATCCCGCGAGAAACCTTAACCGCGACTCTGGTTGCCACCCGCAAAGCCGTGCAAACCCGACACTCCTCCCACTAGCGCTTCGGCTTTCTACACACTTCTTTGTATCCTCTTCCGCCTCCCTTTTTCGTAGGCGGGAAAGCCAGCCGAGTAATGAAGAGGGGGGTGAACTTCCAGCAGCTCAGTAAACAAGGAATACAGGTCACACGCAAAGGCAGGATGAGGGTGGTAGGATGGAGCACTTTTCCATTGCAAGATGGCCTGGGGAGGACAGCGTGAACACGGCAAAGCTGGTGCTGGCAATGCTCGATGAGGCGTATGAGAAAAAGACGTGGCATGGGCCGAACTTGAAGCAGTCGCTCAAGGGCGTGTCTGTAGTACAGGCGGCGTGGCGGCCCGGACCCGGCCGGCACAACATCTGGGAAGTGGCACTGCACGCAGCGTACTGGAAATACATGGTAAGGCGCAGAATTGAGGGCGACAGGCGCGGCTCGTTTGCTTTGAAGGGCAGCAACTTCTTCCCGCGGCCGGAAAAAGGCAACGCGACGGAGGCCGCGTGGAACGCCGATAAAAAGCTGCTGGAGCGCGAGCATCGCGCGCTGTGTGCTACGGTGGCAAAAGTTTTGAGCAAGCCGCGCGACGCCAAGTTTTTGAAGCAGCTTTATGGGGTGGCGTTTCATGACGTGTATCACGCGGGACAGATTCGGCTGTTGCGAAGGATGCAGGAAAGGCAGTGACGAGTGGCGAGTGATGAGTAGGCAGAAAGCAATAACTAGAAGGCAGAAAAGAAGCGCGCTCAGGTTAGGGCGAGAGATTTTTCAGGGCACGGACCAGAGCAGGCAGGTCGGGGACATCCTGGAAGAGACGGATGGCGGCGATGCCAGACGCTCCGACGGAAAGGCAATCCGCGGCATTCTGCAAAGTGATGCCGCCGATGGCCAGCACGGGCAGCTTGACGGCGCGGCAAACTTCGGCGAGACGATTGAGACCTTGCGGCGCGCCGTAAGCAGCCTTCGAAGGAGTGGCGAACACAGGACCAAAGAAAAGATAGTCCGCGCCGCCCTGTTCTGCTGCCCTGGCTACTTCAAGCGAATGACAAGAGACCCCGACTAAGAAATCTTCGCGGCGGAGCAATTGCACCAGGCGGCGCGCTTCCTGTGGCGGCAAACTTTGCTCGCCCAGATGCACACCACCAGCTTGCGTTGCGAGCGCGACGTCGAGCCGGTCGTTGATCAGGATGCGCGACGCTCTATCATAGGCAGGGTTTGTAGCAAGCCGAACGGCTTCACAGACTAGCGAACTGCATTCTTTTCCGGAAAGATCCTTCTCGCGAAGCTGAATCCAATCGACACCGGCAGCGGCAGCCGCTGCGATTTTTTGCAGGATAACTTTGCGCGCATCTTCCTGGTCCACCGCAGAGAGGCTGCGACGATCCGTAACATAGCAAAGCAGCGGCGCGCTTCCTAGTTTAGGCAGGGGGGACATGGCCTGGATCCGGGCGCGAGCCAATCCATCCGATGGCCAGAAGGATGTCTAGAATGCCGATGCCGCTAACCGCGCCGCGGAAAGAAGGATGGAGCAGTATGGAGCGAAGCAGAGGGTAGTGATTCAGGAAAAAATTTTGTTCCCAGTAGATGGACCACGGCAAATAGAGCAGCAGCGCGCCCATTTCGAACGCGAGGACAACCAGAAGTGCGCGATAAATCCGGTTCATCGATGTATGGAAATCCGTCCCGCCTGCGTGCAACGTGGATCAGCGGATGGGTTTCTGAAGAGCGGCGATGCGCTCGGCTACGTCGCGGTAGTCGATGTTCATCGCATAGACTTGGGAAAAACTCTTGAGCGCCGCTCCCGGCTCGCCCGCTGATTCCTGGGCCACACCCAAATCATACCGCAAGGCGAGCGTACTTTCCGGGTCGATTCCCGGAGTGTGGAGCGCGCGCTCGTACCAGATGGCGGCGATGGCGGGCTGGCCTTTTTCCATAAAGGCGAGGCCTAGGAGCGTGCAGCACTGCATGGTGTAGCGGAAAGCGCGGCCGTTGTCGCTGGCTTTGGCGACTTTCTGGAATTCGCTGATGGCTTCTTCGAGAAGACCCATCTCGCGGAAGGCAATGCCGAGATTGTAGTGTGTCTCGAGATCTTCTTCTTCGGCGCCCATTTCGCCAAGCTCGGCGCGAAACTCCTCGAAAACTTCCTTCAGTGGGCCCGATTCCGCAGACGGCGGAGGCGGAGCGGGAGCTTTCGGCTTTGGCGCGGGAGGAGGGGGAGCGCTCGGTTTTGAATTGCCGCCCGGCTTTGCATTGGAGAAGGATGGCTCGAGTGAGTCGATACCCAGCTGATCGATTTCTTTGGCGAGGTCGGCCAGAAATTGATCGGATTCGAAGCCGCTGTCGGCAGGAGGCACAGCGGCTTTGTTTTGCGCAGCGGCTCGTGGCGGTGGCGGCGGAGCGACAGGAGGCTGAGGGGGTTTCTGATCGTAAGCAGGAACCAGCGGTTCCTGCTGAAGCACGAGTTCGTACTCTTGGTCCAATTCGAGTTCGGGCTCAGCCGGTTTCGGCGGCTTCGCCGGTTTCTGAGGAGCCTTTTGCCCAGGCTTCTCTTTGGGCTTGCTCGCCGGAACTTTGGCTGCGGGTTGCTCGAGAGGAATCGGAGGAGCCGCGGCGGCGGGCGTTTCGTCGGCTGCGACAGGAGCTGGCTCTTCGCTGATCTGAAATTCTTCGACCTCGGCAGGCTTTGTGGGACGCGGCGGAGCCGCAGGCGTCTTCGCCGCAGCCGGAGCGGGAGTTTTCGCGGGCGGCGCGGGAGCTGCAGCTGCAGTCTTTGGTTCGGGCTCCTGAGTTTCTTCAAGGAGCGTGGCCCATTCGTCGGACAAATCCACTTCCTGAACTTCGGTTTCTTCGGAAGCAGCTTGCGCTTCGACCGGCTCCGGTGCGGGTTGCGGTTCGGCGGCGGGCGGAGCGGGCGCGGAATTCGCCGGAGCAGGGGCTGGCTCCGGCTCCGCAGGCACAGCCGCGATTTCGGGAATGGCCATCTCGGCTGGTTGTTCGGAAGGAGTTTGTGGCGCAGCGGCAGCGGGTTTCGCGGGGGCTGCCGCAGCCGCCAGATCCTCATCAGAAAGGCCGGCAGCGCGCTGGAAGCGACGACGCAATTCCGCAAAGCGTTCGGCGCTGCGCTTGTCGCCGGCTTCGGTGTGAATCTGTTCGAGCTGAGCCGCGAGTTCGGCCGTGCGGCGATCGTCTCCGGCGCCCAGGACAAAGTCGAGAAGCTTTTCGAGCGTGGGGGTGTGGCGCGGCGCGCGCCGTAGAATGGCTTCGAGCAATCCAATCGCTTTTTGCGTAAGGCCGTAACTGGCAAACAGGTCCACGTCTGTGAGCGACTGGGCGATGAATTTTTGCGTTTCCTCGTCCAATTGAGAGTCCGCCGCTGCCGCCGCGGCGGGCTTGTCCTGCGACTCCGGCCCAAAGCCAGTCACATCCGTGCGCAGCTTGGGCGTGGGCGCCTTGGGTATTTCCGCGCGGAGATGATCCTCGGGAAGCGAAAGCGCTTCGTCCGGCACATCCGAAGCTGGGGGCAGGCCTAGCCTGCGCAGAACGCCGTTGAGTTTGCGTTTGGCGGAATCGCTATCGGGCTGACGTTCGACCAGCTTCTCGAAGGTTTCTTTGGCGCGGTCGAGCTGCTCGTCTTCGACAAGGGCGTCGCCCAGCTTCGCCAGTGCGTCGGGCATGTGGAAGGAATCGCTGGTGCGTCCATAAAGCTCGACAAGCCATTCGAGTGGCTCAATGCGGCCGGGCATTCTGTCGGCCAGAGCATTGAGCATTTTTCCGACAGCCTCGTGCTCGCCCGAATCGATGAGCGGGATACGGGATTGTTCCAGAATGCCCATCGCTTTTTGCGTCTGGCCTTCTTGGATCAGGGCCTCTACCACTTTTTGCAGCGGGCCATAATTCTTGTGGTCCGCCTCGAAAACTTCCACGGCCAAAGTGACGGCTTGATCCCAACTGGAGTTCTTGAGATGGAAATCGAGCAGGAGTTCGGTTTGCTCGCCGCCCTTTTCGAGATTGGGAACTTGCTGAAGAAGCTGCGCAGCCTTGTTAAGGTCCCCTTGCAACGAATAAGAGCGCGCCCGGACGATGAGCGCGGCGGCGTTGCTGGGCTCGAGCTTCAGGGCTTTGTCGGCAAGCTTTTCGCTTTCCGCTTGATCGCCGCGCGCCAGGGCGCGCTCCGAGGCGGAAACGTAAGCTTCAATAGCGTCGCGCGTCTGGCCCATGGCCTGATACAAATCGGCGAGGCGGATTTGGATGCGGAGGTTGTCCGGTTCGGCCTGCAAAAGCTTCTTAAGCAGCCCGACTGCTTCGGCTTGGCGATTTTGCTTCAGGTGAATTTCCGCTAGCTGAAGGAACAGAGGCCGGGCCTCGCTCATTACGCCCTGCTGGACGTAGAGGTCGGCGAGCTTTTCGAGGGGACGAATCTCTTCGGGAGCAAGCTTTGCGATGCGCTTGTAAACCGCGATGGCCTTCGTGAGGAAACCGTCACCGACGAAGATCTGGGCGAGCCGCTCAAAGTAGTCGATAGCCTGAAAAGTCTCGCCTTGGCGGATATAGAGCTCGCCAATGGTCATCAGGGTGACCTGGTCGCGGGGCTCGTACTTGAGAATATTCTGGTATTCAGCGATGGCTTGGGCGACTTTGCCCTGGTTCAGCAGTTTTTGTGCGGCTTCGACGTATTTGCTTTTGTTATAAGCCATTCGCGAAAAGAGACAAATCTCCCAGGGAGCAGTCCCAAACACACTCCCCCGGCTGGCCGGCGGGCAGAAAACGCCCCTCGGAGCTACTCTGGTAACGCTAACAGGCGGAAAAAAGGCAAGTCAACGAACCCAAAGTTTGTTGTGAGCAGGCAGTTATCCCCGTGCTATTTAGGAAATTCTAGAGCGAATGTAAGGCGAATTACTTGAGGGACTGAACGGAAGGATTCGAGACCCGGTAGAGGACGGAGGCGTGAGGGGGTAGTGTCACGGTGAGCGATTCAAGTACGCCCAGATCTCTGTGCTCCCAAAGGTTGCGGAGAAGGTATTTTCCGCCCGATAACTCGAGGTCGTTCCAGGAATAGTGAAACTCCTGCGGGCTTGAGTCGAGATTGAAGATGGCGAGGTAATGGTCTTCGCCGATGGATGCACGAGCGAGCCAGACAGCGGCTTTGTCGGTGGTCAGGACGGCATGATTGCCGTCGGAGTGTTGGTCAACAGCAATGACTTCGGGGTTGGTAAGAAGCACCTCGGTCCATTCATCGCACAAGGTCAAGTTACCACCCATCATCAGCGGCGAGCGGAAGATGGACCATAAGGTCAGAAGCGTTCGCTGCTCATCGCGGGTCAGGCGCGTGGCGCGAGGTTTGCCCCAACCTGCCGATGGTTCGAACCGGCCAATGGGAAGCATGTCCGCGTCGGGCCAGTGGCCGGGGCCGGAAAGAGGAGCCCAGCTGGCGGCGCGCGCAAACTGGTTCTGAACGCCGGAGGGAAACTCCGTGTCGCTGTGCCAGAGGTCCCACACGTCATCGGAAATGCGCCACATCTGGGCGTACTTGCTCACCTCATCGGCTTTATCCAGAGCCGTAGGGCCGGGGGAGAGACTTAGAACGATGGGCCGACCGGTTTTGCGGATGGCTTGGCTGATGAGCCGAATTTCGTCGCCTTTGTAGGGGTGATCGGCGATGCAGTCCACCTTCAAGAAATCCACACCCCAACTTGCGTAGAGT
>JAWOLO010000242.1:0-10225 GCA_033853375.1 Terriglobia bacterium
TTTTCGTTCGCTTCCACCGTGTCCATGCCACCATCCTGCAATTGGTAAGCGCGGAGCTTGTTCATCAAACCGATGCCGCGGCCTTCTTGCGGAAGATAAAGCAAAATTCCCGACGGAGCTTGCCCAATTTTTTTCAACGAGAGTTCGAGCTGTGAACGGCAATCGCACCGCAAAGACGTCAGCACGTCTCCCGTCAGGCATTGCGAATGCACGCGCACCAGCGGCGCGGTTTTACCATTCAAATGCCCGCGCACAAGGGCCACCGCTTCCTCATTCTTCCCGCGGCCTTGAAAACCAAAGATCGTGAAGCGGCCGTAGCGCGTCGGAAGGTCCGCCTGGGCGATCTTCCGTACGTCCGCACTTTTCTTGCCCGCACGCCGTCCTTGTCGCGATTTTGTTCTCATGGGAAACGAGCAGTATAGCAAGAACTGCAATTCGGGCTGATCTTCTCCTCCTTTCGTACTGGCAAAGTTTCAGGCCCTTAACCGATAAGAAGGCTTTTGTGACCGAGTAGATTGTTAAATTGTCCTATATTAGCCTTATTTTGTGACAGCCCTTCCCTTTAAGGCCACAGTCAGGAATCTTCTGATCTGCATAGGGGTTCATTACCTTTCCCGGTGGATAGCCCTTCCTTTGGCATTTGTCTTCGGAAAGTTGACCCGAGGCATCATTTATCATGAGGATTTTCAGGGTACAGTCGTCGCGCCACTCGTTCTGCATTTAAACATTGCCTTGGTCGCCGCACTAGCGGGCGCTTCCATCATTTGGCTCGTTGAATCGACCCGACCTGCGTTGGGTCGTGCTGGTAGCTCTCCTTTACATGATTTTTGGCTTTTTCGGGTATCACTGGGCACATGCGCCAACGCTCCAGGACCGAGTATTTGAGACAGTTGGCGCGCTATTTCCAGGAATTACTTGTTTGCTCGGTGGGATTATTGCAAGCCGACGTTCACGTACCAGCCCCAATCCCAATTAGGGTGTCTGATTAGAAACTGATCTAACAGCCCCCGTTTCTCTTTTCGCTAACTGGCTTTACTTCGGTTCGCCGATTGGCTAGCGTTACCTGAGGCGCCGACCGCGCTATGGATTCCGCTACGCCAATTCGCGAATTTCTCTTCACGCTGCTGCTGAAGGTGGCGGTAGCGTCTTCGTTTGCCGCCCTTCTTGCCCGCTGGAACACGTTTCGCCGCGTGCTGTTCACGGAGCAGCGGGACCCCGATCAAAAACTGAAATTGATGCTGTTCATGGTGCCGCCGCTCATTTTGGGTGTGACGCTGCGCCTGATTGGCGGCTCAAGCTATTCCTTCGCGGATTTGTCGCTCGAAGGCGCGTTTCTGATGGGTTTGCTGGGCGGCCGTGTGGTGGGGCCGATCGGCGGAGCCATCATCACGATTCCGGCGCTGGTAGGGCACGAGTGGCTCGCCATGCCCGCAGCCTCCGCGGCAGGTTTGCTGGGCGGATTGATCCGCCAAGCCATTCCCAATAAAGAGGACCTTTGGAATTTTGGCCCATTCACTTTCTTGAACATTCCCAAGGCCACGGTGCGTTTGCTGAGAAAAGCCGAACTGTCCTGGGAGATGGCGCCGCTCGCGACCTGCGTTGGCTTGGAAGTGGGCCGCGTGGCGCTGGTGCTGGCCACCCATAAGCCCAAATGGCTTTTCGCCATCCATGCGCGGTGGGACTGGTGGCTGATTCTCGCGGTCATCGCGACGCTGATGTCCGTTGCTGCGCCGCTGAAAATCTGGAACAACACGCGCAACGAGATGAACCTCGAGCGGCACCAGCAGCTTCTGCTGAAGGCACGCATGGACGCGCTGTCGAGGCAGATTAACCCGCACTTTCTTTTCAATACGCTGAATACGGTTACGTCGCTCATTCGTTTCGATCCCGATGCGGCGCGCGGCGTGGTGCTCAAGCTCAGCAATATTCTGCGGCGGTTGCTGCGCAAGCACGAAACGTTTGTGCCGCTTCGCGAAGAGTTGCAATTCATCGATGACTATCTGGACATCGAAGTGGCGCGCTTCGGTCGCGAAAACCTGGAAATTGTGAAGCACGTGGATGATGAATCCTTGGAAGCCTTTGTCCCGAGCATGTTGTTGCAGCCGATTGTGGAGAATTGCCTGAAACACGGGCTGGCGCCAAAAATCGGTGGCGGAAAAATCGAGTTACGCACGATCGGCCGCGACGGCCGGCTAAGCATTGAGATTGAGGACAACGGCGTGGGCATTTCGGAGGAAAGATTGCCGCACGTCTACGTGGAAGGGATCGGTCTGAGCAATGTGCGCGAGCGGCTGCGGGTGCTCTACGGAACGGATTTTCAGCTTGATATCCAAAGCCGGCTGAGCGAAGGCACGGTGATTCGCATCGAGATTCCGGAACTCGTTCCCGCATTGCAAGAAATAAGAAAGTGAAGTTGTAAAGCCGGCTTGCAGAATGCTTAGAGGCTCGTTAAGGAAACGAAAATGGAACCTGTCATTCCGAGGAGCGAAGCCTGCCTGCAGCAGGCAGGCGACGAGGAATCTGCTTTCCTTGAATTTACCAAAAGCAGATCCCTCGCTTCGCTCGGGATGACAAATAGCCCGGTGTTTTAACATGCTGTTAAAAGACGTCTCTCTCTTTTTTTCCTGCTTTCGCTCCTTCTTAGCATTGTGCAACATGCGTTGTAATTGGCTCCTGCGCGACTTTTTCTTTCAAAAGTGCCTTGACAGCAGTGTAGCTGCCGCCTAGAGTGTCGCCCATCGATGATTCGTCGGGGTTAATGAATCAAACGTTTCACATTGCGTGTTACGTTCCGAAGACTGCTGCTCACTTGGAGAGATGAAAATGATGAACGTACGTCCTGGACTTCTGCGTAATGCGGCGTTGCTTCTGGCAGCATGCGGCTTTTTGAGCGCGCAACTTCGTGCTCAGGAGCAAAAACCGGCCGTAGCGAAAAGCTCCGATGCGGCGAAGAAGAATACGGCAGCAGGCGCGGCGGCAGGTGCGTCAGCTACGGCGGCGGTACACGGCCAGGAATTGACGGAAGCGGATCTTTCCGCGTTTCTCGACGGCTTGGTGCCGCAGCAAATTGAAAAAGCGGACATCGCTGGCGCCGTTGTTGCCGTGGTGAAAGATGGAAAAGTGCTCTTCGAGAAGGGCTACGGCTATTCGGACGCCGAAAAGAAAACGCCGGTTTCCCCGCAAGACACGCTGTTTCGGCCAGGCTCCATTTCGAAGACATTCACTTGGACCGCGGTGATGCAACAGGTGGAGCAGGGCAAGCTAAACTTGGACGCGGACGTAAATCAATATCTCGACTTCAAGGTTCCGGCGACGTTCGGTAAGCCGACAACGCTCCGCGACATCATGACGCATCGCTCCGGACTCGAAGAAACGGTCAAGGATCTTTTTGTCGGTTCCGAGAAAGACTTGACGCCGATGGCGAAATATCTGCCGGCACATTTGCCCGCGCAGATTTTTCCGCCCGGGACGGTTCCGGCTTATTCGAACTATGCCACCACGCTCGCCGCGTATATGGTGCAACGCGTCTCTGGCCAGCCATTCGATGATTATGTGGATGAACATTTCTTCAAGCCGTTGAACATGACGCGCGCTACCTTTCGCCAGCCGCTCCCGGATTCGCTAAAGCCGTTCATGTCCAATGGCTATGACCTCGGCTCCGGCAAGCCCAAGCCGTTCGAATGGGTGGAAGTCGCGCCCGCCGGTTCGCTTTCCGCTTCGGCAGAGTCCATGGCCCACTGGATGATCACGCACTTGCAAAACGGCCGCTACGGCGACGTGCAGATTCTGAAGCCGGAGACGGCCATCCAGATGCACGCGCGGCAAACGGGCTGGCCTGATGGTATGAACGCGATGTGCCTAGGCTTTTACGAGCAAAACATGAATGGCCATCGCGTCATCGCGCATGGTGGCGACACGGAGTTATTCCACAGCGATATGTTGTTGCTGGCGGATGATAACGTGGGGCTGTTTGTGTCTTACAACAGCGCCGGCCGCCCGGATCATGGCGATGCGCGGGGCAACCTCTTTATCAAATTCATGGACCGCTATTTCCCGGCGCCCCCGGAAAAAGATGCGGCTCTTTCTACCGCCGCCGCAGACGCGCGCAGCGTAGCGGGTTCCTACAAAATCAGCCGTCGCTTCGAAACAAATATCTTGGCCGTTACCACCATGTTGGGAGAAGCCAAATTTGTGTTCGATCCGAAAGACAGCACGGTCTACCTTGACGGCTTTTTGAAAAAGGAAAACGGGCAGCCTCGGCATTTTAAGGAAGTGGCGCCGATGCTGTTTCGCTCCGTTGATGGGCCGGAAAAAATCGCCCTCGTGAAGGACAGCCATGGAAAGCGCATGGTTTACATTGATTATCCCTTCATGCTGTTTCAGGAAGTGGACAGCGCGCTGGACAACCAGATGTTCAACTACGTCGTGATTGGCTTTAGCGTAGCGGTGGTCGTGCTGACTATTTTAACGTGGCCGGTGGCTGCGATTTTGCGGAAGCATTATTCCAAGCCGTTGTCCGTGACGCTGGGGCCGTCCGCACGGAGCTGGCGGCGCTGGATGAAGGTCGCGTGCTTCATCGACATCGCCTACCTATGCGGGCTGATGCTGGTGCTGAACGCTTTGGAAAAGCCGGGCGGGCTGGGCACAAGTGGCGACACGAAACTGCACCTCTGGCAAATGATCGGAGTGCTCGGCGGAATCGGCGCCCTGATTACCATCATTGCTGCAATCAAGTCCTGGGCCGACGCACAGCAATGGGTCTGGTACAAAATCTGGAACACGCTGCTTGCCGTTGGGTGTGTGGCGTTTTTCTGGTTCCTGGTGCACTGGCACCTGTTGAATTTCAACCTAAACTACTGATTGCTGCGACGCACGTTTTCCTTGCACAACGGCGGAAGTGCCCCTCTGTGCTATTTGCTTGTCTCTTCCTCAGAGCAACCCGCAAGGTAGGGAAGTCCACGCCCGGGATTTGGTTTGCCCGCATCGCCTCCCCTAAGCCCAGCAACGAAGCGCATTGAAGCACCTCTTTTCCAGAAGGGTTAATTCCGGACCGTTCTCGAAAAGGCCCAAAAAGACTCTTCAAAAAAAGCTTGACAAATGGCAGTATGTTTAGTATGTTCTGAATAAAGAGAACATACAGAAATGAGCGTACATACAAAAACAACGCAAAGCCCCCTAACACCCGTGGCCCAGAAATTCGTCCTCCACTGGGGTGAAATGGGCACCCGCTGGGGCATCAACCGCACGGTGGCCCAGGTGCACGCGCTGCTGTTTATTTCACCTCGCCCGTTGCCGGCGGACGAGATTGCCGAGACTCTGGCGGTGGCGCGTTCGAACGTGAGCACCAGTCTGCGCGAACTGCAGGGGTGGCGCATTGTGCGCGTTGTGCACGTACTGGGAGACCGGCGCGACCACTTCGAGTCGATCAAAGATGTGTGGGAGATTTTCCGTACGATTTCCGAGGAACGAAAGCGCCGCGAAATCGATCCCACGCTGCGCGTGCTCGAGGAATGCGTGCAGGAAGTGAAGGCGAATCCGCATGGGGATGCCTATACGCGCGAGCGGTTGACTGACATGCTGGAATTCCTGACCGCAATGTCCGGGTTGTTTGAAGAAGCGATTCGCATGCCCGCCGGCACACTGAAGGGGGTGCTGAAACTGCGCGGAAAAGTTGTGACCATGCTTGGTAAGAAAGCAGGATGAAGACAGAGGCGGGACAGCGGAGCGGGGAGTAAGGACGGGAAGAAATGATTTCGTTGGTGAGTGAATACACGGACGGAAAGGGACGGCACGCGCGGGGCTGGCTTTTCTTCGACGCGGAGTGCAAGTTCTGCACCAAGATCGCGCGGTGGCTCGCGCCAATCATGGAACGGCGCGGCATGGCGCTGGCGCCATTGCAGGATCCGCGCGTTGCGGAATTGCTCGGCTTGTCCCATGAAGACTTGATGAAAGAAATGCAGTTCCTGATGAGCGATGGAAGGCGTTATGGCGGCGCGGATGCGGCCGTCGAGTTGGCGCGCGAGATTTGGTGGGCGGCGCCGCTGGTGTGGTTCTCGAAGATTCCCGGGATGATGGAAGTTCTGCGTAAAGGCTACCGCTGGGTGGCCGCGAACCGCAAATGCGCCGCCGCACAATGCCCCGCGGGGCAAAGCTCACGGTGAGCGCCACCTATAATCGGAGACGATACTATGCGTACTCTCTTGCTGCTTCTGTGGCTCGCCGGTTTTGTGCAAATTGCAATTGCATCCGCGAATCCCTTCTTTCAGCAAAAATGAACTTCCACAACTGCCATAGAAATGAGGCATGGCGATGAAATTTGCAAATCTGTGGCGATGGGACGGGCGAGTCGGCCGCGCGGCATACGCCACTGTTGGCATCATTGGCGTGGCGATCAAGCACAATTTTGATCGTATGATCGCTTCTTCCTTTTTGGGATACAAAAACAGCTTCAATTATTGGGCGCCGCTGGGAAAAGCAGCGCGACTGGATCATCTTTCGAGCCTCGAAGCAAGATTTCTCGGCACACTGCTGCTCGCCTCCATTCCTTTTATATGGGTCGGCGTGACGATGACGGTAAAACGACTGCGCGATGTTGGACAACCATTGTGGCTGGTGGTGCTTTTCTTCTTTCCAGTGATCAACATTTTCTTCTTGCTGGCGCTATGCGTTCTGCCGCCGCGGGAGAGTTCTCAGGAGCTGGAAGGGCTACCGTGGCCCGGGCCACACGGAATCGATCGCTTCGTTCCCCATACACAACTGGGCAGCGCGGCGCTGGCCATTGCGGTGACGGCGCTTCTCGGACTCGGGTTTGTGGTCATGGGAACGATGCTCGTCGGCGCCTATGGCTGGGGGCTGTTTGTGGCATTGCCTTTTTGTTTGGGAATGTTTTCCGTGTTGCTCTACAGCTATCATGAACCGCGCGATTGGTGGCAATGCATGGGTGTCGCGCTGCTGCCTGTGGGTTTGGTAGGGGCTGGACTGGTACTGGTCGCGCTGGAAGGAATCATTTGTGTGCTGATGGCTGCGCCGTTTGCACTGGGGCTGGCGGCGCTCGGCGGCTCGCTGGGTTATGTGATTCAAGCGCACCATTGGCGTCCGAAGCAGACGCCCGCGATGTTTTCCATTTTGATTTTTCTGGTGCCCGCGTCGTTTGGCGTGGAGCATGCCGCCGCATTGCGCCCGCCGGTGTACGAGGTACGCACGGCGATCGAGGTGAACGCGCCGCCGGAAAAAGTGTGGAACGAAGTGGTGGCGTTTGCGCAAATTCCACCACCACAAGAATTGTTATTCCGCGCCGGCATTGCTTATCCAATTCGCGCGGAAATTACGGGGCACGGCGTCGGCGCAGTGCGGCACTGTGTTTTCTCGACAGGTCCCTTTGTGGAACCCATCGAAGTTTGGGACGAGCCGCGGCTGCTGCGCTTTGGCGTAACTGCAAATCCCGCGCCCTTGAACGAGTTGACCCCGTATGGGCACATCGACGCGCCTCATTTGCACGGTTATTTCGTTTCTGAGAAAGGACAGTTCTCGCTGACGGCGCTTTTGGATGGACGCACCCGGCTGGAGGGCACGACCTGGTATCACAACGCAATGTGGCCTGCGTCGTATTGGCATTTGTGGTCGGACTACATCATTCACCGCATCCATTCGCGCGTGCTTGAACACATTCGGGCGCAAGCCGAAGCGGAGGCCGAGATGCATTAACGCAGTTTTTCGCCACAGAGGCACAGAGTCGCAGAGAAGAAAAGCATGAAGCCACACTGCATCGATCAGGCAGAAGCGCGGGCAAAGCACGCTGACGGAGAAACGGTCGTAATTACCGGGGCGCTGAGCTATACGGGGAAGTACGCAACTCGGCTTTTGCTTGATCGCGGATACGAAATCCGTACGCTGACCTACCATCCCGAACGAGAAAATCCCTTCGGCAACAAAGTTCAAGTTTTTCCGTACAACTTCGAGCATCCCGAGCGGCTCACCGAAACGCTGCGTGGCGCTTCGGCGCTAGTCAATACTTACTGGGTGCGTTTTCCGCGCGGCAATGCCACGTTTGAAACAGCGGTGCAGAACACTCGCACGCTGATTAACGCTGCGAGAAATGCGGGAGTGAAGCGCATTGTGCATATGAGCATCGCCAACCCGTCGCTCGAATCACCGCTCGGCTACTACAAGGGGAAAGCGCAGCTGGAGCAGGCAGTCGTCGAGTCGGGCCTCGCTTACACGATCCTTCGGTCGACGGTCATCTTTGGCCTCGAAGACATTCTTATCAACAACATTGCATGGTTCGTGCGCCATTTTCCCGTATTTGCGATTCCCGGCCACGGCCGCTATCGGATTCGTCCAATTTTTGTGGAAGACATGGCGCAACTGATTGCGAACGCGGTGGAGCAAGAAGGAAATTCCGTTCTCGACGCTGTCGGACCTGAGACCTACAGCTTCGAGGAGCTCGTCAGACTCATTGCGGATCAACTGGGCCGGCGCATTCGCGTGGTCCATGTGCCGATGCCTGCCGCTTACTCAGCTACGCTCGTGGCCGGCTGGTTCGTTGGCGACGTCGTCCTCACTTGGGAAGAATACAAGGGCCTGATGGCCGGTTTGCTTGCTCCCGAAGGCCCATCCACGGGAGAAACCTCCTTGGGCCACTGGCTCTCCGCGAATCGGGAGCAGATCGGCAAGCGCTACGCGTCGGAAGTGGCACGCCACTACGCGCGGACCTTGATTAGCTGACCAGTGATGTGATTGTGGAAATGGCGTGGAGCAAACAGAACGATCAGCCGAGTCTAAACGTAACTTCGATTGTGACAATACAAGCTACGGGCTTGCCGTCAGGACCTGACGCCGGAGTGAATCGCCAGTTTTGGACTGCCTCGATGGCCTGCCGCTCCAATCCATGCCCAGGTCCTCTTAGCGCCACAACCTTTTCTACTTGGCCCGTTGCGTTGACAACGACGCTGAGTATGACCGAGCCCTGCGACCTTGCCGCTCGCGCTTCTTCACTGTAAGAAGGGTTCGGACAATACGTGCATCGAGGCGAGCTAACTCCGTTGACGCCCGCGCGCGCGATTCCTCCGAGAAGCGGACCCGAGGTGGCGTCGGAACCTGCTGTGCCGGCGCCTTGGCTTATCGATTGCTGAACCGTTTCCTTTACCAATTTGTAGCCGTCCGGGATCGCAAACAGCGCGGGATCTGGCTCCTCTCTTACAAGCCCTGTGACGCGAACGGTTCGTTCACCGTAACGAGGATCCGTGCGCTTTGTAAGCAGATTGATGCGGAGGGTTTCCGAGTACCAATATTCCGTAACCACTGTGAGAGGGCGGTCATTGCCTAGGGAACCCGTCGGGTAGGTCTGGCTGACGCGCACGCCGCGAACCGGAAGACCCTCGATCGTGTCCCTCCCGATATTTTCCCGGGTGGTTTCGGGCGTTGTTGGTGCGGATTGCGGAGAAGGAGCCGCCATGGGACCGGGCGTACCCACAGGCCATTGGCGCGCGATTTTGGTGAGCAGGTACAGATTAGTTCGAAGCTTTGTCGAAGGATCGTACAATTCGATGCGAGTCAACCTGGGTTCTGCGCCGGTCGCGGGATCGATCCAATTGCGCGCTTCGTTGCGCGTGCGTCCCTGGGAGTCGCGCGCGACTAAGTTATACGTCTTATGGGTGATCAGTGTGCCGTCTTGCAGCTGATTCGCCATTTCGAGTTCGACTTTGGCGGAAAACGGCAGGCCGGGAACCGCGGGAATATGCTCGCCATACATCCATTCCGCAACTCGCCCATCTCCCGGAGCGCCGGTTGGAGTGGGCGCTACACTTTGAGGCGCCTGCGGAGCAGATTGCGAAAGGATTGGTGCCGGAAGGCCGGTGAAGGCTGGCAAAGCAAGGACGAGCAAAAGGCGCGAGGCGACGAGTCGATGACGCATCGAGGGACACCTCTGAGTAGAAAGGCTGAAGAAAGGATAGCATCCTTCTCTGTCTGCTGGGAGGGAATAGCCGCCTGGTCCCTCCACGCTATACGAGACTAAAATCTCAAATTTAATGTAGGTTGTGGCCCAAAGGAGTGGCGCCGCGATGAATGCAAAAGATTTTCGGCGGATTGCGCTGAGCCTGGAGGGCGCGAAAGAAGGTTCGCATCACGGGCAGGCGGACTTTCGCGTGGGCGGAAAGATTTTTGCGACGCTCGCGGCGCAAAAGCAGGGCTACGGCAACTTGCTGCTGACGACGGAGCAGCAGGC
>JAWOLO010000243.1:0-8517 GCA_033853375.1 Terriglobia bacterium
TTCTCGCGCACACGCGGCGAAAGAAATTCTTCGCGCGAGACAAATTCCGGATACAGCGCCAATCGTTCCCGCAACACAAATCCTTTTCCTTCCGTTTCCGCGCGCAACCGCGAAATCTGGGGCCACGCCGCTTCCGGATTAATGAAATCCTTCGTCACGGGTGAAATCCCGCCCCAATCGTTGAGGCCCGCATCGAGTAGCCGCGGAAACTCGTCATAGCTCAAATTCGGCGGCGCCTGTACATTCATCTCCGCTCCAAGAATCAGCCGCGCCATCGCGATCGTCCTCATAAATTCATTAACAGACGGCTCGGCATGATGCGCCATCGGAATATCCGGCTTGGCGCGAAAATTCTGTACGATCACTTCCTGGATGTGCCTGTATTTTTCGTGCATCGCGCGAATCGCCAGCAGCGAATCGATGCGCTCCTTCATCGTTTCGCCAATTCCGATCAAAATTCCCGTCGTAAACGCAATGGAGCGCTTCCCTGCCTCTTCCATCGTGCGCAGGCGCAGCGAGGGCACTTTGTCCGGCGCGTTCGCGTGCGGCAATCCATCGCGCATCAATCGCACGCTGACGTTTTCCAACATCAGCCCGACACTGGCATTCGACTCTTTCAGCTTCTCGAGCGCGGCCCCATCC
The DNA here is from genome assembly GCA_033853375.1 of Terriglobia bacterium. Lineage (GTDB taxonomy): Bacteria > Acidobacteriota > Terriglobia > Acidiferrales > UBA7541 > Acidiferrum. The sequence continues at coordinate 643 of JAWOLO010000243.1, forward strand.
ATCACTCCGGGGTTTGCATGCGGCAGGAGTCCGGTACGTTCCAGCACCAGTTCGCACATCGCTGCCAAATAATCGAGCGTGCGAGCAAAGCCCTGCCGGCGCAAGAACTCCCGCGCCTCCGGAAAAATTCGCTCCGGCTGATCTCCCAAACTGAACAGCGCCTCTTTACACCCCGCTCGCCGTCCTTCTTCTGCCAGCGCCAGCACTTCCTCCGGCGTCATGAAGTGCGCGCCAGGCTGGCCGGGGTCTTTGCGAAACGTGCAGTACGAACAGTAGTCGCGGCACAGCGTCGTCAGCGGAATGAAGACCTTCTTCGAAAAACTGATCGTTTTCCCTTTTCCCTGCTGACGCACCTCGCTCGCTGCTTGCAGCAATTCGCCAAGCGAAGCCGACCCCACCAGAGCTAGCGCCTCTTCGCGGCTCACTCCGTGCCCGCGCCGCGCCTGTTCCAGCGTTGTCTCTGCCTTTCTACTTGCTGTTCCCTGCATCATCTAAATCCGTCTGCCTGCGTAGCATCACTCAGCTTTATTATTAAGCTAGAAGCGTCCTACCTCAACCCAAGCAACGTTCTTGCCTCCGTTGTCACCATCTATCAGTTGCTTTCCGGCCGGGGGCCGATCTTTCGCAGGAGAAAGACCTATGGATCTGAATGGAACCTTCACTTATATTGCCGCGCTTAGCGTTTCCACAGAACGCGTCACCGAGTTCATCAAGCGGTCTCCCGGAATCTCCAATTTCTTGTCCCAGACCAATCCCGATAAGACCAAAGAGAACGTCCGTGTCATCTGTGTGCACCTACTGGCGGTGATCATCGGCGGCATCCTCTGCTACCTCTTCCCCGAGCAACTCGCGCCAACCGGGCATACCCCGTCCGATCCCGTGGCCAAATTTGGTTGGTGCCTTCTCTTTGGCGTGCTGGCCAGCGGCGGCTCCAGTTTCTGGAACAGCGCCCTCGATACCTTCCGCGGCCTCAAAACCAAAATGGGCGGCTAAGCACCGTGGCGGTCCACAGTCGGCGCAGAAAAGAATTCCCATGTCGCGACCGAGTCGCCGTATGCGAAAGCGAACTCGGTGACCGAGAGCGATCACCGCCGGCAGGGGGGTCTTCGAAGTGTGGCAAATAAAGGACTTGCGGGAGCAGGTTTTTGGAAGTGTGGCAATGATTATACTTAGCAGGCGTTTTCTCGGAAGTGTGGCAAACACAGGGGTTAGAGGTTAAAGGCGTTCTAGGGAGCAGGATGATCGTCACTTGACGCGGGGCGAGAAATACGGAACGGGCTGGCCTTCGAGGCTCTCCTCGAGGCTCACGGTAAACAGGGCAAGCACGCTAAAGTTCCCAGTAGTCACTTCTGTAAGTTACCACAGAATAATCCTTTTGTCAAGGCGCAAATAAGTCGTTTGAATGGAGCGGGATGGCAGAGCTGACCAAGAGTCGGGCTGCACTTGTCTAGGGTAATTCTGCGAGCCATTTGAGGGGCACGAGCGCGGTCTTGCCGTAGTGCTCGCCTTCGAGGATTCGGACCAAGCAGCGGGAAGCAGCTTGCTGGAACTCCAGAACCCTCACTGGGGTGCCATTAGCCACCAGGAACAGCTTTTGAGCGGCGATCAAGAGGGACAGGCCGACGTCGTCGTTCGCCGCGTCGAGTTTTTCTCTTTCCGCCGCGGATTCTTCGTCGACAGAAACCAACGCAAAGGCGGGTTTGCCGTCGGCCGAAATCTTCGCAACACAGCCCAACCAGGAAGACTTAGCCGTAACCTTCGGCGGGGCCGGCAATGCCGCGCTTTCCTCCAAGACCCCGATAAACCGGTAGCCGCGCTTAGGAAGTGTTTCGATGAATCGCGGGTTCTTCTTGTCGTCGGAGAGGGCCTGGCGCAGCTTCTTGATCGCGGTGTTCAAGCTATGATCGAAATCCACAAAAGTGTCCGCGGGCCAAAGCCTTTTCTGAAGCTCTTCGCGCGCGACGACTTCGCCCGGACGTTCCAAGAGCATCGCGAGGATGTGAAATGGCTGGACTTGGAGCCGGATCTTGCGGCCCGCTCGATGCAGCTCGCCCGCGCGAAGATCCACTTCGTAGGCGTTGAAGCGCACGACCTGCGGGGATTTGTGCGCCGGTGGCATCCCCATCCCTCTGGTACCGACAAATATACCATCACGCTGCGAAGAGGGGAGAGGAGCGGAACAGGCTAAGGCCTGTTCTACTAAAAGCTTTGCTGTTCACCAAGAGTTGGCTTGCAGTTCACCCGTAGTGCATTGCGATGCATAAAAGAATGCGTGAATGTGTGCGGCATTGCAGCGCACAGCCAGGCAAGAGGGGCTCACGCTGGGACGGCCTGGAACGACGCTGAAACAGCAGTGAGGAGGATCCCATGAAGAAAGCATTTCTCAGAATAACAGGTATGCTGCCGCTGGCTTTGCTGGCCGCGACGCAAATTGCGCGAGCGCAGGAGCCCCTGCTCGTGAATATTCCGTTTGAATTCACGGCGGGGAGGATGACGCTCCCGGCAGGCGAGTATCGGGTCCAGCAATCGGACAGAGGCTCTGTGACTCTGCTGATTCAACGCACAGATCACAGCGTGGCGGCGTCTGTGACCTCGTTCGCGGCGATGAAGAACGCGCCGCAGACCGAGTCCAAGTTGGTTTTTCATCGCTATGGCAACCGCTATTTCCTTTCCCAGGTCTGGAAAGCGGGTTATCCGCAAGGAAGAGAACTTCCGAAGTCGCCGATAGAGAAAGAGCAGGCCCTAGCGGCGCACAACGAGAAGCCTGAGCAGGTCACGATTATTGCCCGCCTCACGTCGCCCCAACCGTAGTGCCTCCCTTCCACAGGTGAGGTGGCAATCGCGTGGGAATCCGGAGAAGCCCCCTCCGGATTCCCGCAGTTGTTTTCATTACTTTTCGGGGCGGGCCAAGTACAAAGAGCCCAAGAGCGTAAAGACAAGTGCGGCAACGCCCAGGGACAGCGCGCTTTGAGTTAAAACACCTGGCGGGAAAATCTCATGTCTTGAAAGAATGCTCAGAATCGACGCCAGATGACCTGGCGCAAATGCGAGCCACAGTCCCGCTGCAGCGGCACCGAAATAACTGACCTTTCTGACCAACGCAATGGAGCGAGTCGCCCGTTCGACAGCCATTTGCTTGCTCGCGAGCTGCGCTTTCCACCAGAGGAAGTCGGAGTCCGGCAGAGAAACACAAAATTGCGCGTTCTTATTGACCGTGCTGGTGTTTAGGTCCAGCCAGGATTCCTCGCTCAGCAAAACCATTCGGGGCGCAAAGGGCGCGCTTCGCTCGGAATGACAGGACTGAACGAGAGCAGTTAGCCTGTCTGCCTGGAAAAATTCCGCGACGGCCAGCGTGTCTGAGCAAATCGTGCAACGGGCCGCGTGCTGCGCCACAGCTCAAGGGACAAGGCGCCGTGGCGCAGGGCAGGGGTTTGCCTTCCCAGGGTGGCTCCTTAGGCGTATGCTGCAGTCGCTCGAACGACCCAGCCGGGAGGCGGTTATGAAGGCAAGGGCGCAGGCAATTGTTGGGACCTACGGGTCGCTAGGGGTGGCACTGGCGGCGGGAGCCGTCGTGCTGGGTGCGGCCATCTTTTCGCCACGCCCGGCAGCGGGAAACAAAGAGGCCGCGATATTCAAACCGGAGGACGGCGAGATAAACTCGCCGCTACACGGGGAAAAACCAGCGCGGAACGACATCAGCGAGCTGAGAGTCAGCATCAAGGAGTGGGATGTTCCTACCAAGGGAGCGCATCCGCATGATCCTGCGGTAGGCATGGACGGCGCGCTGTGGTTCACCGAGCAAATGCAGAACAAGATTGGCCGGCTCGAGCCTTCGAGCGGCGCGTTCAAGGAATTTCCTTTGAAGATGGACAACTCCGGCCCGCACGGGCTGGTGGCGGATTCTGAGGGGAACATCTGGTTCACGGGGAATTTCAAGGGATACATCGGCAAGCTGGACACGCAGACGGGCGAGGTCAAGGAATACAAGATGCCTGATAAGAAGGCCGAAGACCCGCATTCGCTGGTCTTCGACGCGGACGGCGTCCTATGGTTCACGGTGCAGGTGGGCAATTTTGTGGGGCGGCTGGATCCTCACAGCGGCAAGATCGAGCTGAAAGAAGTTCCTACGGCGAACGCGCATCCCTATGGGATTCAGGTGAATAGCCAGGGCGTGCCGTTTTTCTGCGAGTTCTTTACCAACAAGCTGTCGAGCATCGACCCTAAAACAATGGCCATTCACGAGTATTCCCTGCCGGAAGGCGCGCGGCCGCGCCGGCTGGCCATCGACGATCATGACTTGGTGTACTTCACGGACTTCGAGGAGGGCCACCTGGGCCAACTGAACCCCAAAACCGGCGAAGCAAAACTGTGGGACTCCCCCGGCGGTGCGAAGTCGCAGCCATACGGGATCACCATCACGCCGGACGGGATGGTTTGGTACAGCGAGTCCGGGGTGAAACCGAACACCATGGTGCGCTTCGATCCCAAGACCGGGGCGATGGCGCGCGCCGACATTCCCTCCGGGGGCGGAACGGTGCGCAACATGGCTGCAACAGTGGACGGACGGGTGTATATTGCGTGCAGCGGAGTGAACAAAGTGGGTGTCGTGGTACCTGCCCGCTAACCACCCTTCCTGGCAGCACCTCACTTGCCGAGGAGGAAACGATGTCTGGACCGGCCGTACAGCCTAAACAAGAAATCTGCCAGGGAATTTCGCGCGTGGAAGAGCCTTGTGACAAGAGCGCTCAGCAGTATTGCGAGCGCTGCGGGCAGTGGTTCTGCCGCACGCATTATCCTGATCCGGAGTGGCATGCCTGCGCGCCGGAACAGGGCGAAGTCTGAACTGCGGCTCAGCCGTCGCGCCGTGCAGGGCCTTCTGTTTCTCGCAGCCCGTCTGCTGCACATGTGCGCATAGGCAAATTGAACAAACACGGTACGTGTGAATTCTTGACGCAGAGGAACGCATTCGTTAGCGTCAGAAGATGCGGTGCGATTGCGCCGCGCGCAAACTGCGTTTTGTGAGAGCAAGTTGGGACGATTCACAACGACGAGTCGCGCAACTTTGTTGACGAGAGAACTCCTTGGCCAACGCGATCATTACACTGACGACGGACTACGGCACGAACGATCACCTGGTCGGCGCGCTAAAAGGCGTGATTCTGAAGATCAACCCCGACGCAACGATCGTGGACATCACGCACAACGTTACGCCGTTTGACTTACTCGACGGCGCGCTGGCAATTGGCTCGGCGTACTCGTATTTCCCGCCAAAGACGGTCCACGTTGTGGTGGTAGATCCTGGCGTGGGCACGGAGCGGCGGCCGATCCTGGTCAGCGCAGGGAATCAGTATTTCGTTGCTCCGGACAACGGGGTGCTGTCGGTGGTGTACGAACGCGAGCCGGAAAACCTCGTAGTGCGGCACGCGAACGCGGAACATTATTACCTCACTCCAGTCAGCAAGACGTTTCACGGCCGCGACATTTTCGCGCCAGTGGCGGCGTGGCTTACGAAAAATTGGCAGAGTTCGAGCATGGGCGAGGAAATTCAAGATTTCAAACGCTTCACCCTTCCCCGCCCCAGGGAAGCCGATGGCGCGGTCAAAGGCGTGGTCCTGCGAACCGATTCGTTCGGCAATTTGATTACGAATTTCCGGCAGGAGGATTTGCCGGAGACCGCTCTGAACGGCGGCGCGATTAATTTGCAAGTGGGGACGCAGGCGGTAAACAAGTTTGTGGAAACGTTTGCGCAAGGGAACGGCACGGAGCCGTTTGCTTATCTGGGCTCCAGTGGATTCGTCGAAATTGGCGTGAACAAAGGCAACGCCGCACGGAACCTGGGCTTGAACCGCGGCGCCACGGTAGTCCTGACCAAATAGTCTTCACTACGCAGTTCCCGCGAACCGGCTCTTGAGTTCGATTTCTCAGTGAAGGGCCGAGGAGGACGCGCAGACTCAACTTGAGGCGGCTGCGAGGAGGGACAGCCACTCGTCCCAATCATTCAGCACGATGTTGTAATCAGCGCGCGGCAACTGACGGTTGGCGGACGGAATCAGGGCAACAATCTTTACGTTGGGATAATTGGTTTTCAGCCAGTCGACCATCTCTTTTCTCGTTTGTTCGGGAGCCGTGTGGCCGACGACAAATACATCCACCTTCTCAATCGAAGTAAGGGCACGCTTGGCCGCTTCGTTGTCAGGGACTGATATGACGTGGTGGCCGCATCGCCGAAACAACTCGGCTCTCGCGTTCAGGTCTTTTTCGTCATACCCGATTTGAAAAACGATCTGCCTGCCTGGCGATTTAATCACAATCTTTTCGCCGCTCAGGTTGGTAATGACATACTCACCCGGTGAGGAGGCTGCGAGAGCTTTCGCGCGCATTTTAGCCCGTTCCACATTTTCCGCCGCCTCCACCCAGCGGAGGCTGCCGTCGTTCTGCACCTTGAATATGTGGAATGGCGGGAGCATGGCTCATTCCTACAATGTGTGTGATTGAACCATAGGGCGTATACCATTGTCGAGAGAAGATTCGAGCAGCAATACTTTACCGATTCAACTGATTGTTTATACTCGCTTCGTGCCGGAAAAGAGTGGCTTATGCCAGCTTGGCTGTGCCGCCCGTGAGGCTGTAGGCGTGCCAGCGGTAAGGGTTGGCTACTTTGAGTTGGGCGCGCGTACGCTTTGCGTCACTAGCGAAGATTATCCTAGGCAGCGGCTGGGGCCGTTTGCTTCCGCCTGTGCCAGTAACCCAATGCCGCGAACAGAAGGACGGCAGGCACGCCGGTCAGTCCGCAAGCGATAAAGAAAATGGCGTAGGCGTGAAGCAGGCCGTGCGTGGTGCTCAGGCTTTCGACTGCAGCGCCGGAAAACCCCTTCAAGATCTTTCCCAGCCAGGCATAGGTTGAACTCAAGAGCGCATACTGCGTGGCGGTGTATCCCAGATTGGTGAGACTCGACATGTACGCCACAAGCGCAACGCCAGCAAAGCTGATGCCGAAGTTGTCACCAACCATGACAAGAGCGAACAGAGGAATGCTCGTGCCCGCTAACGCGAGCGTGGCATACGCGGCAATCGCAGCTGCCTGCACAATGCCACCGATGATGAGCGCGCGCATGTAGCCAAGCTTTAGCGAGCAGAATCCGCCCGCTGCGATGCCTGCCAACGTAGCTAGGAGTCCGATTGAGCCGCGCACCGCTCCGACTGTTTGCTTCGAAAGACCGATGTCGTGGTAGTAGGGATTCGACATCGGACCCATGATGAAGTCCGGCAACCGGTAGAGGCTGATTGCCGCCAGCATCACAAGGGCGAGCCAGCCATGTGTGCGGAAGAAAGCGATGAACGGTCCGACAACAGCGTCGAAGAAACCGCGCGGCGTCCAAAGGGCTTCGCGCTTTCTTTCATCCGTCACCGCATCCGCGCGCTCCGGTTCCTTCGCAAACCAGGTCGCGATTATTCCAACGGCCATACATGCGCCGTAGATACCGTAGGACATGCGCCAGCCCACGGCCGCTGCCACGATGAGGATCACGGAATCCGTAGTCAGGAGCGCCAGTCGGTAGCTGAACTGATAGGCAGACGCGAGGAGGCCTTGTTCTTCTCCGTCATCTGCCGATTCAATTCGCCAGGCATCGACCACAATGTCTTGTGTCGATGAGGCAAACGCAACGACGAGGGCAAACGCGCCAAGCCGGCCGAGCCCGGCTTTCGTGCCAGTTCCGCCCATGGCGGCCAGCGCCAGCCCGACGACAATCTGCGAGAACATCATCCATCCGCGCCGATGTCCAAGCCGTTTAAACAACGGCAAGTCGACGCGATCCATCAAGGGCGCCCACAGAAACTTCAGTGAATAGGCAATGCCCACCCAGGAAAGAAACC
>JAWOLO010000244.1:0-5144 GCA_033853375.1 Terriglobia bacterium
AAGAAGGCCGGCATCCACATTCCGATTATCTTCGTTACCGGGCATGGCGATATTCCCATGACGGTAAGGGCCATGAAGTCGGGAGCCGTGGAATTTCTAACCAAGCCCTTTGGGGATCAGCAACTCCTAGGCGCTATTCGACAAGCTCTGGCTCGCGATTCCGCCGCGCGTAAGGATCAATCGGAAGTCGCAACTCTACAAAAGCGCTACGACCGGCTGACTCCGCGAGAGCACGAAGTCATGGCACTGGTCGTGGCGGGCATGCTCAATAAGCAGATTGCTTCGCAGCTCGGAACCAAAGAAATCACGATCAAGGTCCATCGCTCTCAGGTGATGCATAAGATGGAGGCCGGCTCTCTTGCCGAACTCGTTAAAATGGCTGAAAAGCTGAAGCGTTCCTGATTGGTCTGACGTCGTTGTGAGGTTGAAAGGCCGAACTACGGCGGCAATGTAGTCCAACTCGGTTTCACAAGCTTGGGTTCTTGCTCACGGGCCGAAACCTCACTTCGTTTCGTCCTGCACCAGCCACCGAGCGTACCTATACCAAAGCATAATTGAATTATCCCTGTCCCGCACTATTCTTTAAGCATCGTGACTTCTAGGGAGGAGCCGAAAGTGGTCGCAATTGTCGATGATGATGAGCTAGTCCGGAGCGCACTGAGCGGCCTAATGAAATCAGCCGGCTTCCCTGCTTTGGCGTTTGCCTCTGCCGAAGAATTCCTAAACTCGGGTGAACAAGAGCGCACGGGATGTTTGATTGCCGACATCCGCATGCCGGGAATGTCAGGTCTGGATCTTCAATCGAAGTTAGTCCGAGACCACTACCGGTTTCCAATTATTTTTGTTACGGCGCAAGGTGACGAGAAGATGCGGATGCAAGCTTTGCGGGCAGGAGCGGTGGACTTCTTAAGTAAGCCGTTTGACGACGTGGCATTACTCGACTGCGTGCGTGCAGCATTGGAGCGCGATGCTGCGTGATCTTGGCGAAGAAGTGGTGGGGTCATTGGTGGAAGGCGTTGACATAGTTCGGTCAGGTGAAAAAGGTCCTGCTGCGAGCAGATTTGACCAAATTATAGGAAACAGCTCTGCGTTGGAGTTCGTGCTCAGCGAAGTGGAACGAGTCGCCCCAACTGATTCCACGGTCCTAGTTCTTGGAGAAACGGGTACGGGAAAGGAATTAATTGCCCGCGCGGTTCACAACCTCAGCGCGCGCTGCGGACGCCCGTTCATAAAGCTCAATTGCGCGGCGATTCCCTTTGACCTGCTAGAAAGCGAACTCTTCGGCCACGAAAAAGGCGCGTTTACAGGGGCCTTTGCGCAGAAAATTGGCCGCTTTGAAATGGCTGATACTGGAACTTTGTTCCTTGACGAAATTGGAGACATGCCGCTGGCTTTGCAGCCCAAGCTACTCCGGGTGCTTCAAGAGCAGGAGTTCGAGCGTTTGGGGAGTGGCCGGACTCATCGCATCAATGTGCGTGTGGTTGCAGCGACACATCGAGATTTAGCGGAGATGGTTGCTCGGAAAGAGTTCCGCAGTGATCTGTACTACCGTCTGAACGTTTTTCCTGTGGCCTTGCCTCCCCTGCGGGAGCGCCGCCAAGATATTCCCCAGTTAGCTTCGCATTTTGTTGAGATTTGTGCCCGGCGAATGGGCAAGCAGATTGATCACATACCACAGGATGTGTTGGCTGCGTTCACATCGTATGCTTGGCCCGGGAATGTGCGAGAGCTTCAGAACCTGGTCGAACGAGCTGTGATCCGGTCTAACAACGGTGTACTTGCGAATCCGTTGGTGATGCCGGAGAAACACTCAAATGCGCCAGTTCCTCCGCGAAGCACGTTCAGCGATTCGCAGCGAGCTTTAATCCTGCAGGCATTGCAAGTGACTAATTGGGTTATCGGCGGATCCCGCGGTGCAGCGGCCAGGTTGGGGCTGAAGAGGACGACGCTGATTGCCAAAATGAAGAAATTCGGGATTTCGCGACCGGTGTCCTCAAACGACGGCGGCGAGCTAACCGACAGCTTGCAAGGAAGGCCAGCACCGAGCTGCGGTTAAGTGGCATTCGGCTAAGGTTGCCGTTTGCCGGGTCTCGGAATTACCCGGCCCGATGTGCCGAGGGTTCGATAGGCAAGACGAATTGAAATGTTGCACCAGGCCCGGTATTAGGAGTCGCCCACAAGCGGCCGCCATGAGACTCGATAATCGAGCGGCTGATCGGCAATCCCATTCCGGTGCCTTGAGCTTTGGACGTGACGAATGCACTGAAGATTTTATCGACCTGTTCTGATGAAACTCCGACGCCGGTATCGAGGATTGATACAGTGAGTTGATCGTCCTCACTGCGCCTCGACACGATCGTAAGTGTGCCCGGAGCGGGCATATCCCTCATTGCCTCGACCCCGTTGAGCATAAGGTTCATCAGAACCTGCTGCAATCCAACCCGGTCCGCCATGATTTGGGGAAGACCGTCGGCAAGTTCGCTGCGAATTGAAATTGAATACCGGCTCGCCTCGCTGCGCATCAGGCCGATCATTTCCCGAATGAGTTCATTTACATCAATCAGCTCGCGCATCGGAACATGCTTTTTGAATAGCGAACCGATCCGGCCGATAATCTCCTTGGCGCGAGTTACGTCCTTGACGATTCTTGAAGCGGCTTCCCGCGCTTCGGCTACTTCGGGTCGTTCGCGAGCCAGCCACTGCATGCAGGTTTGAGCATCTGTCATCGCCGCCGAAATGGGCTGCTTGATTTCGTGCGCCAGCGAGGCGGTCAGTTCCCCCATCGTGCTCACCCGATTGATGTGCGCAAGCTCCGCCTGGGCCTTACGCAATCTTTCGCGCTCTTGCAGCGCTGCCTGCAGCTGCTCTTCGGCCTTCTGACGCTTCAATTCGGCCGCGGCGCGGGAAGCGAAGATCTTAAGCAAGTCGATGGTACGCAAGTCGGCCTCCATCGGCTTGCTATCCAGGATTGCGATGTGGCCGATGACACGGTTGCGGCGGTCGAGCATGGGAACGCCGAGGTAGCTTTCTGCCCGCCAATCCGCCAGGAGCTTATCGAGAGGGAACAGCCGCTGCAGCCCTTGCCGGTAATGGCAAACGTTGCCATGAAGCACCTTTTCGCAGGGTGTATCGGCGATGTCAAACTCGAAGTCCTCCCCAAAGCCGTCGCCCTTCCAGAACGCCAGCGTGCGGGCATGCTTTTGGTCATCACAAGTTGTGACAAAGGCATAACGGGCGCGCAGCGCCTGCGCCATGTGCTGCACCAGACTCTGGAAGAAATCGCTGCCCGTGGTCGGCGCCGTGCCCGCTACGATAAGCCGGAATGTCTCCTCGGCTTTCTTTCTTTCAGTGATATCGCGGATAAAGCCAGTAAATACGCGGCGCCCGTTCGTGGTCAGCTCTCCAAAGGAGACTTCGGCCGGGAACTCCTGTCCATTCTTGCGCAGACCGGTCATCTCGGTACCTCGCCAGTTGATATGCCGCTGGCCAGTAGCCAGATAGCGTCCGAAACCGTTCTCGTGCAGATTGCGCATGGTCTCCGGCATGAGTACGGTCAAAGGTTTCCCAATCAACTCCTTTGGTTCATAACCAAAAACTCTCATGGTCGCGGGATTGGCAAATTGAATTACACCACTCTCGTCCGCACTGACCACCGCATCATTGGCCGTTTCGACGACAACACGGTACCTCTCATCGCTGTAGCGCCGCGCAGACTCTTCCTGTTTACGCTGGGTAATATCTTCGACGACTGCGAACAAAAACGGCGCTACATCGCGCATTCCTGGAACCAGAGCGACGTTATTACGCACCCAAAGTAGAGCACCGTCTTTGCGACGGTAGCGCTTCTCGATTTGATAGTGTTGCCGCTTACCTTCCAAGATTTCTCCGGTCAACTCCAGGTCAGCCTTACGGTCCTCCTCGTAGGTAACGTCCATGAAGGTCAGCTGGCACAGCTCTGCCTCTGTGTAACCCAACATGTTTTGGAAGACGCTGTTCGCGGCAATGAAGCGGCCCTCCCGATCACGCATCATTATGCCGATTGCCGAGTTCTCGAATGCAGTTCGCCAACGTTGCTCGTTTTGTTCGAGCCTGGCTTGTGCCTGTTTGCGCTCGTGGATGTCCTCGCAAGCAATTAACGCGCGCAGCGACGGCTTGCCAACCTGGTCTCGGGAGACAGCCAAAGCCTTTCTCATCGCAAACCACTGATGTTCGCCGTCGGCACGCCGTACGCGGGCCTCCATCTCGAACATGCTGGTCGCAGTCACAGTCCATTCTTGAATCAATCTTGGAAGGTCGTCGGTGTGGATCGCCGTCTGCCAACTTCTGTCCGTTCGTTCTGGCGAGGAGCGGCCCGTGTATTCATGCCAGGCGCGGTTCGCAAACTCGGCAGAACCATCCGCCAGAGTACATATGACCAACGCAGGAATCGTTTCGATGAAAGCCTGAAGATCTAGCGGCTCGCTGCTCCGTCTAGCGCCCTGAGTTTCAGAAGTCATCTTTGTAAACACCGACAGTCATAACAAAGGCATTCACAAAAATTAGCTCCGTTCGGACGAGTTTCCGGTTCAAGCCTGCTCTTTCTCAGGCTTCCACCGGCGGCTTATCAGAGACTTCGTTGTACGTTCTCCGCATCGCGTCGCCTGCCAGAAACAACGGATTCCGTCTGTTCATTGGGCGGCCTGGCGGGCACGTACAGCGTTTTGGTCTACCGCGAAATAGGGGCTTTGCTGCAGCGCATTCTTGCCAACAACGAGGAGATGTGACCCGAACCCGGCGTTTAGCACAAGCCAGCCGGACATTTCGTTTATGTCGAACATACACACAAAGACGCAGGGATATCGACGCGCCAGAGCCGTTGCCCCATTTTCCAGTTCAATCTGCTCGTGCGCGCCCCTGGCGGGATCCTCGCCCTTGCCAAAAGTGCCAAGGCAACGAATGACGGTTGCTCCCTTGCGGACGACATCTGCAAATGCAGCGTCGATACTTGCTAGCATCGCCGATGCGGAAGACTCGCGGCCTACAATGACGAGCCGTCCTTCCCGGAGCACACGATCCAAGTCACCGCCCGTCTTCCGCAAGACTTCTAAAACCCGTTGGTTCGCTTCGTCTTGTCCGATAAGAACGCAATACTGGGATTCGTTCGC
>JAWOLO010000245.1:0-2847 GCA_033853375.1 Terriglobia bacterium
GGGGAAAACGTTGAAGAGGCTCAACGCGAGAAAATAACGTACCCGCTCCATGAAGCGTTCGAATAGGCCTTTCGCGCCGGCAGGGTGGAGCATTTCTGCCAGACGCTCACCGCGCATGGCTGCCGCCAGCTTGTTGCGAAAACGCGCAGGCAGGGCTGTCAGAATCCAGGCAATGTCAAGATAGGTGACGTGATTGGAGATGACCAGGACCGGGCCCTGCAAGCCGTGTAAATTCTCGCGGCCGCGAATGCGAGGTGCGGCGAGAAGGTAGGTCGCAGGCCAGGCAAGCAAATAGTAGACGGCAAGGCGAAAAGCCGTGACGGCCCAGTGTTGTGGCCAACTGGCATAGACATTGGCCGTCCTTAAAGTTGTTCCCTGGGCGATAAGGTTCTCAAGCTGGCCAATAGTGGCTGTGTCCTGAAACTGAACTTCATTTAGGTCCACTTGGTATCGCTCTTCAAGAAGACTGATCAGCTCAACGCGGTCGAGGGAGGAGAGCTGCAAATCGGATTCGAAGTTCGCGTCTTTGGAGCCGGCCGGAATTTCACGTCCCGTAATTCGAGCGATTAAGCTCGCCAGGAACTCACAGTTCGAAGTGTTCCCCAATTTGTCGTCATTTGTTTTTTGAATTGCCTCGCGAATGCGAGGAAGAATGGGCTTTTGCGTTGGAGTCCTTGGAAAGTCCAGTTCCGGCCAGACAGACCAGCGGCGGATTTTCTGGTAATCAGCCAGCGATCGATTCGCCTGCTCGACCGCGGAAGCTGCATTCGCGCCAGGAACGCTCATCAGCAAAACTGCGCAAGGCTCCGCGTTGCCGTCGCGGTCGAGCCCGATCACAACGCAGTCTCGGACGCCCGCCTGACCCAGCAACTCCTTCTCTAAATCTTCCGGGTAAACGTTCATGCCAGCAGGCGTGACGATAACGTTCTTCCTTCGGCCCTTGAAATACAAGCAACCACTCTCATCCTTTTCCGCGACGTCTCCCGTTCGGAACCATCCGTCGGCTTCTGCTACAGACTGAATTTTCCCCTCGTGCTGATACGCCTTCGCGACGCCTTCTCCGCGCACGAGGATCTCCCCATTGTCGTCCACACGAACTTCCATACCGGGAAATACTTTGCCGATGGATCCTCTCGCCGAACGGAAAGGGTGATTCAAGCTAATCAGCGAGGCTGTCTCGGTCATTCCGTATCCCTGAATCACCGCGTAGCCCAGGCGGTTCCAAAATGTTTCGGCTTGCTCTAGCAAAGCTGCGCCGCCGGAAATGAAGGCCCAAAACTTCCAGCCGAGATGCCTATGGATTCGCCGGAATTTCCACCAACGACGCAAAAAGTGCCGATTTTCAGCCTGTGCGAAATTTCTGCGAAATGCCTCCAGCCTTCGGCGGCCCTCCTCGTGGCGTTCTACTTCTCGCTGAAGTGATTCGATGAATCGAGGAACCGCGACCAGGACGGAAACGCGCTCCTCGCGGATGGTGTCCACCAAATCGGATGGCTTAAGCGAATCCGAGAAGACTACCGTGCCACGAAGCATCGGCGGAATGAACACGCCAAGCGTTTGGCCAAATACGTGGCTGAGCGGAAGCAGGTTGAGGAAACGGATCGGATGAATCAACCATTCGTAGCGAAGATACTTCTGGATTTCCTGTTCGAGCCGCTCGATGTTGGCCAGGATGTTTCCATGCGAGATCACAACACCGCGAGGCTCCGCGGTCGTGCCGGAAGTGAAGATGATCTCCAGAGTCTCCAGACGCGACATTGGAGGCGAAGGATAACGAGAAGCATCGTGTTTGGAAATCGCTTTCGTAAGTGATTCGAGGGAAACAGACGGAATTCCGCAGATCTCCGGATGGGCGTGCGCCCGAAATACGACCTTTGCTTTAACTTCACGCGCGACTCTGCCGACAAAATCGATCGCCGAGCCGTGATCGATTGGCACGACGACTACACCGAGAAGCACACATCCTAAGAACGCACAGATCCATTCTGCCGAGTTGTTGCCCCACAAAAGAGCTGCATCGCCCTTTGCCAAGCCGCGGAGTTCAAGCTCGCGGGCCACACGGTTGGCTTGCGCGGCAATCTGGGCATAGGTCCAAGTTTCCGTTCGATAGCCGCGCTGCTGGCGCACGGCGACTTCCTCGCCATTTCTCGCGTAGCTCTCGACGAAACTTAGTAGTGACTCAGAGGCCATCTCAAACATCTATTTGACAGAAGAATACGGAGCTGTGCAAACGAGCGGCTCCGTACTCTTGGATAGGTTTTGCTCAGCATGGGATGCACAGAAAAAGTCGTCGTGATCGGCGCGGGAATCTCCGGGCTGGCTTGCGCTCATCGGCTGAAGCAGTTGGGGCTCCGTCCGCGGGTCCTGGAAGCCACGGAGCGTTCTGGCGGCCTGATTAAAACAGTGCGGAGAGACGGCTTCCTTTTCGAGACGGGGCCGCAGTTCCCCCGCTTTCCACCATCTGTATGGCAATTAGTGCGCGACTTGAATCTGGAACGTGAATTTGTAGCCGGCAATTCCAAAGCCAAACGATACATATTCCGGCGTGGCCGCCTCCATCTTGCCCCGTTCTCGCCGGGCGGCTTGATTAAGACCCAGTTACTGGGGCTCAAGTCTAAGCTGCGGATTCTCGGTGAGCCCTTTGGCTATTCGTGTCCTCCGGACCGGGAAGAGAGTCTGGCTGAGTTTGTGCAACGAAAATTCGGCGCGGAAGTTCTGGACAATCTGGTGGACCCCATCATTTCCACAGTTTTTCTGGGTGATGCACGCAAAATGGGCATGGAGAGCGCTTTTCCTGCTCTGGTGGAATGGGAGCGGAACCGGGGCAGCCTTGTCCGTGGTGCCCTC
>JAWOLO010000246.1:0-5392 GCA_033853375.1 Terriglobia bacterium
TATACGCCGATGCGCGGATTGATCATGGATTTCCGCGCGGACGAGCACTCGGCCACCATCGGCGATCAATTCATGTTTGGTCCGGCGTTTCTCGTAAACCCAGTGACTGACCCAGGTGTTGATTCCCGGCGCGTTTATCTGCCAAAGGCAAAATGGTACGACTTCTGGAGCGGCAGATCCGTTGATGGCGGGCGCATGATCGATGCGGGAACGCCCATCGAGAGGCTTCCACTGTTTGTGCGCGCGGGTTCGATTGTGCCGATGGGACCGGAAATGGAATGGTCCACCGAAAAGCCGGAAGACCCCATCGAATTGCGCGTTTATTGCGGAGCGGATGGCGATTTCACGCTCTATGAAGATGAAAACGACGGGTACAACTATGAAAAGGGTGTGTATGCAACGATTCCGTTTCATTGGGACGAGGCGAAGCAGACATTGACCATCGGAGAACGCAAGGGAACCTTTCCGGGAATGCTAGCCGAGCGACGATTTCAGATCGTTTTTGTGGGCGAGGGACACGGCGCCGGTATATCAGCCGAGAGCAAGCCCGACAAGGTGGTGACTTACTCGGGGAAACCGATTGAAATCAAACCATAGCCAGCCGGCTGAAGAGGCCCCTTAACGCTCAGGCTTTCACGTTTCCCGCTGTGCTCTGCTCGCGTCGCGATGAAACAGGTCCAGTGGACTCACGAACCACGAGCTCGGGCTCGATGGCGATCTCCGGCACATATTCACCGCGACCTTCGATGAGATCGACTACAGTTTGCGCCGCAATCTGCCCCATTCGCAAGAGTGGCTGTCTCACCGTGGTCAGGGGGGGATTCGAAAACGCCGCTCCAGGAGTGTCGTCAAATCCCACGACGGAAATGTCCTCCGGCACGCGCAGTCCGGCTTCATGGAAGGCCCACAGGGAGCCGATCGCGGAAATGTCGTTGTACGCGAAGAGTGCGGTGAAAGGATGCTTCCTGGCTAGCAGTTGCTTCGCGAAAGGATAACCGATGCCAGGCGTGGAATCCGTTCCTTCCAACTGGACCGTTAATTCCGGGCGAATGCAGATTTTGAGTTCCTGAGCCACTTCACAAATGGCGTTCCAGCGATCGAAGGAATCCGAACTCAACGTCTGGCCCTTGATAAACGCAATGTCCTTATGCCCAAGGCTTTTTAAATGCTCCAGGGCCAGATGGGCGGCACGCTTGTGGTCCAAAACAATATTCGTGACACCTTCCACGCGCTGGTGCCCTGCGACCGCCACCGTTGGCAAAGCAAGCTTCTCCGTAAGCGACGTGTCGGTGGTGATGAAGCCTTCCACTCCTCGCGTTAGCAGCATTTGTGCGTACGTCTGAAGAAGTTTTGGATCGTGCCGATGAATAACCGTCAGAAAGAAATAGTTGTTCATTCGAAGGTATTCTTCAATACCGCTGATAACCATGGCCCCGTAGGCATCGCCAATCTCTTCCGCGATAACGCCGATCGTGTAAGTTCTTCTCAGGCGCAGCGTACGTGCGAAAAAGTTTGGCCGGTAGTTGAGCTCTTTTGCCGCTTCGATGATGCGGTTCTTGGTGTGTTCCGGTATGGAGCGCGCCGCCGGAGAGTTGTTCAACGCCGCGGAGACCGTTCCGGGGGTTAGCCCGAGGTGGTCGGCGATAGTCTTGAGGGTGACTCTGGATTGGGAGCGAAGAGGCTGTTTCTTCGTGGACGGCTGCGTCATCTACAAAATCCTCCGAGGACCTGCAAAAAACTAGTATAGCCAACTCCTCTTCCTCATACACCATGACATGGATTGCCATGGGTTCGTACGCGAGGCGAACACGTTCGGGGACGATCCTAGGCAAGCTCCTTTCTTATCTATCAGCTACGTCTTAACCTCGCCGGCAATGCCGCGCTGAACTCCGTCCCGGGAAGCTTATAAAAGGTTTTAGTACGTCCCCTACGTCAAGACCGAAAATATCAGCCTCTCCTTGGCACCCAACGGCCGAGGCGTAGTTTACGGCTGAGCTTGCTCTCGTCCCCGCCGACCCCGACGCCAAGTTCAATCTTGGTTTCGTCAATCTCCAGCATTCCAAAACCGACGAGGCCGCCGATCTCTTCCGCCAAATCTTCGTTCTTCATCCCGACCACGTTAGAAGGCAATACGAACTCGGGAAAATGCTCCTCGATCACGGTCAGGTGAAGGAAGCCATCGAACATCTCGAAGCTGCCGCGCGCCTCACTCCTCAGGCCGCTACCGCAAAGAGTCGCGCATCGCGGAAGCCGATCGCGAACTCGAACTTTACAAGGAACTGAAGGCCAAATCGCGCGAGCGCACCGTCCCGCAGTCGGTCGAGCGTCCATGATATTCTTTTGTGGGAAACCCTTTTGATCGCACCGCTTTCGAGGCATCTCGCAAAGTCATTTTTGCTTTTCTGCCTCTGCGCGAACGTGGCGTTTGCTCAGGGTGGCCACCCTACGCCTTCGCCTCCGCCGCCCGGGGCCAAGTCCACCAAGTGCAGCGGGCGCCCGATTCCTCAACTCGAAGACATCACCGCCAAGACCGGCATTACGTTCAAGCACACTTCTGACCCAGCGAAGAAATACATCGTCGAATCGATGAGTGGCGGCGTAATTGTCTTCGATTACGATCGCGACGGTTGGCCGGACATTTATTTCACGAATGCGCCCAGCGTCGAGATGGCCCTCAAAGGCCAGAAAGCTCCTGGCGCCCTTTATCACAACAACCGCGACGGCACGTTCACCGATGTCACCGAAAAGTCCGGCTTGAATTCCCCTTGTTTCGCCATGGGCGGCGCCGTGGGCGACTATGACAATGATGGCTGGCCTGATTTGTACATTACCTGCCTCGGCGGCAACGTCCTCTATCACAACAATGGCGACGGCACTTTTAGCGATGTCACGGCCAAAGCCGGCGTCGCCGATGGCCGCTGGTCCACAGGCGCGTCGTTTGGCGATTACGACGGCGATGGCTTTCTCGATCTGATGGTTACCAATTACGTCGACTTCCACCTCGACGATCTGCCCGGTTTCGGAAAAGCACCGAACTGCAAATATCGCGGCATCGACGTGCAGTGCGGTCCACGCGGCTTGAAAGGCGCGGGCGACGCGCTTTTCCACAACAATGGCAACGGCACGTTCACCGACGTTTCGAAAGCCGCGGGCGTCAGCGACCCCAACGGCTACTACGGCCTCGGCGTCGTTTGGGCTGATTTCAACAACACCGGCCGCCCGGACATTTACATTGCCAACGATTCCACGCCGAAATTTCTTTACAAGAATCTCGGGAAGGGAAAATTCCAGGACATCGGCCTCGAATCCGGCACGGCCGTCAGCGAAGACGGCTCGGAGCAAGCTTCCATGGGCATAGCCATTGGCGATTACCTACACACCGGCCGGCCTTCTCTCTACGTAACGAATTTCTCCGATGAAAATGATCTTCTCTGCCGCAACGATGGCAATTGGAATTTTACGGACGTTTCTTACGCTTCCGGCGTGGCGCTGCCTTCCTTGCCGTATGTGAAGTGGGGCACGGCGTTCGTCGATTTGGACAATGACGGCTGGGTGGATCTCATCGCAGTCACCGGCCACGTTTATCCGCAGGTCGATTCACTTCCTTCCGGCGCGACGTACCGTGAGCCCAAGCTCTTACGCATGAACCAAAAAGACGGCAGCTTCTGCGACGCTAGCGACCAGGCGGGCCCTGCTCTTTTGGAGAAGCGCGTCTCACGGGGCCTAGCTGTTGCCGACCTATTTAACGACGGCAACATGGACATCGTGATCGGCGACATCGACGGCGCTCCCATGATTTTGCGCAACCACGGCGTCCCCGGTCGTCATTGGGTCAGTTTCGAATTAGCGGGTACGAAGAGCAACCGCCTCGCCATCGGTGCGCGCATCAAAGTGATTGCCGGCGGCATGACGCAGACCGATGAAATCCACAGCGGCGGAAGCTATCTTTCACAAAACGATTTGCGTCTACACTTTGGACTCGGCTCCGCCACCAAGATTGACCGCGTGGAAATCTTCTGGCCTTCCGGCAAAACTGAGACGCTGACCGATCTAGCCCCTGATCAGTTTTATTCTGTCCTGGAAAGCTCCGGTGTCGTGCCTGCCGATCGCATTCGCCCGGCCCCTCCAGCCAAAACAAAATCTGCGGCATCTCCCAGCGCTTCCTCAACTCCGCCACATCGCTAAACTCTTGGCCATCAGTCCGGGGATCGAAATTTGTTAGGGATCCAGTGCTCTTTGCTTAGCCGTTTCTTCCCTCGTTGACAGGGATTTCCTTTGACGAAACCTGTCGCAGAGTTTTTCATCGCAACGAATGTTTCACGCGCTATTCTAGCTGTCGCAAATCGCATCCGGATCCTAAACAAATATGAAAAAACTGCGTTTTCTCGTCTCGCTTACGACGAACGACAACGACTATCAGATCGAACAGGCGCAATCTGCCGAAGAAGCCGCTCGCAAATTCGGTGTTGAGCTTCAGGTGATTTACGCTGATAACGACGCCGTTACACAAAGCACACAGCTTCTGAAAGCCATCCAGGCCGAAGAATCGCATCGCCCGGACGCGATTATCTTCGAACCCGTCGGCGGGACCGCCTTGCCTCAAGTCGCTCGCGCCGCTGCCTCAGCCGGAATCGGCTGGGCCGTTCTCAATCGCGACGCAAGCTACATTCCCGAGCTTCGCAAATCCTCTTCTGCGCCCGTTTTCGTCGTCACGTCCGATCATCTCGAGATCGGTCGCATTCAAGGCCGCCAAATCGCCGCCTTCGTTCCCCATGGTGGCGCCATTCTCTGCGTTCAAGGCCCTGCTGAAAATTCCGCAGCCAAAGATCGCACCACCGGTATGCAGGAGACCAAGCCCACCAACGTCCATCCCATCCTTCTGCGCGCGCAATGGACCGAAGAAAGCTCGCAAAAGGCGGTCCGCTCCTGGTTGAAGCTCACCACGTCGCACAAAGCTCCCATTGACCTTATCGCCGCCCAGGACGACTCCATGGCCATCGGCGCGCGCAAAGCCTTCGAAGAGTTGCCCAATGAAACCGAGAAGGAGCGCTGGCTGAGCTTGCCGTTCCTTGGTTGCGACGGCTTGCCCAAGACCGGCCAGGCTTGGGTGAAGAGCGGCCTACTCGCCGCCACCATTTTCGTTCCGCCCAATACCGGACAAGCCATCGAAATGTTTGTCGATGGCTTGCAGCGTGGCAAGCAGCCGCCCGAGCGCGCCCTCACCGTTCCCGTTTCCGTGCCCCCGCTTAGCGAACTCAAACGCCGCTGACCCTTTGAATTTCCTTAATCCAGACTTTTGTTTCATCTGACGAAGACTCCTCTAGAAAATCGATTTTCGATACTTGTTTACGCGTCACATCGTCGTATAATGCCGCAGGAACACAGGAAACAA
>JAWOLO010000247.1:0-5200 GCA_033853375.1 Terriglobia bacterium
CCCCGATCCTTATGGCCCTCCTGGAACGCGGATGTACCGAACGGGTGACCTCGCACGCTGGCGAGAGGATGGCAACCTGGAGTTTCTCGGCCGACTGGATCAACAGATAAAGATACGCGGATTCCGGATTGAACTCGGAGAAATTGAGGCCGTCTTGCGCAACCACTCCGAGATTAAGGAGAGCGCGGTGGTGTCGCACGGGACCAGCGATGATAAACGACTTGTAGCATACGTCGTTCTGAAGGAGCAAGCCGCTGTAAGACCCGATGAGCTGGATGAATACTTGCGGCAGCGGCTGCCCGAGTTCATGGTTCCGAAGACATTTGTATTACTGGCCTCCCTTCCTACGGATGCCAACGGCAAGGTGAACCGGAACATGCTGCCGTCCCCCGATCTTGGATCTCCGAGGGAGTACCGAGAGCCACAATCTCCGCAGGAACGGATTCTTTGCAGCCTGTACCAACAAGTGCTAAATGTCGATCGAGTTGGAACAAATGACGACTTCTTTGAACTTGGAGGTCACTCCCTGATGGCAACTCGGTTGGTAAACCGGATTAGAGGCAAATTCGGACTGGAATTGCCCCTCCGAGTTGTATTCGAAAGACCCGCGGTTTTCCAGTTGGCTGAAACTATCGAGGAAATGATTCTTGATGAAATAGAGAAGGCATCCGACGCATAGTTTTTCCAAGATTTAGCGGCGGTCCAGATAGCGGCCAACGCCAATAGCATATAATAGCGACCGCAAAGATAAACTGGGTCCATTGATGTGGATGAAAATGGATGAGAGCATCTTTGAAAATTGTTTCGAATACATCGAAATACGAAATAAAGATTGAGAGGAGGTTTCCATATGACGAATCCCTTTGAAGACGAAACCGGAGAGTTTGTTGTTCTGGTCAATGACGAAGGACAATATTCCTTGTGGCCTACATTTAAGGATATTCCAGCCGGTTGGACGACCGTCGGCCCTCGGGGCAAGCGACAAGAGTGTCTGGATTGGGTTGCCGCGAATTGGACAGATATGCGGCCGCTGAGCCTCGTACGTAAAATGAAAGACGCAGGTTACTAATGCTTTAGGCGCTCCAGCATCGCATCTTATCACTCAGAAAAACTCGTAACCTCATGAAAAGAATGGAAACTTATTTTCGTTAAGCCTTTACGAATGGTCGTGCGAAGGCTGAGGAGTTTTGTCGAAATCGATTGACATAGCCTCTCCAAATAGTATGATCTCACACCGGTAGATTCGCGCTGTTCCGGCTGATTTTAAACTTGTCCGAACCTGATGCGGCCGCGGCCAACTCTGGAACCCGCTGACTCTTTGCGGTGTCGAAGCTACTTGGGAACTGCGTGGTGCTGAGCCGCGGTTGAAAGGTCCAATCAGAATGGAAATTCCGATTCGGGTTGCGAGCGTTTGGAAGAGTTACGGCCCCGTACCAGCAGTGTGCGATCTCAGCTTGAACGTGCCTGAGCAAAGCGTGTATGGCTTTCTAGGGCCGAACGGAGCCGGCAAGTCAACAACCATTCGGATGTTACTCGGTCTTCAGCGTCCGGATCAGGGCGCCATATCTTTATTCGGTCATCCTTTGGAGGGCCACCGAACTGCGTTGCTGAAACGGATCGGGTCGATGGTCGAGTCCCCTTCTCTCTATCCGCACCTGACGGGCCGTGAGAACCTTGAGGTTCATCGGCGATACCTCGGGGTGCCGAAGAAAGCTATCGAAAATGTGCTGGCAACGGTAGACCTGACCTCCGTGGGCGGCCGCTTGGTGCGCCACTATTCCTCCGGCATGAAGCAGAGACTAGGCTTAGCTCAGGCGCTGCTGGGCAATCCGGAGCTTTTGGTGCTTGATGAGCCAACCAACGGGCTGGATCCTGCCGGCATTCATGAAGTCCGTACCCTGGTTCGCAGCTTGCCGAAACGGTACGGCATTACTGTCTTCCTTTCCAGCCACCTGCTTTCCGAAGTCGAGCAGACGGCTACTAATCTGGCCATCATGTCACAAGGCCGTCTGATGTTTGAGGGCACGCGAGAACAGCTTCGACAGCGGAGCAAACAGCAGATTCTGGTAGAAGTAGATCAGCCGGAGCGGGCTTATGACTTACTCAGCCGAGTCTGCAGCGTGGTGAGCTGTGAAGGCAATTGCTTGAGGATTGCACGGGACAGCGACTACGGATCCGCTCAGATCAATTCTCTACTCGTGAAAGAGGGAGTTGCTGTGACGCATCTGACTTCGCAGCATCCGACTCTCGAAGACTTCTTTTTGGAATTGACTGGCTCGCCTAGTGCGAAGACGGAGTACACGATGCAATGATGCTCTTGACCGTTTTGCATGCAGAAATGCTGAAGATGAAGAGGACGATCGCGCTTAAAATGGTCGTGCTTGCGCCTGTAGTCGTGGTGCTGTTGGTCTTCTTTGTCGTCTCACAAGCGCCATTCTCCTCGTTGCGTCGTAACGGCATCAGGAATGAATGGATCGGATTAGAAAACCTGAGTCTATTCTTGTGGGCGCTCCTGATGATGCCCTTGTTCGTAACGGTGGAGAGCGCTCTTGTTGCCGGATTGGATCATTCTGAAAACCATTGGAAGAGCCTGCTGGCCCGGCCCGTACCTCGCTGGACATTTCACGTGGCAAAACTGATGGTGGTGATCGCCATGACTGCCGTCTCAACATTCATAATCATGTGCGGCATCCTTGTTTCCGGGAAGATTTTGCCTTACATCCAGCCAGAAGTGGTATTCGCTCCTCCCGTCCCCTGGTCAACCATGGTGCAGGACTGTGCCGAAGTGATCGGATTGATGTTCCTGCCACTCACCATTCAGCAGTGGGTGAGTTTACGATGGAGATCGTTTTCCGTTGCGACAGGCACTGGAATCGTGGCTACGGTGATTGCATTCTTCGCGACTGCCGCGGCACGACAGGCCGGTAGCTGGATGCAGTATTTCCCCTGGGCCCTCCCCATAATCCCTATAAACAACAGACCCGCGTACAACATACCAGCAACATTGGCGATAAGTGCTGCCATTGGCCTTGTTGTTGCAGCAATCAGCTGTTTCGATTTCTGTCGCCGTGAAGTGACTTGACGTAAACATGAGAATCCAATTCGAGATGCGCAATCCCAGTTTTGCTCAAGTTCGCTAATCTATTCCAATTTGCAGCGCGGGCGGCAGTTGGAGCCCCCCGCCCGACGGAGCTTTTTCGATTGTCAGCCCGATCACCAGTTCACAATGCGGCGAGTGTCGCCACAGTCCACGCTGCTCTATAAGCTCAGCCGCGTCCTTGGGTACGCTGATTCTCCACCGGTTCCCTGACCATTTGGAAGCAGGCCCGCTGGACATGGAGGAACTGGCGCGTCGCACTGGGCTGCACCCTCTCTCCATGGTGCGAGCATTGCGGCTATCGGCGAGCTTTGGTGTGTTTAGAGAAGTTACGCCCGGCATATTTGCAATAATGGTGCCTCGAGCTTGCTCTGCGATGGTCCAGGCGGCCTGCGCAACCTTGCATGTTGGTTCACCAGCGCGCACAATTGGCAGTCCATTGGCGCCGTCGGCCATAGCCCGGAACAGGAGAATCCGCGTGGCTGAAGTTTTTGGTCAGTCCTTCTGGGACCATCTGCGCAATCGTTCCGAAGATCGCGTCGCGTTCAATTTAATGCTTGAGGAGTTCGGTAACGCTAATGATGTAATCGTCAATGCCTACAATTGGGCTGGCGTCCACAGGGTCGTGGACGTCGGTGGGGGCAGCGGTTCGCTCCTCGCTGAAATACTCATCGCGAAGCCCGACTTGTCCGGAGTCCTCATCGAGCGGCCTGACACCATTGCCTCGGCGGTTGAATACCTTGCGGCCAGGGGCGTGAGCGACCGTTGCAGAGCGGTTGGCAGCAGCTTCTTTGATTCCATTCCTGCGGAAGGCGACGTGTGGATTCTCTCCCAAATCCTGCACAACTGGAACGACGAGGATTGCAGGCGGATTCTCAGGCGGTGCAAACAGCAGATGCGTCCCGAAGGCCGGCTGTTCGTAATTGAAATGGTTACCGTTCCCTGTAAACCGAATATGCACACGAGCGTAAACGACATCAGCATGCTCGTCTTGTTTGGGGAGGCGCGGCAGCGCACTGAGGACGAGTACCATCAGCTCGTCACCGGTTGCGAGCTTGTCCTAACGCAAGTGATTCCCACTCGGAGCAGGTTCAGCATCATCGAGTGTCAAACGGCCAAACACGAGTCGGCCTGAATCGGCCTGAATAAGCCAATTGCATGGCCTCGAGTTCTCGAATGACTTTGAACCGCAGCTCGCGTGAATGCGATGCTAATTCAGCGCCTGCCGGAAGAGGCGGTTTTTGATATTCGCTCGGTCGTCCAGTGAAGGCAATCCGCAGAGGCCACTAGACCTCCCGGCAGTAAGGGTCTTTCATGCGGGCGCTGTTCGCGGAGCGTTGCTTGTAATTGCAACTGGGCCATCGGACCAAGCAGGTTGTTGTAAAACTCGGCGCGGCGGCCTTGGCCTGCGCTATAAGACATTGGTTCCGAAGGAGTCTCTGGAAATAAGGTACTTCCGAGCCCTTGGCGTTCACTGAAGAATTCCTCAGGGCCTGAGTACAAGCGTTCGCCTGAGCTGCCCACAGCGGCGACCAAATCAATGAAGGCTTTGTTGCCGGCTTCGGAGGAGCTGTTATATCCATCGCAATTGTCGTTCGACACCTGCAACATCGAGAGTGTCTGAATCAGTCGCAAATTAGTGCGTTCTTTTCACTGCTCATCAGATGCCTCAGGTTTTCCTTTCGCGCCAAGCTGCAAGATTATATACGCACATCTTCGTCCTTGGCATCGCAACGCTTGGCTGAGGCTCTCGCCTTCTTGAAAAGTCTTTAGCAGGTCATTTGGTTCAATACTCATGGGAGGGATGTCGCTGCTTAACAGACTATTTCGCTGCCCGTGCGGTCGTTGGTGTTGAACGCCCGGAATCTTCGGCGCTGCAAGCTAAGAGAGTTTCCCGCTGCGACCGCTTTCAATCTTGCAGGCTCTTCATAAACCAACAAATCAAGGAAAAGATGGAATGTTTTTTTACGCGCTGCAAAGAGTGGCGTTCGCGGAGAAATACGTCCGGATGACTGTTTGCTGGCGCCGTCAGGCTATACGACGAGTTCAATTGTGGGACACAGCACGATTCCAGCAACCTATGCCGTTATTTCCTCAATGGTC
>JAWOLO010000248.1:0-2734 GCA_033853375.1 Terriglobia bacterium
CCCTGGCAACTGGGCTTCATGCAAATGGAGCATTACACGCTCAAACACAACCTCGTCGCCGATGCGATGTGGAAGGTGGATCCCACCATCAAGCTCACCGCCGTGGGCGACCTGACCACCATCAACAAGGAGAACGACCCCAACCAGGCGAAGTCCGGCAAGGCCTGCTCGCAGATCATGCTCGAACAGTGCGCCGACCACATGACGATGCTCTCCGAACATTTCTATCGCGGACGCGTGCCGTGGACCAAGGACGGGCGCACGAACCTGCTGGCGCATGTCGCAATGTTGCGTGATGCCATCCGCGAGAAGGCCGACGGCCATCGCAAGCTCCAGGCGAGCCTGCCAAATCTCAAGGGGCGCATCGTCCCGATTACCATCGACGAGTGGAACTTCTGGCACCGCGAATATGCCTATGGCGAACTCGGCTGTGTCTATGAACTTGCCGACGGCCTCGGCGTGGCGGCGGGGCTTCACGAATTTTTCCGTCAGACCGACATCATTCACATGGCTCACTATGCCCAGACGGTCAATGTCATTGGTGCCATCAAGACCACCAGGACGGCCGCGGAGATGGAAACCACGGGCCTGGTGCTGCAGATGTATCGCGCCCATTTCGGCGACATTCCCTTGCGCCTGGAACAGGATTTCGGGGACACCGATGTCTCCGCCGCGCTGACGAGAGACGGCAGGACACTCACCATTGGCGTGATGAATCCCAGTAACTCGGAAGTGGAATTGCAGCCGTCGCTCTCCGGCGCGGCGTTCGCCGGTGCGGCCACCCGCTGGCACATCACGGGGCCGAATGCGGAGGCGCACAACAGCCCTGGCCATCCGCGCGTGGTGGACATTGCCGAGACCGGCGGCCTGGCGGTTGCCGATCTCCGCGTGCCGCCGTTGAGCGCCGCCATATTCCGCATCCCGTTGAAGTGATCTCCGGACCTCGAGCGTCATCCTCTTCCTCGAAACTCATCCATCAACTTCAAAATGCCTTCGCGGATTTCGAACAGTTCCCGGCGAGCCCCGGTCATCATTTTCTCCGGAAGCAGTCTCCTTGTCGCCACAGCTTCCAATCCGGCCTGGGCTTTGTGCAGATGATTCAGCGCACGCTTGAGGCAGGCGACGACAAATGCATCATCGTGAGTGTCGCGGCCCGCAGCGATTCCATTCAATGCTCCGGCCAGTTTCACGCCCGTGGTCTGGAATTCAAAAATGAATTGCTGAAGATCTTTGTCGGACATTTTTTCCACGCCCAGTCCGTCGACTTCGCGCCAGAGTTTTATCGCGCTCTCGGAGCAGCGATGCTGCAATGGGTGGCGCACGTCGCCGTCTTCAGTGCGAATCCAATCAATGCCCTCCCGCTGGAGATCGGGTTCGGGTTCAGGCTCGTCGAGGGCTTCTTCGCAGGCACGATTGATTTCCTCAATTCTCCTGCGCTCTTCTTCGGCTTCTTCCTCCGTCAACTCACGATTCCAGCCCATCTCTTTGGCAATTTTTTCTTCCGCCTCTTCCGAATCGCCATATTTCTCGACGAGTTCCGCGTACTTGTCCGTGCGCGCATCACATTCCTTCAGGAATTTCTCATAATCGTGCTCGTCCCAGTCTTCTTCCGCAGCTTTCCTGCCCCGCCGCTGGTTCTCGATGGCATCCGTCAGCTTTTGCATGAAGCGGCTCATGCCATTGGCAGCGTCCCGGGCGC
Source organism: Terriglobia bacterium (assembly GCA_033853375.1). Taxonomy (GTDB): domain Bacteria; phylum Acidobacteriota; class Terriglobia; order Acidiferrales; family UBA7541; genus Acidiferrum. The sequence continues at coordinate 1,700 of JAWOLO010000248.1, forward strand.
GTTGTTCATCTTCTTCGGGAGTCAACCGCCATTCCGGCGATGAAATGCTGATCTGATAATCGGCGCTTTCGATGACGACGCGTCCGTTCTCTTCGCTGAACCACTCCAGGTAAAGTGAGTTGGCCATGTGTTCGGGCGGTTCTTCTTTTCGCCGCAACATGGCAAGCGCGTCCTCCAAAGGAATATCGAACACGCGAACCTTTCGTGAGGCCGTCAGATCGCCAACCGTGCCGTGTTGCGCCGGCTGCAATGCATCAAGATGCGGATGCGGAATGCGTCGGTGCGGATTGTTGAATGTAAGCAGGCAGCCTGCGAGGTCAGGGTGAGCGTTGCCTTTCAGTTCGAGTATGACAGGTGCAGCCCGGCCTTCGACCCAGACCTTTCCGCGGACAATTCCTTTTTCGCGATTGTCAATTTCGCCTCGCACCACGCTCTCGTGAATTCGGAACGCCATTCGCCAGATACTGCCAAACCGGCGTCCGAAATGGAAGTTCCTTGCCGAGCTGAATTCCGCCTCGACTCGCTTGCGAAATGCGCTCGAGCTGTGTTCTACTTCGGCCATGGCGAAATCCTGCCCGACCCTCGTTACCGGACTCCGAAATACTTTCGATCAGATCAAGGACATGGCTTGTTTCGGTCGCCTGTGTCCGCGCTACCTGCCGGGCGTCCTCGCGTTGTTCCTCCTTGGCGCCGCGCCACCCGCCGACGCGGCCACGAACAGTTCCGGCGTCGCCGTGCTGCTCGTCGATACCGATCGCGTGATGGGAAAAGTTGAGGAGGGAATCTACGGCCAGTTCCTCGAGCACATCAATCATTCGGTCGTGGATGGTCTGTTCGCCGAGCAGATTCAAGGACGCGGTTTCGAAGGGAAGGATTTTGAAACATACTGGAAGCTGTTCGGGGAACACGGCAGCGCCACCGTTGCGAACGCAACGTTCAAGAACGGAGAGAAAAGCCTCCGCCTTCAGGCCGACAACGGCACCGCGGGCGTCCGGCAGGAGCGCGTTTACGTCCAGCGGGGGCAGGAGTACAACG
>JAWOLO010000249.1:0-14489 GCA_033853375.1 Terriglobia bacterium
TCGAGGATTTGATCACCGGGTCGAGCACCACGTGCGCGAACTTGTGCGCATCGAGAAATTCCGCCACGGCAGCGGCATTGCCGCGATTGCCGAGCATGCCGATCTTTACGGCGACGATCTCGCAATCCCTGGCGAGCGCTTCGAGTTGCGCGCGCAGCTCGGCGCTCGGCGTATTGTGAACCGCTTCCACGCCTTGCGTGCTCTGCACCGTCAGCGAAGTGACGGCCGCCACGCCGTAGCAGCCGTGCGCCGCGAACGTTTTCAAATCCGCAGCGGTTCCCGCGCCACACGAGGGATCAAATCCCGCGATGGACAGGAGAATCGGCGGCGTGGTGTGACCGTTGTGCCCGTTACTGGTCATCGTGCTTTTTTCTTTCCCTTCGAGGCGGCGTCCTGCCGCCCTCTTACTTAGATTCCGCTTAGCGGCAACGCAGTTTCCCGCGCGGTTTCGCGCAAATCGCGTGCCTCAAGCGAAAATTGCCGGCTGCGCTCCTGTCCGCCACAGAGTTTTCCTCAGGCGGCTTCCGAAACACACCGGCAATTGCGAATGTACGCGCAGATTTTTTCCAGCGCAAGGAAAAAATTGAAGAATTCTCCTTGGGCATGCAAGAATGCAGCTCGCAAAGGTTCCCTTCCCGATGTTTTGTCTTGCATGACACCGGAGGAACGAAGGATGAAACACTTTTTCTGCGGGCTGTTGCTCTTTCTTTTCGCCTTGGGCGCAAACGCGCAGACCAAAGCAGACGAAGAGGCGGTGCGTAAACTTCCGCAAGCTTTCTGCAACGCATGGGCCAAGCACGATGGGCATGAATTGGCGAAAATCATGGCCGACGATGTCGATTTTGTGACCGTTGCCACGACCTACCTGCATGGGAGGGCGGACTTCGAGAAATTCCACACGCGATTGCTTGGCGGACGCTTCAAGGAAGCCAGTATCACACCGCTCCAGACAACCGCGCGATTTCTTCGGCCGGATATGGCGGTGGTTCACTGGAGCTGGAAAATTGAAGGAGATAAGAATGCCGATGGCTCGGCTCGCCAGCCGCGGTTCGGCATGATGGTGATGGTCGCCGAAAAGCGGAACGGCAACTGGCTCGTCGTCGTGGGGCAAAACACGAACGCCATGCTAGGGATACCGCCAGAGCTCCAGGACATCAAGACGCCCATAGCGATACCCGGAACCAGTCCAGCTCCAGAGTAAAGTAGAGTCTAACGAAGGATCAGGGAAACAGGCCGCGGACGAGGGTGGCCTCGGCGACGCGGCCGACGGCCAGGATCATGGCGCCGGCGCGCGGCGGAACGTGGTGCTTGCGCATGGTCTCCACCATTTCGTGGAAGGCGCGGACCATTATCTTTTGCAGGCGTGCGTTGACTTCGTCGACGTCCCACATCAAACCTTCCTGGTTCTGCACCCACTCGAAATAGCTTACGGTAACGCCCCCGGCATTGGCGAGAATGTCCGGCAACACGGTAATGCCGCGGCGAGCCAGGATTTCGTCAGCGTGCGGGGTGGTGGGGCCGTTGGCGGCTTCAGCGACGATGCGGGCTTTGACGGCTTCGGCGTTATGGAGGGTAATGACGTTTTCGAGCGCCGCGGGAATGAGAATGTCGCACTTCATGGTCAGCAATTCGTCGTTGCTGATCCGAGAGGCACCGGGCATGCCCACTACGGTGCCGGCACGCTCCTTATAGCGAATGGCTTTAATGGGGTCGATGCCGCGGGAATTGGTGACACCGCCGCGCGTGTCGCTCAAGGCAACGATTTTTGCTTTCTTTTCCGCGAACAGGCGGGCCGCGGTGGCTCCGGCGTTGCCAAAGCCCTGAATGGCGACACTTGCGCCGCGCAGCGGAATCTTTTTCACTTTACAGGCTTCTTCGACGACATAGAGGAGGCCGCGCCCCGTGGCTTCGCCGCGCCCTTCCGAACCGCCGATGGAAACCGGCTTGCCGGTGACCACGCCGTGAGCGGCGTGGCCGATGGTCATAGCGTAGGTGTCCATGATCCAAGCCATGGTTTGCGCGTCGGTGTAAACGTCAGGCGCGGGAATATCCTGCGCGGGGCCGATGAGCGGGAGAATTTCGCTGGCGTAGCGGCGTGTCATGCGTTCGAGTTCGCTTTTGGACATGCGCTTGGGATCGCAGATGACACCACCCTTGGCGCCACCAAAGGGAACGTTCACCGTGGCGGTCTTCCAGGTCATCCACGCAGCCAGCGCCTTCACTTCGTCGAGCGTGACGTTGGGATGGTAGCGGATACCGCCTTTGCCGGGTCCGCGCGAAATGTTGTGCTGCACGCGGTAGCCGGTGAACACTTTCACCTGGCCATTGTCCATTTTCGTCGGAAGAGAAACTTCCAAAACGCGCTTTGGGGTGCGCAAGATCTGGCGCAGGCCGGGATCCAGCTTCAAAAACTCGGCCGCCATGTCGAATTGAATTTGTGCGATGCGGAAGGGATTCAAGTCTTCGCGCGGAGCAATCCGCGGCACCATCGGCGGCGTGCTTATCTTTGTTGGAGTTGTAGGCTTTGCGACCGTGGCCATCGGCGTCGGTCCTTTCGTCTATTTGAGTTATGCGCTTATACGTCCACCTGATCCTGATTCGTTTTTCCGATCCACCCTTCGGTCAATCCACAGAAATCTTCTTTAGCCGTTTGCTGCAAACTTTTTGGAACTGACAACATACGCATCGCGGCACGCGATGGAGCAGAAATGCAACAATTCATCTCCCTCGCGCATGGGAATGGAGAGCGTTTCATCCACGTGCATGCCGCAAACCGGGTCGCGCACCAATCGGCGCGCTGTCTTGGGAGTCTGCGCAGAGCCGGACGTGTCGCCCTGCTGCCGTGGCCCTGAAGCGGCATTTTGCAGAAGCGAACCGAAAAGACGGCGAAGCAGCCACACACTCCAAGAGAGCACGAACAGCCAAAAGAGAAACCGGACGATGCGGGCGAAAAATGTCATGGCCACAAATAACGCAGTACTTCGCTGGTACCCCCAAAAGTCCCAGTGAGGTGAGTGTATGTAAGGCGAAAAGCGGTAGTCAAACGAAAAGGCGTAATTTCAAGAGGTTGCGGCAGGCATCGCAAGATCTTTGGGCCCCTCCATGGGCGGCATGAGAGCTATAAGTCTTTATTTTACAATTGATTATGCGAAAAGCAGTGGTTTTGCGCGGGATATTGACGGAAAGGCACCAAAGAACGTCGGAGGCGGTTGAAAAGACGCTATTTAGCTACTGGGATGCGGTCGATGCCCATGTATGGGCGGAGAGCTTCGGGGATCAAAATAGAGCCGTCGGCCTGTTGATAATTCTCAACAATTGCAATCCATGTGCGTCCTACAGCGAGTCCGGAGCCGTTCAGTGTGTGGACGAAATCACTTTTTCCGCCGCCTTTCGGTTTGAATCGAATGCCCGCACGCCGCGCCTGAAACGCTTCGCAGTTCGAGCAAGAAGAAATTTCGCGGAATTCGTTGCTCGATGGGAGCCACACTTCGATGTCGTACGTTTTTGCGGAGGCGAAGCCCATGTCGCCGGTGCAAAGCAGCACAGTCCGGTGATGCAGCCCAAGTTTCTGGAGAATAGCTTCGGCGTTTCTGGTCAGGGCTTCATGCTCTTCGTAGCTTTTTCCCGGATGCGTGAACTTGAAGAGCTCAACCTTTTGAAATTGATGCTGGCGGAGGATGCCCCGCGTGTCTTTGCCGGCAGCTCCGGCTTCGGAGCGGAAACAAGCCGTCCACGCGGTGACATTAATGGGCAACTTTTCTTCCGGGATGGTCTCGTCCCGATAAAGATTGTGCAGTTCGACTTCGGCGGTTGGCGTTAACCAGAAGTCCGTTCCTTCGAGGTGAAAGAGATCAGCGGCAAATTTGGGCAACTGGCCGGCGCCGGTGAGCGAAGCGCTATTTACGATGAAAGGCGGCAGGAACTCGGTGTAGCCGTGCTCGCGGGTGTGCACGTCGAGGAAAAAATTCGCCAAGGCGCGCTCAAGGCGGGCTCCCCAACCTTTGTAGACGGCAAAGCGCGCGCCGGTGATTTTCGCCGCGGCTTCCAGATCCAGGATGCCTGCCCGTTCGCCCACTTCCCAGTGGGGCTTCGGCTGAAAATGAAATTTCGGTGGCGTGCCCCAGCAGCGGACTTCTTTATTGTCTGCGGCGCTGGAGCCTACAGGAACCGAGGAATGCGGCACGTTAGGAATGGTAAGCAAGAGTTCGCGCTGGCGGGCATCGAGCGCGGCGATGCGTTCGTCGGACTGCTTTATGCGCTCGGAAACCTGCTTCATTTCGGCAATCAGCCCATCGGCGTTCTGTTTCTGCTTTTTTAGTCGGGCGATTTCGTCGCTGGCTTTATTGCGTTGGGCTTTGAGTTGTTCCGTTGCGGTGATGAGTTCGCGGCGTTCCTTATCTAAGGCGCGAAAGTCGTCCAGGTCAAGGGACATGCAACGCTTCTTCGCCATATCAGCGAAGACGTCCAAGTGGTCACGGAAATAGCTGAGGTCATGCATGGAGATAAAAGGATACCGTAAAACTGCATAAGCCTTGTAGCAGGGTTATTACCAAGATTTGTAATCCGCCCATTTACGACGAGCGCGGCACTTCGCTCATCAGCGCGAGCAGGTTGTTCTCGCTGTCGCGGAAGAAGGTCATCCAGAGGTCGTATTTGGGCATTTGCGCAATCACGTGCGGCTCGTCTTCAAATTTTGCGCCCGCATCCATGAGGCGCCGATGGGTGGCCCGAATGTCCCCGACCTTAAAATAAAGGATGGAACTGGGATGATCGAACTCGGGTTTCTCCGGCTTGTCCAGCATGAGGCGAACCCCTCCACAGTCGAAAAACGAGAGTTGGCCGGCGCGGAACAAGTGCGGCAATCCCAAAACGTCGCGATAGAATGCTGTGGCGCGGTCCACATCGTGGGCGTTAATGGCAATCTGGCCGATGCGGGAAAGCTTGGTACCATCTCGCGTATCCATAGTAAGCGGTCCTCCGGAGCGCAAAGGTAACCTAATCCGTTTAAACATTGAAATGCGATTCAAGAGCCAGTCACGCGGCGGGGAAAAAGACTATGCGCGCGGCACTTCGCTCATCAACTGCATGATGTTGCCCTCCGAATCACGGAACCCAACCATCCAAAGGTCATAGGTCTTCATGGGAGCGATCAGACGCGGAGGCGCCTCGATCTTTACCCCCATTTCAACCAGGCGTCGGTGAGCTGCCTGGATATCCGGGACGCGGAAATAAAGGATGGAACTGGGATGATCCAGCTCGGGCGCGCTGGCCGGACCAAGCATCAAGCGCACGCCGCCGCAATCGAAGAAAGCCATATTGCCTGCAGTGAACAGAAGAGGCAGGCCGAGGATATCGCGATAGAATGCCGTGGCGCGGGGCAGGTCGTGAGTAATGATGGAGATCTGGCCGATGCCTGTGATTCCCATATTTGTCATTCCAAGACTGGTGGCTGTCGAGTCCATGGTGATTGACCTCCGAGGATGATTTAGTTAGCATAGCTAACTATATTCCATGACGGATGTCAAGTCCAAACGTCTCGCGGGTCCAGCGGTCTTTCAGACCGCAGATCGCCTGCATTCCGCTGCCATCCACCTGCTGCGACGGCTGCGCTGGCGCGACCGCGAGAGCGGGATTGGCCCCGCGCAGCTCTCTGCCCTGTCAGTGTTAGTGTTCGGCGGGCCGAGGTCGCTCGGCGAGCTTGCGGATGCGGAACAGGTGCGTCCCCCGACCATGAGCCGCATCGTAACGAGCCTGGAGCGCGCCGGTTTGGTTCGGCGGAGCGCAACCGAGGACGGGCGCCGCGTGCGCCTTGAAGCAACCGCTAGAGGAACAAGAATTCTGCAGGAAGGCCGCTTGCGCCGCGTCGAATCTCTGGCCCAGGTGCTTTCCTCGCTCCCCGAAGAAGACCGGCAACGGCTTGCCGAGCTGGCCGACCTTCTCGAACTGGTGATTCGGGGACTGTAGCATTCTTGGAATTGAAACCCGGCCAAATTGACCGATAACAGAAGCCACCGATTTAGCTTCGGCAAGCGGGTACCTTTGTACCTGCGCAGTGTACTTGTGTGAGTCAAGAAAGTACTGGACTAAATGGACCTCACGGCCTATCGACTGGAAATCTGGAGAAAAGCAAAGTAAGAGCGTAGTCGGGAGTGGTTTGGCCCATTGGAGCTGAGAATATCTCCTGAGTGCCGTTTTGCCGCTCGCGAGCGCGGCGAGACGGCCAGAAAGGGCCGAGCCTCTTCGGATTATTGTTACCCTCCATCCCCCACGCCCGAGCGGCCGGTCCCCCCACCGGCCGCTCATCTTTTTAGTTCGCAGTTCTCAGTTTAAGTGAAAAACCAAGAGAAGTTCTGGCTGAATCCAAGAAACCTAACGCGGTCTTGGCTAGGCGGAGCATTAGGGTCCGAAAAGAAGGGTCCGCGGCGACACGTCCTAGTGTTCCTCACTGAGAACTCTGACAAATGCAGGTTGTAACTGCGGCCTTGCCTGGGAATTGAGGAATCCAGCTTCTGGACGTGCTTGAAGAACCTACTAAAACGAAAAAGGGGGCCGGTGCAAGCCCCCTTCTTCATAATTGACGCCCCTAAACCGGTAACCGAGTCGAGGATCGGTTCCGGCCACCCCGGGAAGCCAATCTTTCTAAGTTGTGGAAGGGGAAGCAAGTCCGTTGCCAGCCTGTCCGATGTTTATGGAAAACCTGTGAACTGGACTGAAAGGAAAGTAGTTAGCCGAGAAAAAGTGACAACTGAACACTGCTCAGGGCGACCGCAGCCTACAAAATCCCACAGAAAGTCGGTCTAACTCCTACATTCTTTGGGAGCAGGATAAGGCTATTGGAATAGCAATATCGTTATTTCGGTTGGCTGGGCTCTCCGCTGAGTTTGCTTAAAGCCTTTAGGCACCTATAGAAGACCGGAGGGCATCAGCGAGGGATTGAGTGAAGCGTTGGACGTCGGCTTCGTGTTCAGCTTCGACCATAACGCGGGCGAGCTGTTCCGTGCCGGAATAGCGGAGCACGATGCGACCATTTTCCCCGAGCGCGGATTGCGCTTCGGCGAGCGCGCGGGAGACTTCGGGCAAAGACTCGAGCGGCGGCTTCGAGCGCACCTTCACGTTCACGATTTGTTGCGGATAGTCCTTCAAGCCTTCGACGAGCGACTCGATTTTCCCGCGCATGGAAACGAGGGAGGCGATTTTCACTGCGGTGAGCAGGCCGTCGCCTGCGGGGCTATCGTCTAGGAAGATGATGTGGCCGGACTGTTCGCCGCCAAGCACGTTCCCGCTGCGCAACATTTCTTCGAGGACGTAGCGGTCGCCGACAGCCGCGCGAGCTAGCGCGATGTTTTCCATCGCTAGCGCGCGCTCCAGACCGAGGTTTGACATGGAAGTGGCCACGACGCGGTTGCCCTTGAGCTTGTTTTGCGATTTCAGGAAGCGCGCCGCAGCGAGAAGCACGCCATCGCCATTCACAACTTTTCCGGTTTCGCAGACGAAGAGAGCGCGGTCGGCATCGCCGTCGAAAGCTACTCCCAACCGCGCTTTTTCCTCGACGACGCGCTTCTGTAAGCCTTCCAGGTGGAGCGAACCGCAGCCCGCGTTGATATTGCGTCCGTCGGGCGAAACGCTCATCGCTACCACGTCGGTGCCTAGCGAACGAAACAATTCCGGCCCCAGTTTGTAGGCCGCGCCGTTGGCGCAATCCAGAACGATGCGAAAGCCGCGCAGTTTTGCTCCGGGAATCACCTTCTTTCTCAGAAATTCTAGGTACTGAGCATCCAAAGACTCATCCGCAGTGAGGTGCGGCGGATTCTTAGGAGGCGGTTCGCTGCGGTGCTTGAAAATGTCGGCTTCCAGCTCCGCTTCGATCACGTCCGGGAATTTCATGCCTGCGTGGGAGAAGAGCTTCACGCCATTGTCTTGAAACGGATTGTGCGAAGCGGAGATGACCACACCGGCTTGAAAATCCTTCTGCCGCACGAGGCACGCGACGCCAGGCGTAGTGATAACCCCAGCGAAGGAGACAGTGGCGCCGGCTTGCGTAAGGCCTGCGGCAAGAAGCGATGCGATGTGCGGGCCGGACTCGCGCGTGTCCATGCCAATCAGCACGTGGGCGGCGCCGTGTTCGCGCTTGAGGTAAGTGCCAAGGGAGCGGCCCGTCGCATAAAGCGTGGCGTTATCGAGCGGTGGCGTGCCGGGGATGCCGCGAATGCCGTCCGTTCCGAAAAGCTCTTTGGCCATGAAATAGAGACTGTTCCTTCAAGGGTCGCGGCGGCAGAAAGGTTGCAACAGCGGCCCAGTTCTGAGGATAACTTCGAGATTTTAGCACATAGATTTTGACGGTTTGCGATCCGAGGGGATTGAGCCTGTTCCATCGAGGAACTCCGCGCATGGAAACTTGCAAACGTTCCAAGCAACTGCGTTGAACGAGGTACATACTTGATCCATGCCAGTTTGCGGGAATGTGCTAACGTGGTAGCACCGGAGCCGCTCGTGTCCTCGACTCAGACGCCGCCGTCTTTAGTTCGTCTTACTGTGTCCAGCTTCAGCGCGCGCGTAATCGCCGCCGCGATCATCCTGCTCTTTCTTTATTATGCGGCGGGCGTTGTGATTACATTGCTGTTTTCCATTTTGCTCGCGTATTTCCTCGATCCGGCGGTGGAATTCCTGGAAAGGCTGCGGCTCCCGCGCACGCTGGGCGCTATGGTAATGGTTCTGGTTCTTACCGCAGTGTTGGCCGCTGTCGGATATGGACTGTGGACACGCGTAGCGGATTTCGCCGCGGATTGGCCGAAATACAGCAGTCTTTTGGAACAAGCAACGGCCAGTGTGCGGGGCAAAATCAAGGGGATCGAAGGTCAGGTTTCGCAAATTGCTCCGTCGGATGGGAGCGCGACTGGTGCCACTACCCCCGTTGGGCCGGGCGTGGTGCACACGCTGATCCTGCGAGGCATCGGCTCCCTCTATGCGCTGTTTCTCGAAGTTACGTTTATGCCCTTCCTCGTGTTTTTCATGCTCGCGGAAAAGCGGCAGGTGTGGCATGGGACGCTGCAGCTTTTTCCCACGTCGCGTCGCACGCCAGTCAAGGAGACCTTGGAGGATGTGCGCGACGTGCTGCGCGACTATCTTGCAGGTATGACCGTCGTGACGTTGTTCGTTATCGCGGCAAGCAGCCTGTTTTTCTGGGCGCTTGGGATGGAATTTCCGATTTTGACAGGCATCGCGTCAGGCCTGCTGAATATGGTGCCGTACATTGGCGCCGTGCTGGCGTGGCTCCCAGCCTTTGTAATTGCGCTGGCAAAATGGAACAGCTTCGGGCAGTTCGCTTTTATCGCAGCCGTGCTCACTACGGTTCATCTGCTGGCGTTGAATCTTGTGGCACCAAAGTTGGTGGGGCACCGAGTGCGCCTGAACGCAGTCGCAATTACAGTGGCGCTGCTCTTCTGGGGCTGGGTGTGGGGAGGCATGGGCTTGGTTTTGGCCATTCCGATTACCGCCACGCTGCGAGTAATTTGCGATCATACGGAGTCGTGGAAGCCGATCGGGCGATGGCTAAGCGACTGACATGTTTCCACCTTACAGGTTCTCTAGGAGAGCGAGGATGATGAATCGAGGACTCGTAGTCGTTGTTGGTGTGCTCATCGCCTGGCTTTGCTCCGTGCCCTCCGCTCATGCGTGGGGATGCAAGGGCCATCAAACCGTAGCGCTTATCGCGGAAAAACATCTCACGCCGGAAGCACGACAGTTCGTGGAGAAACTCCTCGGCGAAAACCCTGTTAATCCCGCCCTGAAGCGCTGGTGCGGCAATGCCACTCCGGATCTCATGGTCGATGCCTCGACGTGGCCGGACGATGTGCGCAACGAGCGCCACAATGGCCCTTGGCATTACATCGACATTCCGCGGGGGAAGCACAAAGGCTCGTTGGAGGAATACTGCGGCAAGGACGGCTGCGTGACGCGAGCCATCGAGGAGCAGCGCACGATCTTGAAAGACAAATCTGCTAATTCGTCGAAACGTGCAGAAGCGACCCGGTACATCATTCATTTTATCGGCGATATGCACCAGCCGCTGCATGTCATCAACAATGGCGACAACGGCGGAAACTGTGTTCCCGTCAAATACCTGCATCACGAGCCGCTCCTCAATCCTGTGCACCCGGAGCGCGAAGATTATTCGCCGAACCTTCATCAGATTTGGGACACCGAGATCGTCGAACGGGACATGGAGGTCTCTAGTCCTCATCGCTACGCCGACGAACTCGATGAAAAGTTCAACGCGCAGAGCGCCACCTGGGAAGCGGCCGGGATCAACGTGGACAATTGGGCCTGGGAGATTCACGAACGAGCGGAATCCGAAGTATACGATGCTTTCTCCGCAAAGGTCCCCATCGAACCGGACGTAAGGCCGAGAAGTTGCTCGGATAACAATCACATTGCGAAACGCATGTTTGAAAAGCATCTGGTAGCAGACGACACGTACCAGACCAAAGCTGCGAAGGCCGTGGAGATGGGCCTCGCGGAAGCGGGGGTGCGGCTGGCGATGATCCTCAATGATGCGGCAAAGGCAAATCGCTAGCTGCAGGCGGCTGCGACGAGTCGGATGTGGATGGCTTGGCCTTTGCGGGCGAAGCGCCAAGCGATTTAACATAACTGACAAGTTGCCAGCGCTGCGGCTCGGGAAGTTTGGACCACACCGGCATTCCCTTGCGAACCACACCATTCGTCAGGACCCAGAAGAGCGCACCGGGCTCAGCGTTTTGAATCTCGACGGCACGCAAGCTCGGCCCTTTTTTGCCACCTTCAGCGTTATCCCCATGGCATTCCGCACAACGCTGCTCGAAAAGAATCCGGCCCGCGGCAACCGCGTCAGGATCTTTCTCCAGCGGATTTCGCCTGGCACGAGCCTTCTGCGGCGCTTTGCTGATTTCAGAATAGACAGAATCCGATTGGGAACTTTGCGGAGCGAGTGAGGCGCCGGGTTGTTGTGCTTTTGTTGCAGAGAGAAGGGCAGCACCCAGTAGAACCGCGGACATGCTCACAGGACGAACGGTCATGGGTGACCTCGGAAGAGCCTGCCGACCATCGAACCGAACCCGGTAATTTCGCGCGACACGCCCCAACGCAGGAGAAACTGGTGGCTATTGTCGTTCAGTCCGAAGCCGGGAGAGAGGCGCAGCGTCCAACCCGAAGGCAGGTTCCAGCCGAGCACAGGGGCCAGATAGTGCGACGTGTCGTGTAAGCCGAAATGATAGCGGTCCCCAAGTCCGCCGTACATTTCGGCGCCTGCAACGAAATTCTGAGGACACAGCGTGCAACGTCTTGCCGAAGCCTTCAAGGCGAGCGGGCGGCTGGCGCCCAGGGCATAGCCGAATTCCCAGGGGGAGTTGGACAAGTCTTTGGCGGCCAGCGTATTTTGAGTGAAGTTCCAGCCCTTGAACGTGCTGGAAAGAATCAGTTTTAGCTCTACCTCGTTGCCGACGTCCCTGCGCGCTTCTGCATTCGGAGCCAGAAAGTCGGCTTCGACGTCGTGCCCTTCACCTTCTTTCAAAATTTTGTCGGCTGCGCTCTTGTGTTCATATTCGACGTATAAGATCGGATTGATGAAGTGCTCGCGCTTGAGCGGCCGGAACCGGTTCTCCCAGCGGGTTCCTGTAAAAAGCGTGCTGTCGCCGAAGGTGGTCTGGCCGTCGAGGTAGACCTCGGTGGTCCACCAGGCCGTGACACCATACTCAAACTCTGTCCAGTAGGAATGAAAGTCGTTTCCCCCCCGCTGCGTGCCGAAAAGGGAGAAATACTCGATCTCAAGGTTCCCGGGCTCTTCCAGATAGTGATCATAAGCAACGAAGTACGGACTTTCCTGCCCGCGTGCAGGAAGCGGAAACAAAAGCGCGGCAAGTACAAGCTCAGAAACGAGAAACAAACCTCTACGAAGAAATGCGGGCACGGAGTCTCCTTGCAAATTGTTTGCAATAACTGATATAAGACTAAATCAGTCCTATTTCCGTGGCAATACTATTTTCAGGGTAATTGGGAGATACAGCAGGCTACCTTGTGGGAAAGCCCAAGCCTCTTCCGAACGTACCGTTACTTCCTGGTATCCTCTGTACCAACAGGGGCTTGCTCCGCTTAGCAAGCTTGGTAAACTTCTCCTGCAAGGATGCGAAAACGCTCGCATCACCAAGCTCGCCTGCGGGCCCGGTCCTCTCGCCAGCAGGAATTGCCATTCCCCACGAACGTCCTCCCCGTTCTGAAAGACGCAAGTTACTTGATGGCTCATCCACCGGCCCTTGAGCATCTCCTGGCGGCTCTTCTCAGGTCTTCAGAGGAGGCCGTGGTCGCAGTGTCCCTCGATGGAACGATCGAGACTTGGAGCGTGGGAGCGGAGCGCCTCTACGGCTACACCAGCGAGGAAACGATCGGCAAATCTTTGAGCCTGCTTCTGCCCGTCTACGAGTCGCCGCAATTGGAATCCCTCTTATCTCAAGCGCAGGATGACCGTAAACCCATAGAGGTCGGCGAGCGCCTGCACAAGAACTGCTCGCGGATTCTCGTGGCCGTCCGTCGCACTGTGATTCGCGGGGACAATAACCGAGCAGAGGGAATTCTCGAAATAGCACAAGCGCTAGATCCTCATGAAGCTTTCTGGTCGCCCGAGGAGGCTCCTCTTCGCCTGCTAATGGAGCAGGTGCCCGGGCTTTTGTGGACCACGGATCAGAATCTGAAGATTCTCGGGCAGTGGGGCAGCGGAATACCGGCGGCGAAGATTCGCCCCGGTTCTCTTGTCGGGCGGGACATCCGAGAATTCTTAGGCGTGGCCGACTCTCATTCCACGCCTATCGCCGAGCATGATACCGCCCTGCGCGGTATCGTTTCGCACTTTGAATACGCGTGGAAAGGCAGCGTACTGGAGATCCGGGTAGGACCCCTACGCTCCTCTTCCGGTCAAATCATCGGCTGCCTTGGGGCCGCCGTGGACATCACCGATCGCAAGAAATCGGAAGAACAAGCTCAATACCTGGCTCGCCATGATGGCCTGACCGGTTTGGCGAATTACCGCGAATTCATGGATCGCTTGGAAAGCGAGGTTCACCGGGCCGAACGCAGCCATCGCTTTTTTAGCCTGTTGCTCCTCGACCTTGATGGGCTCAAGCGCATTAATGACCTCCAAGGGCACTTGACCGGCAACCGGGCGCTCCGCCGTCTGGCAGCCATCATGAATGAGCATTGCCGTTCGACGGATTTGGCCGCGCGCTACGGAGGCGATGAATTTGCTGTGATCCTAATCGACTCTGACCGTGGGATGGCTGAGCACGTCGCTCAACGCATTGAGCAACGCTTGCGTTCCGATAAAGAAACGCCGCCGCTCCGGGTCAGCATAGGAATTGGCGTTTATCCTGATGATGGAAGAACTTCTGCCGAAATCATTGAAGCCGCCGACCAGCGCCTCTACTGCCGCAAAAAAGACCCGAAACAACGCGGCGTGTCCGCTCCCTGATAGCCCTCCGCCGGCCCGCGGACCTCAACATTATATTGATCTCCCTAACGAAGATTGCTTTTACTTAATAACCAAGTCGGCCCGCGTTGTGAATACAAGATGCGTCTCGGCAGGAAACTCAATGTCTTTCTTGCCGGTTGCCGCTGCTCCTGCGGTTCCCGCTCCGGCGCCTGCTGCTGCTCCGATGGCCGCACCCTTGCCGCCACCTGCCAACGCACCGATCGCCGCTCCTCCCGCCGCACCCCCACCGATAAATCCGGCATCCCGCTTGCCCTTGCCTTTCTCGGTTCTACCGGCGGAGTTCGTTGCTATCGTGTACGTTTTGCCACCGACCGTCACGGTACGCAGTCGCAGGTAGAGTTTCGCAGGCGTGGAAAGCCTGCCCGAGGCTTGCACGCTGCTCACTGACAACTTGACTTCGGAACCCTTTGGAATAACCACCTTTCCGCCAACAATCACATCTTTGGCAATCGAGCCCGTGATGGTTTGTCCGATTTTCGAGTTCTTCGAGCTGACCGCCTGGTCCGTAATAACGGAAATATGGGTGCCCACTGGGACTTTGCCTCCGGCCCATGTCAGTGCAGGCACAAGGAGCACAACAAGGAGAAAAGCAACCACTGCATGAAAGCGTGAATTCATCTCCGTCACCTCCGGCTGGAATTGGGGCTGTAGCAAAAGTCTAACAAAGGGGAGCAATGTTGAATGGACGCGTTGAAGACGTCGGCGCTAAAGATGAAACACGAAATCGTCGGAGCCGGGAGAATTCGGTTCCACATACAGATTGTCAATCAATCGCGTTTTGCCGATGAATACAGCCAGAAGTGCGTAGCACGCGCGGCTAACCCGCATCACTGGCTCAAAACTCTCCGCATCCACGATTTCCGCGTAGTCGACGGCAGCGAGAGGTTCGGAATCGAGTTTGTGGCGCAAGATGGCTTGCAGATGCAGCGCGTCGCGACTTCCACCCTGCATTTCTTTCTTCGCGGCCTCTAGCGCG
>JAWOLO010000250.1:0-2744 GCA_033853375.1 Terriglobia bacterium
TATTGCTTTACGAATAAATCGACATTGGCGATTCCACTGCGCGGCACCACGATGACATCACGAGGCATCAGAGCAGCGTCTTGATTGGCTTCCGGATGCTCCAGGGCTTTCGCCAGTTTGATGCGAATGCCAGTGGGCTCGCCACAGAGATCCCGCCGGATCAAGACCGCGTCGTCGCCGGCCTGATCGGTCAATCCACCCGCCTCGCTGACCGCTTGTACCGCTGTCATGCCCGTCTCAAGAGGAAACGCACCGGGCTTGTTAACTTGTCCCTGAACATAAACCTGCCGACTGGGCATATTCTTCACGTGTACTACTGCGTCCGGTGAGCGCAGCTCTGACTGATAGGCTTGGTCGAGTCGCTGAGAGAGCTGTGCGGGTGTCAGACCCCAAGCTTTGATGTCGCCGACAACCCTTAGCGTGATCATCCCATCCGGCCTGACAATTGGTTTCGTCGTTAAATTCTGGATTTAGGTAGAACTCCAGTGTCAGTTGGTCGCCCGGTTGAATCAGGTAACTACCGTTGGGGTCATTCATCGCCGCGGTCTCGTCGATCTCCGCGCCGGCCATGCACTGTTCAGGTGATAGATGTGAACCGGTGCTTCGCGTGGTGCTGAGTTTCCTCTGGTCGGATTCACCTGCGCAGCCGAAGAGCGCGATCGTCACTATCACGGCGATGAGGACCCCAACCAACGTCCGGCTTTGTGCTACCGATGGTGTTCCACACCAAGAGGTTGCTTTTACGTTCATGAGAATGACGCGTACTTACCTTCGTTAGCCCAGCGGTGGTTTGATTTAGCCCCGGTCTACCGGACGTTGACCATGGCAAGTGGTGTGCCATCGCGAAACAAAAGCGCGAAACGCCTGTCTCGCTTGGGTTTCGTGAGTACACAATGTGGTTCGCGGGAACGAACGAAGCGGTCTCCATTGTGCAAAAATTTCCGTCTTACAGAGGCCTAGGCCTCTAAAGCGATGGGTCGAACGCTGAGTGGAATTATTCCCTCTCGAGCTTAGAGCCGCGGTGAAGCCGCTCTCTATGCAACAGGAACCACGGTAGGTGGGATTGTGGGAGCTTGGCTCTTTGGCTACTTCATCGTTTCGAGATCTCGTACGATGCTTTTCGCGGGATACGCACTTGCCGACTCTCTCATGCTCGGCGCTGCGATTCTCGAGAGTTGCCTCGGTGTAGACGCTGCTCGCAGAAGCCTCGAAGATGTCGCAGCACCGCGCTCAAGGGAGCCATAAGACCTTTGGCGTGGCAAGCCACATCCACCTTGTATTCCCGGCACGGGAAAAAAGTCTCCTCAAGTCATCAGTGCAAGTGAGTGAAGGCCTTATCTCAACACCCTCTTCGTGTGCAATAAATACAATTTCGAGGAGAATGTTGGGTCGTCGTATTACGCAGACTCACTTTCCAATATGTCCATGCGCGCTATCGACACCAAGGCACACGATATGCACGGCCAGTTCTGGCGGTTGCTTTTACGTTTACCGCGGAGGTTTCTTATGGCTATGAAGTGTAGGAGAGTTTTCGGCATGGGCGCTCTCATGGGTCTTCTGGCGGCTTCCCCCGTAGCGTTTGCGCAGAGTGCATCTGAACACTTAGGCCCGGCTGCACCATCCAACCTGGCTATGACCGGCTCGGCTGCTGCTCAGCCAAGCGACGCAAGCTTGACCCACCAAGTAAAGCAGGCCCTCAAAGGTGATCAGAGTACAATGAATGCGAAGATCCGCGTGAGCGCGAAGGAGGGAGTCGTAACACTCAGCGGTGACGTCGATTCTAAGGCGATGGCCGATCACGCTCTACAGGTCGTCGCCTCTGTGGCCGGAGTCAAAAGCGTAGACAACGAACTACGCTATCCCGAGCACGGCTAATACAGGCCTCATCCGGGCGTATATAACACCGACTAGCCCGGAGAGCCTCGATCATCGAGACTCTCCGGGCAGTCCAACCGTTACGGATTGCGCAACCACTAGAGTTTGACAACGTCCTGCTTTTCGTACATTAGGAACAAAAAGGCCAGTAAGTAGTCACGTAAGTGACGAGTTAGCAAGAAATTATTTCGGACATGCGCGTGCCCATTCTCGCCTAGTCGCTTCGCGAACTCAGGGGTTGACAGCAGCTGTTTAATCCAAAAGGCTGTCCCTTCGACAGTATGCGTGAGAATGCCCGAATACTTATGCGTGATTTGAAGCGGAATCCCGCCGACCGCTCCGGCAATCACGGGTTTGCTTTTCCACAAAGCCTCCGACACCGTCAGCCCGAAGCCCTCTTTCAGTGATTTTTGAAGTACAACGGTTGAAGCACGCTGTAGTGCGTTAATCTCGATATTCGAGGTTGGCGGCAGGTCGAGTACGTGGACGTCCGGGTCATCGCCTGCATGTTCGCGCACCTCCCTTAGCACTTGGACGCTCTCCGGATCGTCCGATGCTGCGCCGCCGGCCAAAATAAGTTGGCAGTCATTATGCCGCCGCGCAATTCGCCAAGCCGCAAGTACCCCGAGCGGGTCTTTCAGGCGGTCGAAGCGCGAAATCTGCGTAACCATGGGCTTGTCGCTATGAATGGCAAGTCGTGTCAGCACATTTTCGATTTCCTCCGGTGTCAGCTCCCGGTTCTTGTCCGACAGCGGATCTATCGAAGGTGAGATAAGAGCTTGTGGGATGTCTAGTTGCCTGGCAAACTGAGGCGCCGAGAAAACGCTCATGTCGTATCGCTCAACAAACGGCTCGATGAACTCCCACGA
>JAWOLO010000251.1:0-4407 GCA_033853375.1 Terriglobia bacterium
GTCGTGGCCTGTTCGGCTTTCTCCGAAAGCAGCAGCGCGACGTCTTTTCTTCCCTTTTTACTCCGGCGCGGAACCACTCCCTGCGTGCTCCACGTCACGCTCTATCAGTGATTATCATCACTGACAACAACGGCTCCTTCGAGCTATACGCGATTCAGCCTCGTGGCGGGGAGCAGTCCAGCACGCCGAGCTTATCCTGAGGCTCAATCACTACAACAACTTGTGCATCTGGACGCCCTCACCGATGTTGCCGACGTCGCGATGCCATGGCGCGCGTAGGCATGGAGGGTGGCAGAAAGAGGCCGATCATGACAGTCAAACGAATTCCACTTTTGTTGCTCCTTGCAGGTTTAGGTTTGGGATTATCAGGGCAAGACAACAAAAATCCGCCGTCCCAGTCTGGGATCCAGCCTCCCGAACAAGCGAACGTAGTTGCCTCTCCCCGAACGCTCAATATGCCAAGCAAGGCTGTGAAGCCGGACAAGGACGCGCAATTGGCGATACTTTCCGCGAAAACAGTTGCGCTGCTGGTTGTCGGCGACCCAGCTGTAACGTTTGTCTCGAAAGACAAAAGAACCATAGTTGTGACTGAACATGGCGGGATCCGGCGCAGCGTCGATCCTCAGAAGGCTCGGCGCGAAATGGAAAATGTCCTGAAGGAATGGGGCCGCTTCGCTTTCGAGACTGATGTGGCGAAAGCAGACTTGGTTTTGGCTCTGGCCGAGACTAGCGTCCCGCCTAGCACCTTTACGCAGCTCGTAGTGAAAGACAATCAGTACCGACTGCGGAGCATATTGGTGGTGTTCCGGGGTGGCCCAAACCTGGGAACACAAGATGACAAGCCTCTCTGGGCCAGCGCGGCAAGCGAAAACGCGTTCTCCGCGCTAGCAACAACGCCCACAACATCCCTAACGAAAAAGTTCCGCAGCGACGTCGAGTCCTTGGAGAAAAAGAAGCAATGAGTCGTTAGCGAGGATCGGAAGAGAAGGAGGTCTCTATCCGAAATCTTCTGTTTGGATCTTAGCTCGCGGGACTCCTGTTCGCGCCTCAACTCCGCGCGCAGAATTCCCAGTGGCAGAACCTGGCTCAGATCAAACCAGGGAACAAAGTACAAGTCGTCGAACAATCATTGAAGAGTACCACCGGCAAGTTCGTGCGTTATTCCGAAACGGATTTGACCCTCACTTCCGATGGCAACGAGATCGTCATCGCGAAACAGCAGGTCTATCGCGTCAGCATCCTGGGGAAAGATCGCAAGCGTAACACGCTGATCGGGCTTGCGATTGGCGCCGCAGCCGGAATTGGCATGGGGGTTGGCATTATGGAGCGCGAGACCGGTTACGGCGGCGCAGTGGCAGGAAGCATCGGTGGCTGCGCCGGGGCCGGCGCAGGAATTGGGGCGCTGATGCCGTCGGCGAGAGAAATCTATAGAGCAGAGGCGGTTCCTCGCACCACTACCTCCGCTGTTTCTCAGTCGGCCCGGAGTCGGTCTGAAGCCAAACGCCATGAAGCCGGACCGCAACTCGATCAGCATTCTCAAGGTGAATCGTGGCAGTAAGTGGAGGAAAGCTTATGTTAAAAATTTTGGCCCACAAGGCCCTCTTCATCTCTATCGTCATCACTTTCGCAGCCGCGCCTGCGTACGCTCAGGAGGAGGAGCGGCATTCCTGGGAGGCGCATGTCGGTTTTTCCTATGCGCATATCAGGCTCGACTCCGAGACAGCCGTTTTCGCTCCAACGAGCCGCAATTTCTACGGAGTTCAAACGGGGCTCAAGCTCAATCTGCACAAGAACATTGGCGTCATGCTCTTCGATGGCGGGTTCCAGTGGGCGGAACCAAAGTTCCCTCCCCTTTGGGTACGCAGTACAATGCGAACACACGGCTCGAAGCCTTTCAGGCATTGTTTGGGCCGGAATTCACCCTCCGCGGTAGCAAAGTCGACGTCTTCGGCCGCACCCTCGTCGGACTTAACCATACCGAGCTTATTTTGCAGTTTACGAATACCAGTGCTGACCTCGCTGGTCGTACTCATTTCGCCTTGGGCGCAGGTGGTGGCTTGGACATCAAGCTCAAGCACGACCTGGCTTTGCGAATTGGAGCGGACTATATCCCCACGCGAGTGAACGGTAACTGGGAAAACGACTTCCGCAATTCCATCGGCATCGTTGCCAGATTTTGGTGATAGATTCCGTCGAGGCCACGGCAGGTAAGCGGGCAAGCCCTGAGCAAATGGGGCCTCTCCTAAAGGTCGCTCTGCGCGCTCGCTTTCACGGCCGAAGACATGGTTTGCTTTCTAGGCAGTGGCCTTCTTGGCTTTCTCCGAGCGCATCTGTTTCGTGAACTGGCGCATGGCTTCCACCGAGCCGGGTGACACTTTTTCCACCCACTTTTCAAACCGCTGCGCCGCCTTCTCCAGGTTCGTGCAAAACAGCTTCTGCTTGAACATCTCGCGCGCGCCTGGCACGATGGGCTTCACCCTCTCCCACACGCCAAAAAACTCTCCCGAGGTCTCGAAGAAGAGCTGTTCGTGTAGTAGGCCGTGATTCAGGAACGAACATGCCTGTTCCCAATATCCCAGCACCATAAACAAATAGTTGCCTTCCTGCGAGCCGAAAGGCGCGACACGCTGGCAGTCCTCGAAACTGTCCACAAAGAAGTTTTGCGTGAACCAGTCGCGCGCCTGCCGCAGCTTCGCTTCGCGCCTCAGGTCGTAGAGTTGCAGCTGCAATTGTCCTTGCTCATGCGTCGGTTTCTTGTCGGGCATACGTTCCTCCTTGGCAACAAATTTGGCGGCAAATTATCTTAGAGCAGCCACCCGCCTTCGTCCAGCGAGCCTCGGCCATGCCTACAGGCTGATAGAATTGGAAGACTGGCTCAGACATTTCCGCCGAAATGCGAGATGCTCTCTAGGCTAGGCAAAGCGGATGAGGCCATCTTACAAACCCGTCAAACGAGGTTTTCGCGTCCGTTTAATGTCACCACTCGGACGCTATCCCGCCGAGAATTTCTGCGTCGATTCCGCTGCCCTGATAATTTCTCCTGAAATCTGTTTCACCATTGTGAGAGTGCCCTCCGAGGATTGGAGCTTTTCAGAAGTTGAAATCCTATCGAAACTGGAACTTCCTTTACTTGGCAGTATCCTCCTAGCGGGAGAGGCCGGAACTCCATATCTTTACCCTTATCCAACCGAAAATTCGGTACTGTTCGAAACAGAAACCTTTGAAGCCATCGAAGACCGACACATTATTGAGTGCAAATCATTCCTGCTGGAGAACATTAAAGAGCGCGCTGACGGATTCGTAACCAACTCATTTCACAAGCCTCCTTTGCTTGGTGGCATCAAGTACGACCTCGGCAATCCATGACAATGCATCATCCGCTATGGGGCCGGATGCGGCAACCCTGCGGGTCTTTACGGTGCGGCCTTTGAGTTTCTTGCTGTCCCCATCCCGCTGCATACGAACGACTTATAGTTTCCTTGAGCCCTGAACCTGATCCTTTTTCGTTCTCCCGGAAAAGCGGAAATTCTTTTCCTTTCCATCTCGAACGAAACAAAGGACTTATTTATTGCTTGACCAATGTTAACTAGCTAGTATAATCAGTTTGGGTTAGCACCGCAATTCGTGCCGCCTGAACCAATGCCCGTCCGCCCCACGGTCCTTCCCATCCACACCGCGCAAACCCCTACCTCCTGCAAAAACGCCGCTAAGTGCTTTGCTTGCCGCAGATCCGAGAAATCGCCCGTAAGTCCTTTATTTGCCACACTTCCAAAATCGCGCTCCCGCAAGTTCAATCATTGCCACACTTACGTACCCCCCTCCCCTCTGCTTGGCTGCCCGCCGTGCCGGGCCGCTCTGTTCGATATGTCTCCTTTTCTGTGTCCCTCTGCGTCCTCAGCGCCTCTTCATTATCATCTTCCTTATCTTTTCTCGGCCCGCCACTGGCGACTCCAAATTTCGTTCTCCAATCTTCCGTACACTCTTCCATTTTACGTATACGCTAAGTCCTTTGTTTGCCAATCTCACGAAAACTGCCGGGGGGATTCTTCCCAAATCGGGACACCTCTAAGCATTACAACCTTCAAACTTTCAAACGTGCCAAAGTTTCTCCTCCTGTCGTACACTCGACATATCAAATCTACGCAAGGAATCGTCCATGACCACTCCTGCTCATTCCGTTCCCGCTGGGAAACTCGCTCGCAGCGCGCGCAGCGACGAGATTGTCGCCAAGCACAAGAAATACCTTTGGCCCTCGGTCACCAACTATTTTCAGCAACCGTTGGTCGCCGACCGCGGCGAGATGCAATACCTCTGGGACCTCGACGGCAACAAGTATCTCGACTTTTTCGGCGGCATCCTCACCGTCTCCGTGGGCCACTGCAATCCGAAAGTCTCGACCAAGGTCGC
>JAWOLO010000252.1:0-2697 GCA_033853375.1 Terriglobia bacterium
AAGTGAATATGAAGGTGCGAACACTCGCTGGCTTTCAGCAGTCGTGCCAGTTGCGCGGCCGCAAGGTATTGATACGCGAGCTTCCAGGTTGCGAAGCGAAGCACTCCGCAACGCGCAAGGTCAGAGATGAGCAATCCTGTGGCTCTCAACGCTCCGGCGCCAAGAAACGGGAGATTGAGAAGCCCCGACAGGGCAACCTTCAAAATCGGTTGATCGTAAAGGTAAGTTGTTCTCGAACAGAGCGCTTCTTGCCCTTTTGCCGGATGCAGAGGTCTGTGAACGGAAACCGGCTGCACGGGATACCCAAGTCTTTCCAGGCCGAGCAGTTCCTCGTACACAAACGTTGCCGACAGCGCCGGAATCTCCGGTGCAAGATAAGCAATCATCGGACGCTTCTGACCTGGATTCATGCAGCCACACTTATCAGCAGCTTTAGCGTTCGTATGCGCCAATTGAAGGAGGCTGTGGGCGCAGCTTTCCTGTTATGTCGTAAGTTGCTCCATGACCAGTGTCCCCCTTGCCAACGAGTAGCGAACCGGCCGCAGGAGTGAAGTCAGTTCCAGGCGCGGTGAATGCTCCGCCGCCGGTTATTGACGCGGTGTCAAATCCCGGACCCGCAGCATAGTTTCTCCATGCGTCCAGCGATCCGCGAGAGGCTTCCCAATTATATGCGGCGGCTGAGTAGCAATGATTGTTATTGATGAAAGCGTATGAAGCGAGCGGAAGCGAATAGTTAAAGCAACTGACGGTTTGCCCTGCTGAGGTTGCGGTGTAATACACGGAATTGTTTGCGATGACGTGACCGGTACCCTGTTGCGCGACAGTGAGCCCGGCGGCGTTGCCCTTTGCATTTGGGCCATAGTAGATGGTGTTGTTTCTGATGACGTTTGCAGTATTCACGTCATCCCCGTACCCGGTTCGCGGGTTCGCAGGAACCATGATGCCCCGCAACGTAGTCGTCCAAGCCCAATCTTGAATTATGAGGTTATTTTCAATCAGGCAATTCGGACAGCTAAGCACGGAAAGTGCAAGGTTCCCTCCGTTCTTGACGATGTTGCCCGAAACGGTCGTGTGCCTGAAGAAAGCAGGGACGCTGTATCCACCATCTGCCAGGGATATCCCCCAGCATCCCGGCGCAGCTGCACTGGCGTCTATATAGACTTGATTTCCATTAAGAGTGAGGCCCTCAAACTCGCCTTGAACGTTAACTGCCGTCCCCAAACAAGTAGGGCCATACTGACCATGTATATAGTTCCCGACGATCCGGGCGTTCAAAACGCCCTTGTAGTGGGAGCCCATGTAGATTGTGTGGTCGAACACAGTGGAGCTGCCATTGCCTTCCCAATAATTATAGGAAAGCTCAAAATTATCTCCCGATCCCAAAGACCCATCGCTGCGACTGTTCGTAATATGACTACCCGTGAGCTTGATGTTGCTGTTAATTCCGCCGCTACCTTCGTTGTCAACAGCAATATCGAAGCCATCCATGTCGAGGTTGCACATCGTTACGTCATGTGCGCCTTGGTAGAAGAAAAATCCCCAGTTCGCGTTCCCTTTCACGCCAAAGTCTCCGTTCAGCTTGAGATTTAGGATGCGAAGTCCACCATAACTGCCAGAAATTTGGACGAGTGGTGTTGTCCCTGCCAGGTTGTTGATGATTGGTTTCGCCGTGCCGGCGAAAGTAGTTGGCGTGTATTCCCTCAGATCGTTACAGATGGTTCCCGTTGCGCATCGGGTGCTGCCAATGTTGAGCCTTCCTGTCGCATTGAACGCCCCGCCCTTGCAGAGGGCCACCGTGTCGTTTACCGCTGCTCCGGAGCGAAGCATGGAAGCAGCGTTGCCTATAGTCCTCCGGGGAAGTGATGGATCCGTTCCGGCATTGGTATCGCTTCCTGGTACGCAGCCGGATTGCGCGCCGGTTCCACAGTCACAGTAGTAATATACCTTGCCGGATAATAACGGCGTTGCGGCACATGCTGCTGCAACACTAGCGTACGTCGTCGGCGCCGGCGTAGTGGTAATGGTTGGCGGCGGCGGAGTAGTGGTGGTCGTCGTTGTCGGCGGGGTGGTGGTCGTGGTTGTCGTTGTCGGCGGCGGGGTGGTGGTCGTGGTTGTCGGTGGCGGCGTGGAGGAGGCGGTCGTAGCCGGTGGTAAAACTGTAATCTGTACACTTCTGGTTGCCCAGGCACCTGCGCCATGACAGCTTAAGGTATAGGTGGCGGTCGAGCTCAGGGTTGGTGTTGTATATGAGCCATTTACCGCGACAGCTGTGCCTGATAGATCACATGTTTTGGCCTGGGTCGAAGTCCATTTTATGGTCGAGACCCCGCTGCCCGTTAAAGTGGACGGTTCCGCGGCAAGAGAGGTAATAGTGGCTGGGGTAACGCTGCTGGCCTCCGCGCCGACCTCGGCACCCGGAGTGCTGACGCTGGTTTGAGAACCGCCTCCGCAATAGGCGAGGCTGAGCAACCCGGACAGTATCGCTAAATATGCTACGTAGCGAACAATTGTATTTCTCACTTGAGTGTTGACCATTTCTGTATCCTTTCCGGCAAAAAAAAGGAATATCGGAACGATCTCCAGGTTATCGAGATTCGTGCCCGATGGGCACGTCATTTGATGACAGCGTGCCTGAGCGGGACTTGTCTGACTGGCTTCTTGCTGGGCTTGAGAAAATACACGGTATGCCCTTTGTTG
>JAWOLO010000253.1:0-4667 GCA_033853375.1 Terriglobia bacterium
TTCGCCATCGGGGTGTAAGTCTCCTTTTCTCAGGATTCGGTTTTAGCTTGTGAGGCCAAAACCAACTTACACCCTCTTGCCTTTTACACAATCGAAGTTACGTCACCGGTAGATAGTCGCGGGGAAATCACCACTCACAAGAAGCACCTCATCGCCATCCCGCCATTCGATTCCATGGCGGAGGATATGCAACCCGTATGAAGCGCTGTTTCCTAAGATGATGTCTTCTGGGGAGCCCCCTATCAGTCGCGCCAAGGAAGCCTTGAGCGATCCGGGTACACTGACGAAATCGTCATCCTCGATCACAGGGGGATTGGCCTTCTGCCGAATGGCTTCTTGGGCAGCGGCAACAGCCGTGCGTGGAAGCGGGCCCTGATGGGCGCAATTGAACCATACTCGGCCATCGAACGGGCCGAAATCCGTCGCGTACCGGTCCATATCATCCATTCGTAGACGTCGAGCGGCAGATTGCATTCATGCTTCAACCTTTCGACGATTGCCCCTTCGGTCGAGATGAACCTAGAGTCCCTGAAGACACTCCCAAAGTGCACAGCCGAATTGCTCCCCTAGCATGCAGTGCTTGTCAAACCCAGATCCACCAGTCTCATTTCTCCTCGACCCTGGCCCGCACCTGAGGGTCGCGTATCGAAATAAAGCTTGTGACGTACGCCCTGCCAAGTCGTATTCGACGCGTAAAGTCGTCGCGCTCGCGGCGCCCATTCGTAAGGTGCGAGCATGCGCGCCTGCGGACGAGTTAGCCGCAGGCGCTTCACATTCTCTACGCGTCCACTCTTCTGTGGACATTAGGAGCACATGCACAGTGTCGCGAGTTGAGGCCGGACCAGCCGATCAGTGATGATGCATTTCATGTTCGTAGTGAGTCTTCCAAGGGCCCATCGCTGTGCCGATACAGATGGTATCAACATCTGCGCCCATGGTGTGCTGGACGTTCGCTGGCACATACAAAAAGCTTCCAACCGGATACGTCTTCGCGCCTGCTTTATCGAGTTCCGGCCCGACAGCAACCTTCAGAGCTCCCGAAACGACCGCGACTCGGGCATCTTGATTGTGAAAGTGGTGTTCCCAATGGCCCGCGGGAAGAAAGAAAGCATAGGTGAACGTCTTACCCGGCGCATCTTTGTCGCCTTCTAAGACCGCCCACTTGGTTCCGTCCGCGTCCGTCCTTTGCCAAACGATGTTTTCCGGGTTCCAGGTCTGTACCGCTGGGGATTGTCCAACCGCCAAGGTACTGGCCAAAGCGAGTATCACCGCAATGAAAATCCTCAAGATCTCCTCCGATTGATGTTTTGAGTTGCACGACCAAGGAAAATCCTAGAGGCGACCTCGCATTGGGTTCTATCCGTTTCTTGCGGCCAAATTCTTGCGATTCGAACTGAGCCACCGCTGTATTGAGTCTTGGGTCTTGAGGACCGCGTTACGCACGTAATCGCCCGTCCGTGTTCCTGTTGAACCTACGTCAACGCCAAAGACCCTGCGTACTACTTGCGTGCCCACAATGCAAGCGCTCCTCCCGGCTCAATACAACAAACCAGATCAGCAGGAGCCATTGATGACGAACACAATCGGGAAGTAGAGCTGGTCGTTGAAGCTGTCGAGCCATCGTTGGCCAGCAAACGTGCTCAGAATCCTTCCGAGCAGTCGCAGTGCATTCAGGATATACGCGATGGGAGCGAGGTAATACCAGTGTCCCTTGAGACGGTCTGTCCACGTCGCGACTGCGAACGCACAGGACGCGAGGAGATAGGACAGCATCAGGGGAAAGTACCAACCGTGTGCCATCTCGTTCCAGACGATGAAGCGCTGCAACAGCATGTCTCGCTCCGGAGTGGAAGCGGCCGCAAACTGAGGCGCGAGGTGAGCGCCGATCACGAAGAAATCTATGCTTCGATGGGAAAGTTCAAAGCCGATGAACGCCGCTCCAAAGATGACTCCAAGCACGGAAGCCAGCGGCGCCACTTTGAAATAACGAAGAGCGATGACGACGAAAGGCACAAGCAGAACAACGATGGTGCCCATGATCAAAATGGCTCTTACTTTGTCAATGGGAACCAGGTAGATGTGCAGGTCGTCTTGCGGGCCCTGGGAAGCGGGGATACAGAACCAATACGCGAGTGCCTGGAAGGTTTGAGCTGCTACTCCGATACATTCCACATGACACGGCTGAAGAGCCACGATCCGTCCGGTTGCCGTCGAAGAACGCGCAGCGCCTTCCCCCGAATCACGCGTGGTTTGGCGTCATTCGGTCCCTGCGACGAGGCATCGAAGGTATCCCACTCGTAAGCGGTATTGCCGATCACTTGGACGTCACGGATTCTTGGATAATAAGTAATCTTCGCATTGGGGTGCGAGGCGATCTCCTTGGCGTCCTTGGCACAGATCGCTTCCTTGCCTATGTCGGGCTCACTGCCTGGTTCAAATCTCACCGCGTCGTCGGACCAGAGGGCACAGAGGAGTTTAGGATCATGCGCGATCGTGGCAGTGATATCCTGCTCGTGAAGTTTTTCAATACTCGTCCGCTCGTCCGCTGTTGGAACGTGAGGCGCCTGTGCCACTGAAACTTCTGAGATTACGATCCACACCAACAAAATAACAACAGGTTGTCGTAGCATCGCCCGTCTCCAGTGATAAAGATTCAAAAACCAGCCGTGTGAGAGCACGCTTTTTCCACTCGAATCAAGTTAAGTCATCGGGGACCACGCTAATGAGAATCCAGTAAAATTCCTCGGTGAACGCAAGGACTCACAGAAGAAGGGGCCGTCAATAGAGCGTTCCGCACGCAATGGAGAGTTCTTCGCGGTGTGCGTTTTATGCGGTACTCGAATGCTTCCGTTCCTGCTGGAATATATGCTTTCACCTGTTACGTATGACTTCGACATCCACAAACGCGACCAGGATCGCGATCTTGTTCGCTTCCAATTCATGGGGGACATCTGGTTTGATCAGCACTGCTCGGCAGGTCCTCCACTCGCGATCGACGCCTCCGCGCACCCGCATGTCACTTTCGAGTGTCATGAGGAGCTGGACGCAATGATGCTTGTGCTCGGATGCTTGGACCAGCTGTGTCCTGGCCCCCAAAAGATCATGGCTGCCGACCACAACAAAGCACACGGACCCGCCTCGATCAGTTCTGTGCTTACCCGGGATGCCATATAGCCCCCCCCTCAACCCGGAGCAATCCACTACAACTTAATAGCTCTAGGAAGAGACCGCTCTCTCTTGAAAGGATCGGTTCGCTACTCGTCAAAGGTCTCATAGTGCATCACGTTTGACTCCATCTCGGTCAGAAAGTCTGGATCGAAGTCGTAATACTGCGCCTTTTCAATTGGCTCGCCTGCATACCGGACAATCGCATCCCTGGACTCCCAAAACGTCAGCATCAGGAAATGAGCACGATCGCCTTCGATACGACGAAGTGCATATGCACCCAGATTTCCGGGAATGGCTTTGTAGTCGGGAAGGGCGAACTCACGCATCCGTTTCAGGTACTCATCGGCATGCGCAAGCTCTGTAGTTCCATGCCAAATGCGGGTAATCAATTCATCCTCCATGAGTGTTTGCCAAGTCGATACGCGGCTCAACTGGCGTTTGCTCCTAAAATGGTTTTTTCCTTCATGCCCTCGCATGTTTTGCGATCATCAGGATGGCTCCTAGGCTTTGCGCAACATCGATTTCTCTGGTCGCCCAAGATGAAACGCTGATGCGCATCGCCTTGCGACCTTTCCACGTCGTTCCGCTGCACCAGCAGGTACCCTCGGCCTGAATTTCATCGACAATTCGGGCAGTGACCTCGTCGGAGCCGAAGGAAACCAAGACCTGGTTGAGGACCACATCATTGAGCACCTCGTATCCCTCGGCACGGAGTCCTTCCGCGAACCTCAAAGCGAGCGAACAGGTTCTTTCGACGAGATCTTCGACGCCTTGAGACCCCAAAGTACGAAGAGCCGTCCAGATTTCAATGGCACGGGCACGCCGTGAAGATTCCGGTCCCCACTTCATCGGCTCTCGTTTGGCGGCTGGATCCGGATAGTAGGAGGCAGCGATCGCCATTGCCTGCTGAAGGTCTTCGCGATGGCGCACAATGGCAATGCCACTGTCATGGGGGACGTTCAGCCATTTGTGAGCGTCGGTCGCCCAAGAATCCGCTCGTTCCACTCCTTCCACCAGATAGCGTCGCTTGGAACTTGTG
The DNA here is from genome assembly GCA_033853375.1 of Terriglobia bacterium. Lineage (GTDB taxonomy): Bacteria > Acidobacteriota > Terriglobia > Acidiferrales > UBA7541 > Acidiferrum. Next base: position 4,208 of record JAWOLO010000253.1, read on the forward strand.
CTGGCCCACAATCCAAAGGCGCCATCTACGTGAAGCCAAGCATTCCTTTCGCGAGCCACGTCACAGATGTCTGCGAGCGGATCACAGGCGCCGGTGTTCACATTTCCGAGCTGGGTGCAGATGATCACCGGAGGACGAATTGCCGGTATGCGAGAAGGGATCATTCTTCCCTGGCGATCGGCAGGTACGATAACCAGTTGATTGGTTCCTATCCCCAATACGCGAAGCGCTTTGAGCGCCGTCGCATGCACTTCCTCGCCTACCACAACAGTCAGCCGAGGAGCCCCGAACAGGCCATCGGCATGCACATCCCATCCCATTCTTTTCAGTACACTGTTGCGGGCTGCCGCGAGCGCAGTGACGTGCGCCATTTGAGTTCCTGTCACAAAGGCACCACCTGAGCCCGTGGGAAGTCCCAGTAGCTGACACAACCAGCCAAGTACGACATCTTCCAGGTAAG
>JAWOLO010000254.1:0-4431 GCA_033853375.1 Terriglobia bacterium
AAACATCAATACCGCCAATGCGTAGTATGGAGCAGTCATGTGTGAATCCAGTTCGATTGCCTTCCGTAGGGAAGCTTCCGCTGCAGAAGCGTCACTGATCTGCATTTGTGCTGTGCCCATCAGAAAATAGGCCTGGCTGTAACCGGGATAAAGTTCAACAGCCCGCCGAAACGCCGCAATGCTTCGATCGAAATCCTTTTCCCCGTTCAGAAGCCGACTGCCGCGTTCAAATTCTTTCCTGGCATTCTCTGGGACCTTCAAAGTGTTAGCGGAGATCGTGCCACCTATGCTGTTTGGCTCTTGTTTGCTAGGCTTGAGAGAAATTTCGACATTTTGGACACTACTATCGCCGTTGCGGAGATCAATGTGAGCATCGCCCGGCTCGTAACCTTGGCGCGAGGCTCGGACTGTAAAGGCGCCAACAGAAAGACCGGAGAATTGAACGCTACCGTCTGAACCGGTGAATTGTTCGCCGACAACCCCGTCAGGGAAACGGATAAGTTGTATTTGGACCTGCGCGAGCCACTCTTCATTGACTCGATTGCGAACGCGGATCAGGATTTTCCCCATGTGACCGGATACTTGAGCGGCAGTGGACTGAGCGAAACCAAGCGGGCAAAGGAGCATCAATGAGGCTGCAATAGTCGCAACCTGCGGATACCGAAAGAAATTTTGGATGATTCTGAAGTATGGCCGCAAGGCGGCCTCCGCTGCGTTGCGCGGATTCTAGCAGAACCTACGCAGCGGGCCAAGCGTATAACGTAAGACGCCGGGAGGCTCGAAAGCCTCCCGCCGGAGGAAGAGTCAAAATGAGTTTGAACTAGAAGATCAACTTGAGAGCCAGCTGGACATTCCTGCGCTCGTTCGCATTGACCGGGGGCACACCCTTTTGGGCGTGCACTGTGGTTGTTGAAGATAGGTCGTTGTCGCTAAGCGTTATCCACATGTTGGAGTGATTCAGCATATTAAAGAATTCACCACGAAGCTGCACACTAACTCTCTCAGTGATTTTCGTGGTCTTGTAGACCCCAAGGTCGATGGTATAAGCGCCCGGGCCATAGAAGTAGCCGCGGGTCAGCATGTTTTTCGGAAATGGACCGAAGTCCGAGATCCCGACAATAGGGTTGACATACGAGCTGTCAAACCCGGAGCTGAAGTTAAAGTAGTCGAAGGTATTCGCAGCGCCGCTGGGGTCAGGCGTGGCGGACCCGGTTTTCGCATGAGGGGATGTCTGGACCGCGCGCATGCAAGTTGTGAAGGCGTTCGTGCAATCGAACAGGGTAAATGGAAAGCCACCGCGGATTGTGATGATAGGGGCGACTGTCCATCCGTCCAAGAAACCTTTAGCCGCACCAGACATGTTTCGTGCGAACGGAATATCCCAGGTACCAGAAAACACGAAGCGGTGGCGCTGATCGAAATCGGAGTTTCCTTTGTCAATCTTGGGATTGAAAGGATCCAGGAGTCCGAGATTTGCGTTGTTGTTAGACTCGCTGAAGGTAGAGCTGATGTTGTCGATAGCGTGCGCATACGTGTAGCTAGAATGCAGGCTCAGTCCGGTATTGCCGAGGTTCGTCAGCTCTACGCGAGCTGCCACGCTGTTGTAGTGAGAGAAGCCGTTGTCGCCACGGCGGTTGATATTGCTATATTGAAAATTCTGCAGTCGCGTCAGATCGGCTGCTGGGCATGGCGTAGTCGGGCAGGGATCGCCGAGATATACGTTTCCGGCGCCTGGCCGATTGGGGTTTTCAATCGAATAGAGATCCACACCCTTGGACCCGTTGTATTCAATAGCCATTATGAAATTGCGTGTTACTTGCTGCTCAAGCACGGCGCTCCAGAGATGGGCATAGGCGGTAGCGATATTGGAGTCCACATTTCGCAGGCTGACTTTCGGAAGCGCCTTTGAGCCGGTCGAACCTCCTAAGGGGCCTGCGTTGTCTGTGGTGATGGGAATGGTGCCACCGACGTCAGTAGGCAGTATCGAGATAACAGCGTACGCTGGCGGGTTTTGGATGACGTTAAACGTCACGTTACCAAAGTTCCGCTCGTAAGAGATGCCCCACCCCCCGCGTAAAGCTGTCTTGCCATTGCCAAAGACGTCGTAAGCAACGCCCAATCGTGGACCAAAGTTGTTCCAATCTTTCTTCCACAAGCCATGAATTGGGCTGTTGGGAACAGTAGCCACACTGCCATTGCGGATGTTGGTGAAGATATTGCCCCCTTGGGCATCATAATAGTTCGAGTCGAGGTTAGGGTCTTTGTTATGTTGGACGCCAAAGTAGTCCCAACGCATCCCCAAATTAAACGTTAAGCGGTTCGTTGCTTTCCACGAATCTTCGAAATAGGTGCCGAACTCATGGTAACGATTGCTTCGGGCAAAAACTGGCGGGCCAACAGGGAGTGTCAATGTACAACCCGGGACAGCGCCGGCTGCTCCACACGGGAATTTTCCTTGCGGATCGATGGCCGCCTGGAACTGCCCTAGTACACCATTCAGAAAGTTTTCGACGCTTGTCCGGAAGTTCGTCGTGCTGAGGGATTCGACAGCCTCCTGATATGCTCCGAAACTCCGGTTATCTCGGATGTAGGTGTAGTTGCCCCCAAAGCGGAAAGTGTGCCGCCCATGGACCGAGCTGAGATCCTGGTAAGCCTGAACAAAGTTTTGTGGGCCCCCGAAGGGGATCGCGTTACCCGGTGTGAAGGGGGAATATCCCGGCATGCCAATGAGGTTTCCCTCGATTTTGGGCGCCGAAACGGCGTTCATGTACAGCGTCGGACCGACTGGATTGGAACCCAGCGGCTGGAGGAGATTCAGCCGGTTGAAGACAATCTTCGACTGGCTGGTTAGTTTTGGACTGAAGGTATGAATCAATGAGAGTAAGAAACTATTGTTCGTTGTCGACTGTCCTGAATCGTATCCGGCGTAAGGGCTGTTGGTCACTGTGCCGGTGAACAGGTTGCCCTTTTCCAAAGCATAGCGCCCATACAATTGAGTTTTTGAAGTGATGTTCCAATCCGCCCGGCCCACCACGTAATACGTATTTTGTGGAGAGCCAGCGCCGGAATCCGCCGGAACCGAGTATTGGCCCTGAGCGAACATCGGCGTCGTGCTGCCGACGGGGAAGTCTGTATCGCATGTGCTAGGGGCAGGCGGACAAGCCGTGATCCCGGCGACCGCCAACTGGTCGCGCGTGTAGGTCTTGAGTTGTATGAAGTTGGACCGCAGCGTTCCGAACTCACTGAAGAACTGTTGGGCATTCGAGTTTGCGGCTGCGATGAGTTGCGGTGTAGGAACATTGACGATGGCTGTTGCCGAACTTCTGACGCGGAGCCATTCCGTGCTTTGGAAGAAGAACAGCTTATCCTTCTTGATCGGACCGCCAATGGAATAGCCAAATTGATTCCGTGTAAAACCGGGCTTGGCAATTCCTCTGGCGTTATTATCAAAGGTATTCGTTGCCAACGCCGAGTAGCGCCCAAATTCATAGGCGGTGCCATGGAAATCGTTCGTGCCGGACTTAGTGGTCACGTTAACGACGCCCGCAGATGCGCGACCGTATTCCGCAGTGAAATTGTTAGTCAAAACATTGATTTCCTGCACGGAGTCCAGTGGAACAGTCTGGCCAACTGACGCCGTGAATTCGTCATTGTTTGCGGCACCGTCCAGCAGGACGTTTGTGCCGGCAGATCGCAAACCGTTGATGTTATATCCTGCCCCACGCATAGTCAGTCCGGCATCGGCGGCACTGGACACGTTAGCTGCTCCGCCAACGAGGTCATAAGGATTCCGCGTTAGAAGAGGTAAGTTCGTAATATCGTTCGAAGTGATTAATTGGCCGACAGTCTGGTTTTCCGTGTTAACTGCGACGGCCGTGGCCGAAACTTCAACAGTCTCGGTCACCTTGCCAACTTGGAGCCGAAGTTCCAGTGCCACCCTGCCGCCGGGGGGCAGGTCAACCTGTTGCTCAAGCTTCGCGAACCCTTGTGCCTCCGCCAAAACAGAATACTTTGCAGGCAGCAAGTTGGTGACGATAAAAGCGCCATGATCGTCGGAAGCCGTTTCGCGCAAAGCCCCCGTGCCTACGTTTCGAATCGTGATTTTTGCGTTCGGGACAGCGTTATTCTGCTGATCGAGAACCGTGCCGCTGATCTGGCCGGTCTCTGCCTGGGCCCAAGCTTTGCCCGAAGAGAAAAGTATTAGAGAGCCCAAGATAAATGGAATCGTTTTTCGCATGTCGGTGTCCTCCTGAGCGTGCTCCGCATTTTCCAGAGTTTGACCTTACGAGGGTGTACGAGCCGGATTTGTACTGCCTATGTAAAGAAGTCGCACCTGTCAGAATTGACAGATTAGAAACGTGGGCTTGAGACGCTAGAAAGCTTCGCCCACACCGACGCTCCAGGTATGACTGCCTTTGCCTTGGGCGAAAT
>JAWOLO010000255.1:0-4428 GCA_033853375.1 Terriglobia bacterium
AAGGCGGCTGATGGTGTCTTCAAGGCTAGCCGGGGCGTAGAGGAGATTGTGCGCCCGCGCCGTCAAGACAAACGGAAACGGCAGTGCATGGGCGGCCTGCGCCGCTGCAGCGATGCGCTCAACAGCCAATCCAAAATCGTAAAGTGGACGGTCTTGGTTGCGAGTCGCGTCCTCGATCGTGCATCCAACAAGTCCCACCTCTGCCGCAAGCCGGATCGTTTCCGCCACGACTTCCGGCGCGTCGCCAAATCCTTTCTCTAAGTCCGCCGAGACGGGCAAATTCGTCGCCTCGACAATCATTCGTGCGTGCGCCAGCGCCTCATCTCGCGTCAGTTCACCATCTTTACGACCCAGAGCACAGGCAGATGCAGCGCTCGATGTAGCCAATGCTTTGAATCCAAGGCCGGCAAGAATCTGGGCGGAACCCACATCCCAGGGATTCGGAATTACGAATGCGCCGGGGCCGTCGTGAAGCGCACGAAAGCGGATTGCTTTTTCGTTCTGAGTAACACCCATGAGAGCACCTGCCATCAGATTCCAACTATTCTACGCCTGCCGCATGAGGATACGATGTCGAGCCAATAAGTGCTAATCCACGCCAGCCTCGACTGTGAGCGGATCACGGGCAAATTGGATGCTACCGAATTACTTCTTGTTTGCCGACCATCCGGGAGTTATGGCTCCTAAGCAGACGTTAGCTGGATCGGGCCACATTAAGCCGCGCGGAATCTATTCTCCGCGTCGCGCCACCACCACATGATTGGATGTGTTTAGCCAGAAGTACCGAAGAGGGAATTTGGTGAATACGAGATGAGGGAACCCGGCGGCCACAAAAGCTTCCCGAAGCTCCTGGCGCGTGTAACTTGCCGCGTGCCACCACCATTCGATGAGGATCTTGGTTATCCAGTTTCTTCGGGTCACCACAGCCAAGAAAGTCCCATTTTGCCCCAGTCTTCCGCGCAAACCCGACAATGCCTGGGAAAGATCTCCTCTCGCCAAGTACTCGAGCATCGAAGCGGAGACAATCAGGTCATAGTCGTTCCACGATGGCGGGAATTGTCCAACTGTCAGGACATTGGCTTGCTTAAGACGCACCAGGGTAACGCCCCTCGCATCCAACTCTCCTTGGAACTGCTCCAGCATCGCGGACGTGAGATCAAATGCGTCGATTGCCTGAGGCTGTATGCGTCGCCGGCGGAGCGCGTCCAGAAGGGCGAAGGTTGCCGTGCCGAACCCGGCACCGGCGTCGAGGACGCGAAGGCCCGGGCGGAGAAACGTGGAACTCTCCAACAGTGCTCGTATTCCGTTGCGGGCGCGGAAAAAAGAGATGAACGCTCGGTACGTATTCAGCTTAGCGGTGTAGAGCTTCTCAGCTTCATTTGTTGGATTCGATTGTGCCATTTTTGATCGGATGCAAACCACACACACCGAAATTAAAAGGCAAACCCGATGTCGTGATCGGCGGGCTGACTGGCGAGCAACGCTTTTTCATCGCCTTCTCTCAGAGATGGCGGAAGCTTCAGTGCGAAGTCGCGCTGCGCCGGCAGGTCGCTACCGACACTCACACGCCCGGCGAATATCGCAGCGACACAGTCCGCAATATCGATGCTTGGTACAAAGCCTTCGACATCGCGCCCAGCAACAAGCTATATCTCAAGCCCGAAGATCGCGTTCGGATTTGGTGACGCCCATTATGCATCCCTATTCACGGAGTTCCTCTTGAAACTTTCAGTCTGCCAACTCCCCGACGGTCTATCGCTTGACCACCCAGCATGGGCTGACCTTCTTCGGAGGATCGAGAACGATCGGCCAGACATTACCGTGTTGAACGAAATGCCTTTTGGCCCATGGGTCGCGAGCCAGGACACCTTCGAGCCCGACTTAGCGGCGGCCAGCGTGCAGGATCACACACGCGCGATCCCAGATCTGCAGGGGATGTCGACAGCGGTGCTCAGTTCTCGACCTGTCCCAGGACCACACAAGCTCTCCAACGAAGCATTCCTGATTGCTGACGGTGGCTACCAAGCCGTTCACCACAAGCACTTTTTTCCTCAGGAGTCAGGCTTTTTCGAAGACACTTGGTTCGCCCCGCAACGGCCCGGTTTCGATGTAGTGGAGCACCACGGCTTGAGAATTGGCGTGTTGCTTTGCACCGAGCTAATGTTCAACGAATGGGCGCGGCACTATCGTCGGCAGGGTGCTCATGTGATCGTAGTGCCGCGTGCCAGCGGTGCATCGCGCAAATGGGACATCGCCGCTGCAATGGCGGCCATTGTGTCCGGCTGCTACGTCCTCAGCTCTAACCGCGCACCCCAAATGAACGGTTCTGGCTCGGATTTTGGGGGACGCGGCTTTGTCTACTCGCCGACCGGGGAGTTGTTGGCTGAGACATCGCCGTCGACGCCTCTGGTCAGTATCGACGTCCACGTCATGCGGGTTGCCGAGGCGCAAAGCGAATATCCATGCTATGTGCGTGAACTTTAGCATCAAGAGTCATCGCCACAAAACTCAACAGGTCGATCGGGATGGCGATCGACTTCCGACGGGGCTGAACTTGGACAAGAAACACGAAACTTGTTTTCGTGCGATCGCACACCGACAGCAAATGCTTGCACGAGATGGTTGCGCGGGAGAGTGTGGACACTAGCAAGTTTGAGACTAACTCCTGATTAACGCGGTATCTCTAACGAGGCCGGCCGTTGTCAAAGCGTGTTTTCCGGTATGGACTTGAGCCAGGTGAGAGCGGTTTGTGAAGCAACGATGCGCGAGTATGGAATGCCAGCGCGGATAAAGGTGAGCCTACAAGCCGCGGGTGAATCGCTGTGCGAGACCGTAAGGTCGATCATGAGCTAAAGTGCTGCTCGGCGACAACTCAGAGCTCAATCAAAAAACTTGGAATAAAAACCGAGTATCTCAGTTATCTCTCTTGGGCGTCGCTGGCACAAGGCGCGTTTTGGTCGCAATTCAAGGTCGGCATATGTTCAAATTCTCCGTTCTCACCGCCGCTGCTCTGGCCGGAAGTTTCATCTCCGTCTCGTCGGCTCAACCCAGTCCTCAAACGATTCCGGTTCCCATGTTGCCCGCTAGCTTCGACATAGACACCTCCAGGACGGGTTCATCTGCGATCCAATTCGGCGATTTTCTTGGACGTCGCGCCGTCTACCTTCCCTCGGGATTTTTGAACGTGAAAGGGGCAAAGTTCCGCGACGGTACTGTGGAGTTCGACGTAGCGAGCAAGCCACAGGGCCTGTTTCTGGGAATTGGTTTCAGGATCGAATCAGAAGCAAATATGGAAGTGGTCTATCTGAGGCCGGGTGCTTCAGACACGATGGAAGCGGTGCAATACACCCCTCGTCTCAATGGCGACGCGATTTGGCAACTGCTCAATTCGAACCACGAGAAGGCCAGCGCACATATCCCCGAAAACCAGTGGATTCATATGGAGATCGTCGTTCGTGGTCGAACTTGCACTCTCTTTATGAACGCAAGCAAAGTTCCTACTCTGCTCGTAACCAACTTGCGGAGGGGAGACAGTGAGGGGGGAATCGCCTTATGGGCGCTGGGCGGGGGAGGATATTTCAGCAACCTGAACTACAGGCCTTCTCCCGGCCGGAGACCCCTGCCAAACCTACCGCCATATAAACGGGCAGGCTTGCTGTCCGATTGGGAGCTGTCGCCGGCATTTGATGCGGGTGACGTTAATGCTGATGAGTATCCAGCTTCGACCAGTGAATGGGAAAAGGTTCATGCGGAGGACCCAGGATTCGTTCTGGTAAACCGGTACCGATCCAGTCCTGCAATGTTTCCTATGCCGCCTCGCGAGGAGATGCGAAAAGGACGGGTCAAAGGCTCTAAAGTCGTATTCGCCCGGACCTATATCTCATCTCCGAAGGCGGCTGAGAAAATCCTCAAAATTGGTTACAGCGACGACGTTGTCGTCTACCTGAATCGAAAGCGGATCTTTTCGGGGAAGAATGCTTTGTCCTATCGCGATGATGACTCACTTGGGACGTTCGGTCTTAACGATCAAACCGATATCCATCTCAACCCAGGCGACAATGAATTACTCGTAGCGGTCACGGAGTACAACGGTGGCTGGGCCTTCCAGTGTGAGTTGTCTCCTATCCGATCTGAATAGTAAAGCCGGACGTCCTAAGCTGCTTCCGCCCAGCGAAGCTCCTCGTTGATGGACAGCCGGTCCCTTTCGCGGGACTCCGCTGCAGGCGGTTAGTGAGACGAAAGTAGGCACCTCACGACAAACTGAGGGTATGAAATATGAAGATTATGAAGGCACTGTTTGTCTTACTTCTGACAAGTGCTGCAATCGCTACGCAAGCGCTGCCCGCGCAAGTGGTGTTTCATGTGAGCTTGGGCCAAGCCTCGGCGACGTCGGTCTCCGGCCGGCTGCTGGTCTTCGCCAAGCCGCTC
>JAWOLO010000256.1:0-3555 GCA_033853375.1 Terriglobia bacterium
ACTCGCGCGAATTGCAGGCGGAGCGCGTTCGTTTGCTTTGGGACCGTCGCCGTTTTCTATTCCGTGCAACTGGCGTGGGGCTACTGGCGTCTACGCTTGTGGCTTTCTTGATACCGAAATCCTACACCTCGACGGCGCAACTCATGCCACCGGATCAGCAATCTTCGTCAGCCCTTGCAATGATGGCGGGAATGGCAGCAAAAGCCGGAGGAATCGGCGCTATGGCGGGGGATTTGTTAGGAATCAAGAGTTCGGGTGCCTTGTTTGTTGGAATGCTCAGAAGCGAGACCTCTGAGGACCGGCTCGTAGAGAAATTCGATTTGAGAAAAGTATACGGCAGCCGGCTCAGCACGGATGCACGCAGGCGCCTCGACGAAAACACATCGATTTCGGAAGACCGCAAGAGCGGGATTATCAGCATTAGCGTGACGGATCACAACCCCCAACGCGCCGCGGCAATTGCCAACGCATACGTCGACGAACTAAATTCACTGGTGGCTGAACTTTCAACTTCTTCCGCTCACCGCGAACGCATATTCCTCGAAGAACGTCTCAAAGTTGCAAAACGAGATCTGGACGAAGCTGCCAACGAGCTTGCGCAATTCTCCAGCAAGAACAACACGCTCGACATCCAGCAAGAAGGCAAGGCCATGCTGGATGCCGCCGGAACAATTGCCGGCGAACTGATCGCTGCGCAGTCGCAACTCGAAGGGCTCCGGCAAATTTACACAGACAACAATGCGCGCGTTCGCGCGATGCAGGGTCGTGTCGCGGAGCTTCGCCGACAACTGCAAAAACTTGGTGGCACGCCAAACAACACGGTGAAGAATGCTCCGGCATTGAACTCTGCGAAAAATGAAGCTGCCGATCCACAGCCTGGACAAATCGCGGACCCGCGTCCAGGACAAACAGCCGATCCGCCTGCAGACCAGGCTGCAATGGAACCGGGTGGCCTGCCTTATCCCACAATCAGGAGTTTGCCGCTCCTTGGAGCAAAATATTCGGACTACTATCGGCGCGCCAAAATCCAGGAGACTGTCTTCGAACTACTGACGCAGCAATACGAACTGGCCAAAGTCCAAGAAGCAAAGGAAACGCCTAGTGTCAAGGTCCTGGATCCAGGTAAGGTCCCGGAGAGGAAGTCGTTTCCTCCGCGGTTGTTGATCATGTTTCTCGGGACAGTTCTGGCTTTGTCGATGTCCGTGGTTTGGGTGTTGGGAGCCAACCAGTGGCAGCAAGCAGATCCAACTGATCCACGCAAGATGCTCGCACAGGAAGTCGTGGCAACGGTGAAAGCGCGCGTTCCATGGCCTATGCGAAACGGCAGCAGTTCTAGCGGGAAGGAAAACGGAATTCTGGGACGGCTGGATGACCAGTCGTTATCAGAGGGAACGGAAAAGCAGTAAGAGGTCCTCGAAGAAGAAAGAATTGCAAGGGTGTTTGTAAGTTAAAGAACAGTAAAGGGTTAGGTCACATATCGCCTGTAAGTGACGGGGCGGAGCTGTGTAGAGAGAAAAATGAGCGCTTCGATTATTCAACCTGGCGGAATTCATTCACACCCAGTTCAGTCCACTACGGCGGTGGTTGATAGGTCGAGCGTTTTGTGGGGCGAGGAAATGGCCACAGCGCAGGCGCGGTGGTATGCGGTATATACGTGCGCCAACCATGAGCGGCGCGTGGCAGGACAGTTAGCGGGCCGTGGCCTGGAGCACTTCCTGCCACAATACGAATCGGTGCGACGGTGGAAGGATCGCAAGGTGCGGCTGCAACTGCCACTGTTCCCAGGCTACCTGTTTGTTCTTCTGGCGGCTCCGGAGCGGCTTCGCGCCCTGCAGGTTCCAGGCGTAGTAAGGCTGGTGGGCTTCAATGGGAGCCCCACGCCGATGCCACAGGAGGATATAGAGAGGATACGGGAGTTCCTGGGGCAGGGATGGAGAGCCGAGCCGCATCCGTATTTGCAGGCGGGACGGCGTGCGCGTGTGGTGCGCGGACCGCTCGCGGGAATGGAAGGAATCATCTTGCGGCGCAAGAATCGCAGCCGCCTGGTCCTCTCTTTCGATCTGATCCAGCGGTCGATGGCCATTGAGATAGACGAAGCGGATTTGGCGCCGGTGTGAAAAACAGTCCAAGAAAAAGAATGGGGGAACTCGATGAAGGGTGTGATTTTGGCAGGAGGGACGGGGTCGCGGCTGCATCCGCTCACGCGGGTGACGAACAAGCATCTGCTGCCTGTGTATGACAAGCCGATGCTGTATTACCCGCTCCAGACGCTGGTGGATGCGGGAATCAAGGACATCCTGATCGTGACGGGAGGCAACAACGCGGGAGACTTTCTGCGGCTGCTGCGCAACGGGAAGGATTTTGGTCTAAAGCAATTGAGCTTCGCGTACCAGGAAGGCGAAGGAGGGATTGCGGACGCGCTGCGGCTGGCGGAGCCGTTCGCGGCGGGCGAGAAAATCTGCGTGATACTGGGCGATAACATTCTGGAAAACAGCATTCAAGCGTCGAAGGAGAGATTTGAGAGGCAAGAGGAAGGCGCGCTGGTGTTGCTGAAGAAAGTGCCGGATCCCGAGCGCTTCGGCGTGCCGGCGTTTCAAGGCAAGCGAATTGTGAAGATCGAGGAGAAGCCTAAATTGGCGGCCTCACCCTACGCCATCATCGGGGTGTATTTCTACGACGGGACCGTATTCGACCGCGTGCGTCCCCTAAAGCCCTCGGGCCGGGGGGAGTTGGAAATCACTGACGTTAATAATTCCTACGTCCTAGAAGGAAAGCTAGAGTACGAAACCATCGAAGGCGGGTGGACGGACGCTGGAACGTTTGAATCCCTCTGGCGCGCAACGAAGATGATGCGCGAGAAAGCGATGCTGGCGGAAGAACTCGCCCTGGCGGCGGCAGCTTCGAAAAAGCAGCTTTTTGTTTCGCCATCTCAGAGCGGTCAAAAAGCAGTTTCACAACGAACCAATGGAGGGCTCCATGGCCGCTAGTGCCGTTCCTTCCCTGCAAGTGCTGGCGACGGAGATCGCCGACGTAAAGCTGCTTGTGCCACGAATCCACAGAGATCACCGCGGATTTTTCTCGGAGACATATAACAAGGCTGGACTCGCGGAGGTGGGCGCGAATTTGGAATTCGTGCAGGACAACCATTCGCTGTCGGTGGAGCGGGGTGTGGTGCGCGGCTTGCACTTCCAGATTCCCCCTTTCGCGCAAGACAAACTAGTGCGCGTTATCCGGGGATCGGTTTATGACGTGGCGGTGGACATCCGCTGGGGATCCCCGACCTATGGAAAACACGTGGCCCGAGTGATCAGCGCCGCAGATTGGAATCAGTTTCTGATTCCGGCTGGCTTCGCGCATGGGTTTTGCACACTGGAGACGAACACAGAGGTGATCTACAAGGTGACGAATTACTATTCTCCTGAACATGACCGAGGGCTGCTTTGGAACGATCCTGATTTGGCCATTGCCTGGCCGATTACGGAAGCCGAAGCGATTCTTTCGGACAAAGACAGGAAGCAGCCTCGGTTTTGGGATTTGCCGCAATACTTCTGACTT
>JAWOLO010000257.1:0-13693 GCA_033853375.1 Terriglobia bacterium
CTGTTGTGGCAGTCCGTGCAGAGAATTTGTGTTCCCATGCTGCGGCCCTGCGTGACGCCGTCGAGATTCAGCATGTTGGCCAGGAGGCTTGGTTGCGGCAGCCCGCTGCTGCGCACATGCGTAACGGGATGGCTGGAAGTGCTGGTGTAGGCAAACTGAGGAATGACGTTAAGAAAATCGCCCCCGGACACCGCGCGCACAGGAAGATAGCCAAAGACAGGATTAGCCACTTTCCCTGCGCTGGTTCCGTGGCAGCGCAAGCAATTTTCATACTGATTCACAGAGGGATTCACGGCGGACACGCCATCGGAAGCGTTGACGCCGGAAACGCCGTTTTGCGAAGCGCGAGTGAGAGGAGGCGGCGGGAAAGTGGTCACTTGATTCGAGGCGTGACCGTTGTGGCAGTCGGCGCACGTGGCGTGGCGGTTGCTGTTGAGGACGAGGCTTTCGGCGGCGTCGTGGGAATTCGCTCCCGCGGGGAACGGATGACCAATTTTCGCGAACTCGGCGAAAACGTTTGGGATGCTTGGGGACAAATTAGAGCCACCCGAATGACACGCAATGCACGCCTGTTCGTTTGAACCGCGGAGAAGACGCGCAGCACCGGCAGCATTGTGGGGCGTGTGGCAAGAAAGGCATGCATTCTGGGCGACGGTCGGGTAGCTACCGACATTGGCTTGAGCAATGGTCTTGTTCGTGGCGGTGGTGTGAATGCCGGTGGTCCATCCCATGAGAGGGTTGACCGTGCCGGTCATGTTGCGATTGGGATCGTGGCAGGTGAGACAAAGCTGGCCATTGGAGCTATCGCGAACCAAAAAGTTTTGCGAGATCGGATCTTTCGCCTGAACGTGCGGGTCGTGGCAGGAAGTGCATTCGATATTTCCCAGGATCAGCTTGACCGCGCCGGTAGGATCTGTGGTTTTCCCTTGCGAAACCAGCGAAGCAGCAAGATCGACGGAATCTTTAAGCGGCAGGACGAGACTGAAAGGATGGGAATTCTGCAAGTTTGTTCCGAACACATCAGGCGAAGACATGGAGCCGGTCATGGTCACGGCGCCGTAAACCACCGTTTGTCCGGGCGCGACGGTGCCGTCGTGGCAGCTCAGGCACAAGCTGCTGTCTCTGCCGAGTGGCGGCTGTGGGTTCCCAGTTTCCACGGAGGTCGTGCTGCTGTAGGGAGTGTAGGTCTGGACCGACAGGGTTTGATTCCAAAGAGGAGCATTGCCGATGCCGGAGTGAGGCGCATGACAATACTGGCAGGAGCCGGCGCGCATGCCGGTAATGGGGGATTTGCTGCCGGTGGTCAGGTCGTGAACGCCGATTACGTCACCCGTGGTTTGGGGGCGAACGCCACCCGCTAACACAAGCACGATTGCGCACACGAAGAGGAGCCTGGCTTTCATGAGCCTCCCCCTCCCGCGGCATGCTGCTTCGGCAAGCCAAAGTAATGAAACACCTGGACGCGGCGATTGAGGGAATCGACGACATAAATGCGGTCGTTGCGGTCGATGAATAATCCTGCGGGCAACTGAAACTGGCCGGCGCCGTTGCCGCGCTGGCCGAAGTAGTAGAGCAACTGGCCCTGGCGGTTGAAGACCTGGACCATGCTCCATAAGCCATCGACGACGTAGAGGTCGCCCTCGGAGTCGATCCCGATGCCCTTGGGACGGAAAATCGAACCGGTCGTGTCGCCGAGCTTGCCAATGGCATAGCGAAACGTACCAGAGCGATCCAACACCTGAACGCGGAAGTTCATCGCGTCCACGACGATCAGATCGGAGCCGTCCAAGCGAAGCTCGGTGGGAAAGTTGAACTCACCATCGCCAGAACCTTTTTGTCCGATGGTCTGTAGCACACTGCCCTTCATATCCATCACATAGATCTTGTTCCGCAAAGTGTCGGAGACGTAGATGCGGCCTGCTTCGGAGTCGATGGCGATGCCCGTGGGACGCTTGAAGAAACCTTCACCGTATTTCAAGCTGCCAATGGTGTGGCTGAATTTGCCGCCCGCCTCGAAGACGAAGATTTTTCCAGTTTCGGAATCAGTCACGTAGATATTGTCTTTGGAGTCGACGGCCACGCATTGCGGCGCGACGAGCGATTCCAGGCCTTTTTCCTGGCGCGAAAGGAACTTGTATTTTTTCTGATCGAAATCAAAGACATGTACGCCCTTCGCTCCCGGGTCGCTCACAATGATGCGGCCGCGCGAATCAGTGACGATGCTGTAGGGCCGCACGAGCGAATGAAATTGCGGTTCGCCAGCGACAACGTCGACGAGCTTGTTCCAGAATCCGCGCTTGGGTTTGACCTCGCGCTCCCA
This sequence comes from Terriglobia bacterium, assembly GCA_033853375.1. GTDB lineage: Bacteria > Acidobacteriota > Terriglobia > Acidiferrales > UBA7541 > Acidiferrum. Next base: position 2,321 of record JAWOLO010000257.1, read on the forward strand.
ACTGAAATTGCGTTCGTAGGTGAGTTTGCGTCCGCCTTCGAGCAACAAATTAGGAACATTTTGATCTGCGACCTTCTTCTTGGTCTTCTCAGCTCCCCAAACCGGCGCTAGACAGAGGAGCAAACACACGGCCAGATAGGTTAGTGTGCGGAGCGCAACCCGACTTAGAAGAAGTTGAACCAACGGGAGACTCCTAGAAAATAGGATGAAACCGTGGCGGGCGCTGTCGGCGACGCACTGAATCCTTGTGACAAAGTGGCATAGCCCCCGTTCAGGTACATCTTGCGGAACTGATACTGAAAAAATGTGTTCAGTTGCTTGTTCGCGTTCCAGGAACCGATTCCCCCGTTCGTGGTGTTGCTTGTCGCTCTGGAGTAACTCGCACCGATGGTGAGCCTTTTCAAGGGATTGCTTCCTAGGCCAAAGGAAAAACTGTGTCCACCGTAAAGAATCAACAACGAAGGGAGTGGGACGGGAGTTGGAGGAGGCGGGGTCACTAATCCAGTGCCGGTGGGAACAGCGATTCCACTGGAAGTGGCATAGCCGCCGCTGGCCGTAATCCAGCGCCCGAAACCAAGGCTGGTGTTAAAACTTTCGCTGTGACTTTCCTCGCCGGGCAGCGCTGTGAAGCCAGTCCGCGAAGCGCCCGCACCGCCGCTCCAGGAGAATCTCTTGAAACGCCTCCGGATTTGCCCGGAATAGTTGAAGAAAGAGGTAGTGTAGGAAACCAGAAGGGTCTGCACATTCTGGGCATAACTAAAGGAGCCGCTGACGGCCCAGAGTTGAATTTGACGGTTGTAGTTAATCGTTGTCGTTAATCCAAGAGTATTCTGGCTGGAATTGTCCAGGTGATTGTCTGTGGCAAAGACAGAACCGTTGAAGTTGCCGCCGAAAAGTCCGTGAGAATAAATCGCGCCCGCGCCGTAGGTGGTAGCGCCGAAAGTTTCTCCCAGGAAGGTTTGATCCCTGCGCTCAACATCGCCTTGTACCTGCAGGTTCGGCATTATGGAATAGCTGGTTGTCGCCAAGGTGTCGATGGAGTTGGATTTTTCATTTTGGCTGACCGGGGGAATGAAGATTCCAGATGGGGCAAGAGCCTGATAGATGGAACCCGTCAGATTGTCGGAGTAATTGGTGCTCACAGAGAAATGCAGTTTCTGGGTGGGCTGAATACCCGCAGTCGCGGAGATCAAATCTACGGTTCCGTTGAAGTCGAACCCTTGGTTCTGCGTCCCAAAGTTCGTCCGGGTAAAAGTCGAAGAAATCGTCCCATGCAGTGGGAGAGAATGGGATGCGCCGAAGCCATAACCGTCGGAGTTGGAATTCACCATAAGGGGCTGCTGCGCATTCGCGAACACCAGAGGAAGCAAGGAATGCGCGGTTCCATTCTGATAGAAGGCGCTGAGCGAGAAGCCGTCGAGCACGTAGCCGGAATGGAGATTGAAGGAGTGATATCCCGCACTGCCATTGTCATTGGTGCCGTACACAGAATATTCGTTGCTGCCTTTCTGGAAACCCGCTGACAAGCTAGGCAAACCGGGTACGTTCTCGGACCAGTTGATGCCGAACGCATCGCTATTTCCGTGCGTCGTGTAATTTGGCAGGCCCGGCAACGCGAAATTCCCTTCACTGTTATAGGCGCGCGAGTAATTGATGGATCCGGGGAAATGGCTCCCGCCGAAAATACCAGAGCTGAAATTGAATCCGGTGCTGTCGGTAATGGACTGAAAATTGGAATTGGCACGCGATTGATTGTAATAGGGAGAAAAATTGAAGGTCAGGAAGCCCGGGTCATAGTAAGAACCGGAGAGAGTGCTTGCTCCGCCAAAGCCGAAGGTGTGCGAGGAGCCAATCGCATTGCCATAGGCCGCCGAATAACCGCCTGAAATGGTGCCATTCATGTTCATGCTGGCGTCGCCCACTTGGACCTGTCCGAAAGCGCTGGATGCGGACAAGAGGAGCATCGCCAGTCTCGTGAATTTCGCCACTCGATGAATTGCTTGCATAAAATCCAAAGCCTTCCGCTCGGTTACAACACTTCCACCTTCGCTGTGCTCCGAAGTTTCTTACCCAAGGCGGCGCGAAGTTCTTCCGTTTTCTTGTCTTCGAGCTGTTTCCTCAACTTGTCTTTGATTTGCGCAAAGGTCATTTTGCCCGCCAGCACATGTTTGTTCAGGCGGACGATGGTATAAGCCTGGCCGATTTGAATAATTTCGCTGACCTGACCGGGCTGCATTGCCACCAGAGCTTGCACCACGTTCGGGGCGAGTTTCGCTCGGTCTACAAACTTGTGGTCGCCCATCATCACACGGTAGTCATCGTCAGAAATTTTCTCGGCCAGCAGCCCAAACTCTTCATAACTCTTCGTACCCTTCGCCTGACGCAAGGCATCCTCGGCGCGCTTGCGGCCTTCCTGCAACTGCTTGGGAGTGGCTTTTTCAGGAGGCAAAACAGAAATCGTCTGGAAGGCAAAGGACTCGGGATATTGAAAGGGCGCAGGATTTTTGTCGTAGTAAGCCTTGGCCTCAGCGAACGTGACTTTGGCCTTGCCGGCCACTTCGGCATCGAGTAGCGCGTCGATCAGCAGCGAACGGCGAATTTTTTCACGCAGCAGTAACTGAGAACCGTTGCATTCGGACTTCAAGTACTCTTGAAATTGCTCTGGAGTGGCAAATTGCTTCCTGAATTCCGCTTCGGCCTGCTGCAGTTTTGGACCAGCAACCGTCATGTGCCGCCGCTGAGCTTCCTGGTAAACCAATTCCTCAAAAATGATCATCTGCAGAGCGCCCTCTCGAATGCCAGCTTCCATTTCTTTTGGAAATCCACCGTTATGTTGGCGAGCGTAAGGGAAGATCAAATACATTTCACGAAGCAAATCACGATCCGTGAGCACGGAGCCATTTACCAGCGCAACAGGTTTGCCGAGCACTTGCGTCTGAGTGGTGGGAGTAGCGCGCGTCGCAGCCGCAATCGAGGTGTGCGAGGTGTTGACCTGGGCGCGCGCAGGCAGCAACGCTACTAGAACCGTCCCGCAGATCGTCATCGCTCGCTTCATGACTCCTCCTCGCAATCGGAGTTGAGAAGGAGGGGAGAGATTTGCTCTCTCCCCTCGCAAGGTTCAGAAGATGGTCCCGGCTGTGCCGTTGTTCATTTCGTTGGCTTCTGCTCCATGGCACTGGCGGCAGAACTGCGCCACCGAGTTGGCGCCCGGAGTGGTATTGCCGGGGTTATAGGGAGCACGAATGAAGAACATGGTCTGGTAGTAGCCTGGGGTCAGACCGCTCTTGGAGGCGGTGACCTTCACCACGTTCATCACGTGCTGGTTGTGGCAGGTCGTGCAGAGAACCACCGGCTTGTTATTGTATGCACCGGGTGACACGAAGAAGCCGTAGTTCTGCACGAACAGGGAAGACTTGGCGCCAGTCATCAGAACTTTACCGGTGGCGTCAATCGTGCAGTCCCAATCGTAGGTCCCCTGGCAGGTCATCACCGCGTTGAGCCCCACTGGGTGGTCGTTGAGGTAATTGCCTGCCGTCGTGCCATCCTTGCCGAGCAGGGTTGGAATCGTGTTATATGTACCGTACGTAGAAGGAAGCGTCTCAAACACTTGATTCTTCATCATGGCGCCCTGCGCGTAGTTGCCGTCATGGCAACTAAGGCATGTGAGAACGCCACCCACGTCGGGTGTGCCTGCGTTGAAGCTGGTAGGAAGAGTCTCTGGCACGGGTCCACCGTGCGAACTCTGGCCGGTCTGGATTGTCTGGCCATAGAGCGAGCCGACATCCTGGCCCCACAGTGCAACGTTGCCGGCCGTCTGGTCGGCGGTCTTGGCGTTGCCGCCGCCATACACGCCGCTATGCGGGGCATGGCAAGCTGTGCAGCCACGGCCGTAGTTGAGATGTGCGCCGAGGACGTCAGTCGACGGCGCGTAGTTCTGCGCCGCCGCGAAACTTGCAGCAGCCAGGAACACAACGAAGACGAACAGAATTTTCTTCATTATCAAAACCTCCTGTAAGTGTTGCCGAACACAGATTCCACTGCGTTCGATAAATCCACTGCGATGAACCGGGGATCCACAAGCCCGCCATGTGCATTCCTGTCCTGGCCTTTGTCAGGATGCGCAAACTCCCTCTGGGCCTGCGGTGACGCATTACTTTCTTCTTTGCTTTGTCCACCACCTTTCTGCGACGGCGAATCCCCAGTTTTCGGCGTCGTCCTTTCCTGCTCCGCCTCGCGGCGGGATTTCTCTGCCGCAGCTTCTGCATCGGTCACATAACGGAACATCTGCATGCGGCCGGGATACTGCTCTGTCGTGAACACACGGTTTTCTTTGTCGATGGCGATACCAATCAGGGCTTCAAACTGCCCTGGAAAATGTCCGTGGCCGCCCAAGTAGGTCAGAAGCTGTCCCTCGCGGTTGAAAACCTGTACGCGGTCCTGGTAAGAATCCGCCACCCAGATGTGACCATCACAATCGACAGCGATTCCTTTCGGCCGAGCCAAGTATCCCGGGCCATCTCCATGCTTTCCGAACTGGCTGAGAAAATTTCCGTCGGGGTCAAAAATTTCGACGCGATTGTTCATAGTGTCCGTCACGTAGACATTGCCTTCTTTGTCCAATGCGACGTTGGAAGGAGCGCCGAAGTCTCCGGGCGTGGTGAGCCAGTGATTCTTGCCGCCGGTGCCAATTCTTCGAAGCAACTTCAGAGTGTCCGCGTCAAAGACCAGAACTTGATCCTGCTGCGTATCCACGACATACAAGAAGCGGTTCTGGCGGTCGATGGCCAGGCCCACGGGGTCCACGAGGTTTTCGTTGATCTGGCTGATTGCTTGACGATCAGAACTGAAAATCAAAACGCGATGTAGTTTTCCGTCGGAGACGAATAGACGATCGTCATCGTCGATGGCCAGCCCGTTAATGAGGCCGAAATGCGCCTCATAGCCATTGCGAATGAGCTGAACGTCGCGCGTAGCCGTATTAAAAATGAAGATCGCGCCGACTTTCTGATCGGCCACGTAAACCAAGCCTTTGGAATCAATCGCAATGCCATAGGGCCCCAGGAGCTGGAACGGAAAATCCTTAACGTTGAAGGTTTCGCTTTCCGCCTTTGTGCCCGCCAGACGGTCCATCCAACCTTGCTTTTTCTTCTTGGGGGGCGGCGTGTAATCGATCTTCATGCCTGCGAAATAGTTGAGGTAACGAACGCGGGCGATCGAGGGCGGGCTGGGCCAAACCAGCTTCGAGGTATCGATTTCCACCTTTGGCGCAGGTTTCTGCTGGTCCGCGGCGTCCGTCTTTTTTTTCTTTTTTTTGTCGCCGCCCGCGAAGGTCGGCACGGCCAGAGTTAAAGTGAGCAAAATCGCGAGCAAGCTGTTTGCTTGAAATTTGCGAGTCGAGGTTGTCGAGGTTTTCTGCATCGCGTCGCTCCGCATCACTTGCTCATCTCAATCCGGTTCTTGTGGCAGGTGTCGCAAAAAGCCATGTTGTTTTCCTGGTCCTTCACCAGCAGCCCGGCCTTCAACGAGGCATGAGGCTGATGGCAGGTCAGGCAATTCATCGCGAACCGGACTTTCGTGACGTCTTTCGGGTCGGCCACATCCGAAACCGGATGGCCGTCCACGGGATGACCAAATCCAAAGCGCAAAGGAAGAAGCGGAACTCTATTTTTCTGGAAGTAGTCATTCGGTAGCTTCACGGTGCCGTTGAAGATCGTGAAGACACGCTCGGCTTCTAATTTCTGCGGTTGTGACTCCGATCCGTGGCACTCGAGGCAGAGGGCATTGCCATCCGCACGCAAAAGCTTTGGCCGGTCGCCCCCGTGCGGATCGTGGCAGGTCGCACAACCCTGGCGAAACGCCGGCTGGTGCAGAAAATGTTTCTTGGCATCCTCAGCGCGATCCGTGTGGCAGTTCAGGCAAACGCTTACCGCATCCGGCTTCGGGAAGCCCGGCGATTTGCCGGCGTGCGGACTGTGACAATCAGTGCAGTCTCCCATCGCCCCGGGATGTTGGACTTTCGCGGTTTCAACCTTCTGCGCCTGTTCCGCGTGGCAAGTGGCGCACAATTCCTTGGCGCTGGCTTGGGTCAAAACGACCTTGCCATCCTTTGCCGGCTGATGGCAGACCTCGCACTGTTTCTCGCCGAATGGAAAGTGCACAAACCTTTGCATCAGCTTGGGCCGATCAGACTGGTGTGGATCGTGGCAGGTCAAACAATCGGCCTTCTCGAACGGCTGGTTTTGATGAGCCTTGGCAAGGGAGCTGTCTTTCGCATCGTGGCAGTCCAGGCAAAGGGTAGGCGAGGCTTTTGTCAGGTGAAATTGAAATTCGCGATCCGGACTCGCTCCGGTCTTGTGGTTGACGTGGCAAGTGTCGCAACCTGTGTCGAGAGCCAAGTGCCGGCTGCCTTTTTCAGGCACATCGAGGCCGATACGATGGCAAGTTAAACAAAGATTGCTCTTCTCATCGCCAGAGGTTGGCTTCAGCAACTGATATTTGTTCTCGGAAGTATGCGGGTCATGGCATTTCAAGCAATCGCGAACTGCCGGACTGTGAACTGTTCCTTTGAGTTCTGCAGCGTTTTTATCTGCGTGGCAGGTGAGGCACAGGCTCGCAGGAGAAGTAGCGATTAGTTTTACGCGGGTGACGTCCCGGTTCACGCGAACTTCGTGACAAACGTTGCATCCAAGGGGAATTGCGGAATGGACGAACTTGCCTTTTGCCTTGCTCTCATGGCAAGCGGCGCACTTTGCGGGATCTGTGTTCTTGTCGAGAGGGACCGGATGAACATCTGCAAGCGCCAACGCGGCACTGAAAAGTGTGATGGTTATCACTGCGGTTAGTAAGAAAGGCGTACACACCAACTCGCCGCGCCGCATTAGAGGGAGAAGCATCATGGCGACCCACTATGTACCTATGCAGGGCATGGCCCGTAATGGTGCAAAGTCCACCACCCCTCTTAGATTCTTCTATGTCTTTGAGCCACAAGGTGTTGCAATCTTCAACAGACTGTTGGAAATTGCGACAGTTCCGGTCCGATTGGTCCGGATTGGGCCATCTTGCAGAGAAGCATGTGTTAAATCGCGCAGTAACTTCGAGACAGGTTGTGTCGGTTTTTCGGGCAGTAAGCGGTCTCTGAGATATTTTACTGCGGTGAACCGAGAAGGAACGGCCAACGCGCTCGTTACAAGCCACTGTCTAAGGGGACAGCTTCCAAAATGAGCACAGGAAATATTGCGTAGCGCGAGAATGACTGCGGGCCGTGTTATTTTGAAGCAACCCAGACGCGGAATGTCGGTTCGAACCCCGTTGCCCGACCTTGACGGAGGATTGCTTGCACTACCTCGAAAGCCGCACGAAGGGTGTATCCAAATCGCTGGGACTAATCTTCCTGAAGGCTGCTTTCGGGTTGGCGTGCATTCTGACGTTTTTCTTCGCGGTACCGATTCCCGTACAAGCGCAAATCTCTCCTGGGCCGCTCTCGAAAGCACACCAATCGCTAACCGGGACCACGCAATGCGCGAGTTGCCATCAATTCGGTACCAGCACGCCGACCTTCAAGTGCCTGGATTGCCATAAAGAAATTGCCGAACGCCTGAGCAGCAAGCACGGCTACCACTTCCAGCTTCAAATGCACAACCCCAACGGGAAGGACTGCGTTCGGTGCCACTTAGAGCATAACGGGGAGGATTTCAATTTAATCCACTGGGAACCTTCGCAAAAACAATTTGACCATCGGCTGACCGGGTACACGCTCGAAGGAAAGCACGCAGAAGTTCCCTGTGAGAAATGCCATATGCCGGGCTACATGGTCCCGAATGAACGAGCCTTCATCAAGATGAAAGACCTGTCGAAGTCGTTCTTGGGGCTGTCGCAGAATTGCGTGACGTGTCACAAAGATCCCCACAGGGGACAACTTGGAAATGATTGCAAGAGTTGTCACAATTTCGCGGATTGGAAAGCCGCCAAGCAGTTCGACCATTCGAAAACGCGCTATCCGCTTACTGGCCTGCACATTCAGGTTGCTTGCGAAAAGTGTCATAAGCCGGATGTGCCAGGCGGAACGCCGCGATACCGGGACATGAAGTTCGACACCTGCACGTCCTGCCACATCGATCCGCATAAGGGCTCATTTAAACAGCGCTGCGAAGACTGCCACACGACGGCCGGCTGGAAGAAACTGCTCTCTACGTTCGCGTTCGATCACTCAAAGACAAAATATCCTCTGTTGGGAAAACATGCGACGGTGAGTTGTGCACAATGCCATTTGAGCGGCGACTTCAAGAAGCCTCTGCGGTTTGCGAATTGCGCCGACTGCCACAAGCCGGACCCGCACAACGGCCAGTTTGCGTCGCGCCCGAGGAAGGGCGAGTGCGCGGAATGCCATGCCGTCGAAGGCTGGAAGCCGTCGCTATTTGGCGTAAAGGAACACGACACTTCCGGTTATCCCTTGAGGGGAAAGCATGTTTCTGTTGAGTGCGGGAAATGCCATATACCCGCCGGCAAAAATACAATTTACAAGGTGAAATTCGCAGCCTGTACGGACTGCCACAAGGACGCGCACGATGGCCAGTTTGCCGCAGCGCCGTACGAAAACAAATGTGAAAGTTGCCATACGGTTCAGGATTTCCATCGGTCGACGTTTACGATCGCCAAACATCGGAACACCCGTTTCGTATTGACGGGCGCACACGCGGCCGTGCCTTGCTCGGATTGTCACAAGACGGGAGCCGCTGGCCGTACGGACAAAGTCTTGCCGTTCCACTTTGCCGACATGAGTTGCACCGCATGCCATGCGGACCCGCATCATGGCGACTTCAAAGATCGTATGGCGCAGCGCCGCGCGAACGGCACCCTGCTGGGTTGCGAAGCTTGCCACGACACGAGGTCTTGGGCGAACATCAGCGGGTTTGACCACTCGAAGACGAAGTTTCCACTGCTTGGGGCGCATCGCGCGGCGAAATGTGGTGATTGCCATAAGGCGCCTGTGGGCGCCACGCAAGTGCAATTCAAAGGGACTTCGCAGAATTGTGAGGATTGCCACAAAGATGCCCATGCCGGCCAATTTGCAAAGTCCGGGAAGACCCCTTGTGCGGATTGCCACAATTCGCAGAGATGGGTTCCATCCACTTTCAACCACGATACACGGACGCATTTCCCACTGCAGGGTGGACACGCCAATGTAGCTTGTGACAAGTGTCACAAAGAAAGCGTGTTGGTCGGAGGCAAGGCGGTTGTCATTTACAAAAGGGTACCGTCGAAGTGTTCCGACTGTCACGGCCCCGAAATAAAGCCCCGGTAGCGCGGAAACCTCACAAACAGAGATTCACTGAACAAAATCAAGCAAATGCGTTTGAACCGTCTGGGCCGGTGCAGCCTTGTTGTGACAGACGAAGAAGAAGGAAAAACCGCAAGAATCTCGCTCCCGGACTCCACAAATCGTGATTTGGGAGCAACGCGACTGTGTGCAAGTGCAACCAATGTTGAATGTGGCATTCCCGAACAGTTCTTTCGGTGCATGCGGCGAATTAGAAGTGGCCAATCAACTGGCCTAGAACTGGACACTCGGACAGTTGTTGAATCCCACTTCGGGACCCAAAATTAATCATCAGCTCTCGGAAGACTGCACCCACGAGAAAGTCGAGGGTAAATGTAAGTTCAGGGGGCACTTACGCACGCGCTACTCCAGGTTCTGAGCTGGCTTCTCCTATTCGCTTGGCAGCCAGCCAGTGCTCCAACTCCAGCGCTTCAGCGGCAGAGCACGCGAAGTCCGCACGGTGCGCTCGCGATCCCGTGTGAAAACTGCCACACATCCACCGGATGGCGTCCCATCAAGGCAGTTCCCGAGTTCGACCACAACAAGACAAAGTACCCACTCCGAGGAATGCACGAAAGAGTGGAGTGCACACAGTGCCACATGAAGCCCGTTTTCACGAATGTGGGCAAAAATTGCCAGGACTGCCACACGGACATTCATCAGAGAAAAATGGGCACGAATTGCGCGGATTGCCACACGGTTCAAGGCTGGAAAATTGCCGTTCAGCAAGTGAAAGATCACCGGAACCGCTTTCCACTTCTGGGAGCCCACGCCGCAGTGCAATGCGAAGATTGTCATAAAAGTGCGGCGGTCGGGCAGTTCCAGGGGCTGTCGACCGCTTGTGTCTCGTGTCACCTGAAGGATTATCAACAAACTCAAACGATGGGCGGGAACGTGCCAAACCACGTCAGCGGCCAGTTCCCGCAGACTTGCGAAAGTTGCCATACCTTCGACAGTTGGTTCGGAGTAACGGTCAACCACGCCGCCCCTCCGATCAGTTTTCCTCTGACCAACGGTCACGCCAATGTTCCCTGCCTGAGTTGCCACGTCGGCAATAACTACAACCTACAAATTGCGGCCGCTGACTGCGGGCACGCGGGCTGCCACCTTACAACTTGGCAGCAGACCACGAATCCGCAGCATTCGGCAGCGCCCACGGTATTTCCGATCGCCACCTGTTCCAATTGTCACAATACCGTGTCGTGGCAGAATGCAAATTTTGATCATTCCACGACTGGTTTCCCACTGACCAATTCGCATCAGCTAGCGCCGGCAGGTAAGGTCAACGCCTGCACCGACTGCCACATCAACAACAACTACAATTTGCAAATCCAGCCGACCGATTGCGGGAACTCACAGTGCCATCTAACAACCTGGCAGCAGACGAATAACCCCACGCACTCGGCGGCAGGTGCGCCTTTTGCAGTGGCGAATTGCTCCACCTGCCACAACCCGACGCTATGGACCAATGTCGTCTTCGACCACAGTGCCACGGGCTGGCCTTTGACGGGTTCGCACCAGTTAGCGCCTGCAGGCAAGGTGAATGCCTGCACCGATTGTCATGTGGGAAACAACTACAACCTCACGGCAGCAAACACGGATTGCTATGGGTGTCACCAGGCGGCGTGGAACAGCACGACGACGATTGGAGGGAGTGTACCGAACCATATAGCCGCGGGCTTTTCGACGTCCATGTGTTCAACGTGCCACGACACCCTTCTCTGGTCGGATGGAAAGTTTGACCACAGCACAACAGGCTTTCCGCTACAGGGCCCACACATGCTCCCGCCGCGCACAACGGTTACCGGTGCGATCGGGCCCATGGTAAACGCCTGCACCGATTGTCATACCGGCGGCAACTATACGGCGGGATACCCGACTACGGACTGCTACGGCTGCCATCAGTCTTACTACACAAACGCGCAGAATTATGGCGCGAACGTGCCGAATCACATCGCTGCTTCGTATCCGACGACGTGCACGTCCTGCCATACTACCTGGGTAACTACCGCTTGGCTGGGAGCGGCGTTCAACCATACGGCGTTCAAGATTCCACA
>JAWOLO010000258.1:0-6863 GCA_033853375.1 Terriglobia bacterium
CCGCAAGGAGTTCTTCGTATGAACCGTAAGCCATGGGGATACGGAGCCTGGTGGCGGCGTCTTCCGCTTTGTGTAGATCACGGGATGCAATGGCAGCGATTTCGCTCCACTCGCCTTTCTGCATGGCAGGAATCACCTTCTTCACGGCAATTCCTGCCACCCCGAGCACTCCCCACTTCACTTTTTCTCGCGTTGCCATGTTCCTTCTCACTACCTACCGCTGAATTTTCTCGCGCACGTCCGTTGCGTGGCCGGCTCCTCCGCCGACCGCCCTGACCGTATGCTTCCTCGCTGCTCGGAAGACACGGACGGCAAAACATGCTCACGCAACAGGCTTTGAAATGGAAGTGAAGATTTTCGAAAATTGCGGACTACTTGGCCTTATGCGCGACTTCACGGGCGCGCACGATAAAGCGATTAGGCGCCGCCCCAACATAATTGAACGGGAAGCAGGTGATTAACGTCAGCTCCCGCTGATTTGTGGAATGAAGAACTTCGGTCGAGGTAGGGGGCACGACAAAGGTGGATACAACTTCATAGTCAAAAGACCCGCCAAACGACTCGATGGCGATGGAATCGCCTACTCGAATGTCACGCAACGGGCGAAACAGCCGGTCGCGGTGCCCTGCGAGTGCAACGTTACCCCATTCTCCCGGCATTGCTGTTCCAGGAAGATGCCCTATGGCCTTATCTAGCACGCCGCGCGAGTCTCCTTCCAGAATAACGGCGCGTAGGTTCAGCCGTGGCACAGTGATGCGACCGAGGACTTCCCCATTGATAGGGAGATGCGGTTCCGCGAGCGGCGCACTGTGTTCAAACTTACGCATTTCGATGGTCTGAAACGCCCGCTCGGCAATAACGTAGTAACCCGCATAGCCCAAACACAAAAATCCCACGACCAAGAAGAAGAAAAAGCCCACGCGCACGATGAGCGCTAACCTTCTGGAAGACCCTTCAGCAACATTTCCTAGGATTCCTATGGTTCGCTCCTTATAGGTTGTGTCTGTATAGGCTTCTCAGGCTCGGTAGAGTAGCCAGTGCGTGTCCTGACCTGCAGCTTGCCCCGTCCCGGTGCGGAAACATGCACAACGAGTTTCCGGTACTTGCCGCGATGATCGATTTGTTCCGGCGAATATCCGAGAGTGTACTGTTCGCGTAGATCCCGCGCGATTTTTTTGGAAACCTCGGCGACCGATTCTTGCGGGCGTGGGAAGAATGCCATTCCGCCAGTCTCCCGGCAGAGCTTTTTAAGGACTGCTGGGTTCTCTTCTTCGCCGGATTCTCCGACCAAACCGATGGCGTAGATGACTGCTTGCGATTTGCGCGCGAGGTCCAGCACATCGCTGAATTTGTGGGTGCTGACGTTGTCTCCGCCATCGCTCACGATCACCAAGGCTTTCTTATCCCTATGGCCCTGCCGTAAGCGTTCCAATCCTTGAACAATAGCGTCATATAAGGCGGTTTGGCCGCTGGCCGTCACGGCCGCAACTGCTTTCTCCAGCTCTTTGGGATCATTCGCGAACTCTTTCCCACCAATCCGCTCCACCGAGACGTTGTCGCTGAAGTCTACAATAAACATTTCGTCGTCCGGGTTGCTTGAGTGCGCGAATGCAAACACGGCTTCGGCGACTCCGGGAAGCTTCGGTCCCATGCTGCGACTACGATCCACTAGCAGCCCTACCGTGACGGGATTGTTTTCGTCGGCGAAAAGCGAGATTTTCTGCGGTCGGCCGTCTTCGAAGACTCGGAAGTCTTCCATTTCAAGGCCAGAAACGAAATTTCCGCTAGCATCGGTCACGCTGACGGGAAGAACAACCAGTTCGGTGGTTACCGAGATCCTCCCCTGCTCGCCTGTCCCCGTTACGAACGGCGGACAAATCGCCAAAGACATGAGAGAGGCCAAAAGGAGCAAGGGCACCCCAGCATGTATACTGTGGCGCCCTCTCGGATGACCCTCATCGGCCAAACGCATGTTATGTCTTTCACATGTCGCGAAGCCTGGGGTTTCGTCAAAGATTCGCGGCACAAGCTTCAATATCAAGCCTAAGAAAGGTGCTTTGCGAGCACCTTCAAACCAAAGGCAATGCCCATGAACGCCGCGCCCAGCAAGCCAATCAAGGACACCTCGGTTGCCGTCTTGGGCAGCTGCATGGGCTCAGACGGCGGCAGCGGCGTTACGTGTTCCGTGTGCATAGGAAGAACTTGAATCGCTTCCGTGACCGGTTCTTCCTTCTGTTCCGGTGTTACAGCAACCAGTGGAACTGTCTTCAAATTACTGGCTGTTGGTTCTTCTTTCTCCGCAGGAACGATTTCTTTGGATGCCTCGGCTAGTTGGATAGCCCGCCGCTTCGGATAAACGAACTCCTGCCCGAAATTATCCCCTGGATAGAACCACGCGCGGAGTGCTTGCGGCGACCCTGCGGGCGTCTCATGGAACTTCGTCACCAATTCGCCGGTTGGTTCCAGCCGGTAATTAGGGATGGCGATCACGGTGGTGATTAGCTTGGTGCTATCCTCATTCCAAATTTGAACAATATGCCGATAGGCTGTGGAGTCATAAAGCTTGAAGACATACGTCCCTGCCGGCAGCACAGTTCCGGCGACCTCCACAGGCTGACTGAAGGTAATGATAGATTTCTTATCCCATTGATCCGCGCGCGCCAGGCTGACGAGCACCGTCACGAACAAGACCAGGGTGGCGATTGCAAATATTACCCTTGCGAATCTCATAAGGTATTCCTCCGTCCCAGCCGGACCGAGGCAAGTTCCTCTCGTAGCTGCGACTAGCTTTTGATCGCTCGGCGTTCCCCTTACGTCTAACTTGTCCGGCTGTACTTTTGCATAGCACCTTGCGAATCGTGCTTCCGTGAGCTACATCACCGCGTACGGTGACACGGGGTCCCGCACAAGGTGAAGGCTCGGCTTGGACTCAAAACGGCAGGGTCGCTAATTATTGGCTTGCGGCTGTGGCATAGGGACTTGCAGCGCGGTGTCGCTTTTCGAACTCTTCTTTGGTGCAAATCGTCCGCAAATCAGTGACGCGGTCGATGCAGAGAATTCCGTCCAGATGATCAATTTCGTGCTGAAGCAGCTCGGAGAGATTTCGCAGCTCGCCGGCTCGAATCTCGTGCGACTTGCCTTGCAAATCCTGGTATTGCACGGTGATGTCGCGGTTGCGTTCGACTTGCATGAAGATGGACAAAAAACTGAGGCAGCCATCCCACACGACGATGCGTTCGTCGCTGCGCTGAATGATTTTGGGATTGACTAGGGGCCATGGGTCTTCGCCAGGCAGACGCAGGAAGATGACCCGCTTGGTCACGCCAATTTGCGGCGCGGCGATGCCTCGGCCGTAGCCTGTAGTTTTGCGCCAGTAGGCAAGCGTATCGGAAAGGTCTTCGACGAGCGCGCGGATGTCCGGCGAGGAAGCATCCGCCACTTCTTTGCAGGGCTCGCGCAAAACCGGGTCGCCGAGTTGCCGTATCGTCCGGACCGCCATGGCCGCCACCTCCGCCTCGCTCTGACGATACCGCGAATCTTGACCTGCGAAAAGGCGTGTCCTCTGGTATTATCGCGCCTGCGGCCAGCTCCGTGGGACGGCTGACGCGACAGAACATTCGAAGAGGAGAAAAACGAATGCGAAGAGGACTTCTGGTCCCGGCGCTCGGGATGATCGTTCTGGGAGGGCTCGCCTCCCTGAACCTGCTGAGGGGGCAGGAAAAGAAGGAGGCTATGCCTGAACCCACCGTAAAGGTTGGAGACACGGCCCCAGACTTCACGCTAAGGGACACTCACGGCAAGCAAGTGTCGCTGCACGACTTTCGCGGCAAGAAAAATGTCGCGCTGGCGTTTTATATTTTCGCTTTTACCGGTGGTTGAACGAAGCAAATGCAGAACTTCCAGCAGAACCTGCAAAAGCTGGAAGCTGCAGACACCCAAGTATTGGGTGTGAGCATGGACAGCATGTTCAGCAATAACGCTTGGGCGGAAAAAATCGGAGTGACCTTCCCGCTGTTGAGCGACTGGGGCGGCGAGGTCACCAAGGAATACGGACTCTACAACCCCCAATACAAAGCCGCGCGGCGCATCAATTATCTGATCGACAAAGAAGGTAAAGTCGTCGAGATGCAAGTGGACAGCGAGGCGATTGATCCAACGAAGATCGTCACGCTCTGCGAACGCCGCAAATCCTCGGGCAAATAGCGCGCTAGGCGAGCCAGCGCAAAACGACATTCTACTGCCAGTGTGCGAGACGGAGCGCGCCGTCCCAGGTTCATTACCTGGATCAATTCCGCAGGCGCCAGACGGAAAGCTCCCGACCGGCTGGCGTCCTCGCCATTCCGGGTACGCGAAACTTGGCCAATATTTAACTAACGCGGTGCAGTGAGAATCAAAGAACCCTTTGTTGAAGAAAGAGGTTCAACCATGAAGCTTGCCGCGCATTTTGCGATTTTGGAGATGCTTTTGTCTGTAGGTTGCCTTGCGCAAACGAAAACTGCAGACGGTGTGGCTAGCCCTCCTCCGAAGCTGGAAAGGATGCCGGAGTCGCTGGAAACCCGCTTCGCGTTAAGCGCTGCCCCTCCCCACCTTCGGGACAATGCCACGACTTATGCGTTGGACCCGGCCAAAGGATACGTGCTCAGCCATCAGGGAACAAACGGGATTAGCTGTATCGTCGTACGAAGCGATTGGCAATTTGACGAGCCTTTCCGGGACGATATTTTCTGGCCGGTTTGCTACGACGCGGAGGGATCCAAAACTCTCTTGCAGGATTACCTTCGCGCAGCGGAATTAAGAGCTCGAGGACTGAGCGCCAAGGAGGTCCATCAGGAGGTCGCAAAGAGAATTGGAAGCACGGATTACCCCAACCCTTCACGAACCGGGGTGGCTTACATGATCGCCCCGTTAATGCGCGGATACACGAGAGCACCGGCGCCGGTAACTATGAACATGCCCCATTACATGATTTACGCGCCGAACCTCAAGGACGCGGACATTGGCGGGAACGGGTTCAGCAAACAATATCCATTCATTTTAGGTATGAGTCATGGGCGCGATGACTACATCATCCTGCTTGTGGGCGAAGCCGAGAAGGCAAAGATTCTCTCGGACTCCAAGGGCCTGCTTGACGACCTCTGCTCCTATCGCGCTTATTTGTGCACCACCCCGGCCACGCGCAGCCGTACGCCCGTGGACGAGCAGTAAACGACACCGCGTTGGTAGGGCCTCTTGTTCCAATCTGCGGCCCTTTGGCTGTTTGGGCTGTTTCCCTGTGATTTGCACCCCAATGCGGGAGTGCTAGAATTCATAACGAACCGCCATGCCACCAAAAACGCTTTATCAAAAAATCTGGGACAGTCACGTTGTTTGGGAAGAGTCCGGCAAGCCCGCGCTCATCTATATTGATCGGCACTTGATCCACGAAGGCACATCGCCCCAGGCGTTCGCGGGTCTGCGCGCCGAGGGACGAAAGGTACGTCGCCCCGATCTCACATTCGCGGTGATGGACCACTCCGTTCCGACCAAGGACCGCACACTCCCTATTCTCGACAACGATGCTCGGCTGCAGTTTGAGGCGCTGGAGAAAAATTGCCGCGAATTCGGCGTGCGGCTGTTCGACATGAATAGCCGCAACCAGGGCATCGTGCACATTATTGGGCCGGAATTGGGCATCACGCAGCCGGGACAAACGATCGTTTGCGGCGACAGCCATACATCTACGCATGGCGCGTTTGGGACGCTGGCGTTTGGGATTGGCACGAGCGAGGTCGAGCATGTGCTCGCCACGCAGTGCCTGGTGCAGGCGCGCTCGAAGACACTGCACATCCTGGTGAACGGCAAACGGCCGAAAGGCGTCACCGCGAAAGACATCATCCTCGCGATCATTGGAAAGATTGGCATCGGCGGAGGGACCGGGCACGTCGCAGAATATGGAGGCGAGGCCATTCGCGCGCTGTCGATGGACGGGCGCATGACCGTATGCAACATGAGCATCGAAGGCGGCGCGCGCGCTGGCATGGTCGCGCCGGATGAAACCACGTTTGCGTATCTCGAAGGGCGGCCGTTTGTGCCGCGCGGCAAAGCGTTCCAGGAAGCGGTCGAGCGCTGGAAGCAATTGCGCACGGACGACGGCGCAAAGTTTGACATGACCGTCGAACTGCAAGCGGAGAAGATTGCTCCGCAGGTCACCTGGGGAACGAATCCCGGCATGGTCACGAGCGTAACTTCGCGCGTGCCGGATCCGCACGAGTTCAAGGATCTCAATGATCAGAAGGCTACGGAAAGCGCGCTGAAGTACATGGGATTGAAGCCAGGCACGCCCATCGTGGACATCCCCGTGGACCGCGTGTTCATTGGCTCGTGCACCAATTCGCGGCTCGATGATTTGCGCGCCGCCGCGCATCTTGTTGCGGGCAAGCATGTGGCGAAAAACATCAAGCAGGCGCTGATTGTTCCGGGTTCGCGTGGAATTAAGTCGCAGGCGGAAAAAGAAGGGCTCGACAAGATTTTCACCGCTGCGGGTTTCGAATGGCGCGATGCGGGCTGCAGCATGTGCATCGGGATGAATGCGGACGTTCTGCCGCCGCACGAGCGCAGTGCGAGCACGTCGAATCGCAATTTCGAGGGCCGCCAGGGCAAGGACAGCCGCACACACTTGGTCAGCCCGGTCATGGCCGCGGCGGCCGCAATCGCCGGCCATTTCGTCGACGTGCGCGAATTCGACGTGGCCCACGTGGAATAGGTGTTTGTAGCAGCGGCTTTATGCCGCTGCTCGCGGCGTGGCAAACCCTGCTTGCAGCAGGCAAGCCGCCGCCACAAGGAGCAAGGGTTCGCATGCAACCGTTCACCACGCATACTGGATT
>JAWOLO010000259.1:0-11456 GCA_033853375.1 Terriglobia bacterium
CTGTGGGAGATTAGTAACAGCGGCCTGCTCAGCGGCCGACTTCACACGCGGCCGCGAGATGGCCGACTAAACCGTGGTCATCGCCGGCATATTTATTTTCCTGTTTGGGACGGTGATTGGGAGCTTCCTGAATGTCTGCATCACGCGGATTCCGGAGGGCATTTCCATTATTTTGCCGGGGTCGCGCTGCCCAAAATGCGAAACGCCGATCAAACCGTACGACAACGTGCCGGTGTTTGCGTGGCTGTGGCTGAGGGGGAAATGCCGGACATGCGGCGCGGCCATTTCGGTGATGTACCCGCTGGTGGAGCTGGCAACGGGACTGCTGTTTGTGGCGGCGTTTCTGGAGTACGGCATCACGCAAGCGACGGTGAAATGGCTGTTTTTCACGTGTTTCATCATCGTCCTGACGATTACGGATTTGCGAGCGCGGCTGCTGCCGGATTTGGTGACCTGGCCGGGGTTCGCACTGGGCCTGCTGTTCTCCGCGTTTGTTCACCCAAACGACGGATTTGCCCGAACTCTAAGCTGGCGATTGCTCCATCAGCGTTTGCAGCCGCATACCGTGGGCCTGATCGATGGAATCCTAGGAGCGGCTTTTGGAAGCTTTTTGCTGTGGGGCCTGGCGGCGGCTTATCGGATCGTGCGAAAGCGCGAAGGTATGGGCATGGGCGACGTGAAGATGATGGCCATGGTCGGCGCGTTTGTGGGATTGCGCGGAACGTTTTGGACGATTTTGTTAGGAAGTTTGCTGGGCAGCGTAATCGGATTGAGCGTGGTCCTAACGCTTTACCTGGGAGGATGGAACCGACGACTGGCGGAACGCGCGAGCAGGAGGGGACTAGGCACAGTAAGCGGTTTGCGATGGACTATTGCGAGCCAGTATCAATTGCCTTTAGGAACGTTTCTGGGGATTGGGGCCCTGGTGATTGTTTATCTTAGGCCGCTGATCGGTTCGCAATGGCCGATGCTGCGCGGGATTTTGGGTTGAGTTTCCTGGAAGAACTTTTGCGAGCAAAGAGTTAAAGAGAGCTGACGGCAAAAACGAATGTGGGGAATGGTCCAAGGCGGAACTGGCACGCAGCACCTGTGGGAGACTGCCGCGCTCCTTGGGGTCGCTCTGCTAGCGGTCGTTGGGCTTGTGGTGTATCTGCTTCGAAAGTTTTTTCAGAGCACCAAAGAAGAGCATAAGGAGAAGATTGCCACGAGCCCGCCACGCACCGAGAATGCTTCAGCGTTCATGGCGGCGTCGATGCAAGGCGTGATTCAGCAACTACGCGAGCAGGAAAAAGAACTGGAGCGGCTCCACAAGATTGAAAGAGAACGCGCTGAGCAGACCGAACGGCTTAGCGAAGAAGTCACGCGCAACATGCCCGCTGGTCTGCTGATCGTCAATGCCACCGGAATTATCTCGAGCTCAAACCCAGCCGCGGAGCAAGTCTTGGGAATTCGCGGATTGGGATTCCGCCGGTACAGCGAAGCTTTGGGACCGGAGTCGGCGCTTACAAAGCTGGTGGCAGACTGCCTGGAGATGGGAAGGATCTTTCGGAGAGAAGAAGTCGAGCATTTGCCGCCCGCTGGGGACACCCGCCATCTGGGCGTGACGATCTCCCCAATCCGGCGCGGCGAGGGAAAGATCAATGGCGTCATTTGTCTGCTAACGGATTTAACAGAACTCGCGGCGCTGCAGCAACGCATGCAGCTGAAAGAAAATCTCGCGGCGCTGGGCGAACTCTCAGCCGGAATTGCGCACGAATTCAAAAATGCACTCGCAACCATATCGGGATACGCGCAGCTAATCCCCGAGTCTTCGCCGAGCGAAGCGACAGATTATGCAAGGAAAATCGTGGAGCAAACCCGGAACATCACACACATGGTGGCGGAGTTTCTAAAGTACGCAAGGCCCCTGGAAATCCCGGAAGAGCGCGTGGGACTGGAAGACGTGGTAAATCGCGCCGTGGCCGAAGTCGCGCAGGCGATGCCACAGGTGATTATCGAATACACGGGAGATTTTGGGGACGTGGCAGGAGACGAAGGGTTGCTGCGGCAGGCCCTCTTAAATCTCGCTCGGAATGCCGCAGAAGCGTGCGCGGAAGCAGAGGGCGGCGGGCGAGTGGTGCTCCGCGGAGAAGTAGTTGAAGGCGAGGATACAGAATGGCAGCGCGTCTTCGTCACTGACAATGGGCCAGGCATCGCGCAAGAAGCGATGTCGAAATTGTTTCGGCCATTTTTCACTACTAAGAGCAATGGAACGGGTTTGGGATTGGCAATCGTGCAGAAGATTATCGTTCAGCACGGAGGACAGGTCGAAGTAAGGAACTGTCCGAAAGGCGGGGCCGAGTTTATCCTTACGCTACCGCTGCCCCGTAAGGCCGCCGAGGCAGTAGAATTAGAGCAGGATCGCATCTAACCATTCGATATTGAAAAGGGGCCTTCCAACAGCTCCGGAAGGGCGGGAAGACATGCGGAAAAGCGATTGGGTAAAAGTGGTTGCGCTCGTTGCTGGACTGAGTCTAGCAACGCTGGGAAGCTATGCACGAGGCTCCTCCCAGCAAGACTCCTCGCAGCAGACAGGTGATCCCGTTGCAGACGCCGCAAGAAAAGCGCGCGCAGAAAAAGAGAGGAAAGACGCGCAGAAACCGAAGAAAGTCTATACCGACGATGATGTGAAGCCTGCAACGCCGGAAAAGCCGGCCGTACAAAACGCAGCCGCTGCGACGCCCACGACAGGCGCTGCCGAGAACACAGCTACGGCTGGCGCCCAAAAGCCCGAAGGCGCAAAGGAAAATGCCGAAGAGAAGGAAAACCCGAACAGCGAGAAAGCTTGGCGGAAGCGCTTCAGCGAGCAGCACGAAAAGATCGCCAAGGCCGAGAAGGAACTCGACGTTCTTCAGCGCGAATTACAGAAGTCCCAGGTGCAGTATTACAACGATCCTCAAAAAGCTATGATGGAACAGAACAACCGTGCGGAAATCAACGACAAGACCGCCAAGATCGAAGCCAAGAAAAAGGAGTTGGAGCAACTCCGCCAGCAATTGGATGACATGGAGAGCGAACTGAGGAGATCAGGCGGTGATCCCGGCTGGGCGCGATAGCGCGACTTTTGGATAGTGAAATGTAGGGTCTAAATTTGAATGGAGCCCGATTGCACTTCCGGAGCAATCAGGCTTTTGTTGTCTTGAAAGTCCATTTAGCTGGCCATGACACATTGACTGACCAAATGTAGCTTCACCGCGACCGGCCTCTTTGAATTCATTTCCCCGAAACCGCTTGCTTGAGCGAGGTGCTTCCCTTCTCCACACACGCATCTTTCGTTCTTCCCTGAGGCCATCGAAATCCGTGATAGAAACGAGAGAGATGGAACCTCTCCTGCTCGTTGAAGACAAAGCCGAACTGCGCGCCATGATGCGTAAAGCCCTGGAGCGTGCAGGATACTCCGTCGACGAAGCGCCCGACGGCGCTGCCGCGATTCAAAAGGTGCGCGCGCGGCGTTATTTGCTGGTGATCACCGATTTGAAGATGCCGGGAGCTTCGGGGTTGGATGTTCTCCACGAAACGAAACAAGCAGACGCTACGATTCCCGTGTTGCTGCTCACTGCGTACGGATCCGTGGAAGAAGCTGTGGCAGCAATGAAAGACGGAGCGTTTGATTTTCTGCAGAAGCCGGTGGACCTGGACCATTTGAAGCTGTTGGTGAAGCGCGCGGCCGAGCAACAGGAGCTGCAGCGCGAAAACCTCCTGCTGCGCGCGGAATACGCTGCGCGCTACGGCTTCCCACGCATCGTGGGAGAGCACCCTTCCATTCGCGAGGTCAGCCAACAAATCCAGAAGGTTGCTGCCACCGACACGACTTGCCTGCTGCTGGGCGAAAGCGGCACGGGGAAAGAATTGTTCGCGCTGGCGATTCATCATTTGTCGCCACGGCGCGAGCAGCCGTTCGTGGCGCTGAATTGCGCGGCAATCCCTGAAGGATTGGTGGAGAACGAGCTGTTTGGGCATGAGAAGGGCGCTTTCACCGGAGCGGCGACGCGGAAAGTCGGAAAAATGGATTTGGCGCATCGCGGCACGCTATTCCTCGACGAAATTGGCGAGTTGCCGCTCGCGATTCAGGCAAAACTGTTGCGCGTTCTTGAAGAAAAGCGCTTTGAACGCGTCGGCGGCACGCAATCGATCGATGTAGACGTTCGCATCATTGTCGCGACGAACCGCGATTTACAGAAGCAAGTGCAGGAGAAACTCTTTCGCGACGATTTGTATTTCCGTATTTCCACCGTGCCGATCACGATTCCGCCGCTGCGCGAGCGCGGGAACGATGTGCTGCTGCTGGCGAATCATTTTCTGGAAAAGTTTAGCCGGGAGTTCACGAAGCCCGGGCTGGAGCTTTCTGAGGAAGCCCGTGAGCGGTTGCTGCATTACCTTTGGCCGGGAAATGTGCGCGAATTGCAAAACACGATGGAGCGGGCTGTAATTCTCGCGGATGGCGTCAGCATTCGCGCCGATGCGCTGCAATTGCCGACAACGAAGCCCGACGCCACTAAGGTGCCGTCTGGAATGCTGCCTGAAAAATTCGACTGGGAAGGTACGCTCGAGCAAGTAACTAGCCGCGCCGCGGATTACGTCGAGAAAGCGCTGCTCGAAAATACCATGCGCGAATGCAAATGGAACAAGACGCGCGCCGCCGAAAAGCTAGGCATCACTCCGAAAACCCTGCTAGCGAAATTGCGTGCGGCAGGCCTCGAGGAGTAAACCAAGTTTCAATTTTCAGTTTTTCGGGTCGCCGTGTGCAATGCCACGGCACGCAGAGTCCATTCGCGATAATCAACGGCCTGATAGCCGACGTTGGTCATCAGCGCGGCGAATTCGGGCGGACGAAAAAAGCGTGCGACGGACTTCGGCAGATACGTATAAGCCGACTGATGCCCTGAAATAAACGAACCGATTCGAGGCAACACTTTCGTGAAATACCAACGGTAGAAATTCCCTAAAAAACCTTCGGGCGGCTCGGCGAACTCGAGGATGGCGATCGTGCCGCCGGGCTTGAGGACGCGGTAAATTTCGCGAAGTCCGGCTTCATAGTTGGCGAGGTTGCGGAAGCCGAAGGCACTGGTCACTAAATCGAAGGAAGCATCCGCAAACGGGAGACGTAAAGCATCCGCTTCGAAAAATGGCATAGGCGTCGCAGGATTGGCGCCGCCTCCTGCGAATCGCATCTCACTCTTTGCCCTTGCGCGGACAAGCATGGCGTGCGCGAAATCCGCACCAAAAATACGGGCCTTTCCAGCATTTTGAAGCGCAAGGGCGAGATCGCCAGTTCCGCAGCAAAGATCCAAAGCCAAAGCATCTTCGCGCTGAAGGATTGGCCGTAGCAGTTTGGCTGTGCGGGCGCGCCATATGCGGTCCAGCTCAAACGAGAGAAGATGATTCAGCAAATCGTAGCGCGGAGCGATTTGCGTAAACATCTCGCGAACTTTTTTGGAGGCATCCGCCTCACTGACTGCACCCTCAGGCCGCGTCCCCTTTGCAGGTGCGCTAACTCCAATCATTTCAAGGCACCAAAGTGAGAACTCGCTGCCGCGATCAACCGAGGTGTAAAGTGCAGAACGCGCTCGACCACTTCAGACGGGACCGAGTCGTACGTGTGGGCATGTCCAATTCGTGGAGATAAAACGAAACGAAGCACGCCGCTGCGCGTCTTTTTGTCGGAGTGCATCGCCTTCAACAATGTAGCAGGGGAAACTCGCGGCCATGGCGGCAGAGGCCCCAGGCGGCGGACAAGCGAAACAATACGCGAAACATTCTCCGCCGAAGTGAGATGAAGTTCGTGCCCCAGAAACGCGGCGGCCATCATCCCCCAGGCAACAGCTTCGCCGTGCTGATAGCGGCGATAGTGCGTGATACTCTCCAGCGCGTGAGCAAACGTGTGGCCGAAGTTGAGAATCTCGCGCAAACCGGACTCATGCTCGTCGCGGCTGACGATTCGCGCTTTTATCTGCACGTTGAGTGGAATCAATGAGCCGAGCGCTTCGCGATCGCGGCGCAACACGCTCTCCATGTTTTTTTCAAGCCGGTCGAACATTGGCGCATCTGCAATCACCGCGTGTTTAATGACTTCCGCCAGACCACCGCGAAATTCGCGTTCCGAAAGTGTGCGCAGCAGGTCGGGATCCGTAATCACCAACCGCGGCGGATAAAATGCCCCGACAAGATTCTTGCCTTCGGGGAGATTCACTCCCGTCTTTCCGCCGATGGAGCTGTCCACTTGAGCGACTAAAGTTGTGGGGATGTGCACCAGCGCCACGCCTCGTAAATAAGAAGCCGCCGCAAAGCCGGCCACATCGCCAACTACACCTCCGCCAACCGCTACAATCAGCGTCTTGCGATCCGCTCTCGCGCGGCAAAGCGAACGCACAATCTGCTCCACGCTGCCCAGCTGTTTTGCGGACTCGGCATCGTTGAAAAGATGAACGACGTTTTGATTCGAAAGCCGCAGGCCCCGCTGCGCAATCTTGCCAACGGCACGCCAAACCTTCGGCGACGAAACGACGTGAACGCTGGAAAAATCGCCGATCTTCGCGATTTCGTGCGCCGCGTGCGCGATTACACCTGCCCCGGCGACAACAAAGTAGGGACCGGCGGAAGATTGCACCCGAATGCGTGTGGTTTTCATTCCCGAGACGTTTTCCAATGTAACACACGGTCTCCGAGCTCCCTACACTAAAGCCACCTTCTTATCCGGCTATTTTTCTTCGTGCTACCATATTTGAGCGATTTGAGCGCAGGTTTCCCACGCCCATGACGAACTCCCACAAAATCCATCATGTTGATTACGCCATCGTGGGCAGCGGAATCGCTGGTCTGCGCGCCGCGATTGAATTGAGCGCGGCGGGAAACGTATTGGTCCTCGCCAAATCAAATTTAAGCGATTCCGCAACGGCCTGGGCGCAAGGCGGAATTGCCGTAGCACTCTCCGACGAAGACGAAATCGGGCTGCACGAACAGGACACCATTAACGCTGGTGACGGCTTGTGCCGGCCTGAAGCCGTAGCCTTGCTTGTCGAAGAAGGCCCGAAGTACATAACGCAGCTCATTGAGTGGGGAACAGAATTCGATCGTGCGGGGACCAAGCTGGCGTTTACGCGCGAAGCGGCGCACAGCCGTTCGCGAATCCTGCATGCGCACGGAGATTCGACGGGCCGCGAAATAAGCCGGGCGTTGCTCGCTCGCGCACACTCGATTCCTCACCTACATTTGCGCGCACACGCGTTCACCACAGAATTGCTCATGGAACGCGGCCGCGTCACCGGCTTGCGCTTCATTGACGAAACCGACGGCACGCTCCACGAACTGTATGCCGGCGCGGTGCTGCTCGCCACAGGCGGCTTGGGGCAAATTTATCGCGTGACGACCAATCCCGAAGTCGCCACCGGCGACGGCATGGCCATCGCCTACGAAGCAGGCGCGGTCCTGTCGGACGTGGAGTTCATGCAGTTCCATCCAACGGCGCTCGCGATTCAAGGTGCCCCGCGCTTTCTGCTTTCCGAAGCGTTGCGCGGAGAAGGCGGCGTGCTGCGCAATATCGCCCTGGACCGATTTATGAAGAAATATCATGAGGCGCAGGAATTGGCGCCGCGCGACGTGGTGGCACGGGCCATTGTTATCGAGATGCAGCGCACACAGACTACGCACGTGTACCTGGACATGACCAATAAGAGCCAGGAGTTCCTGAAGAAGCGCTTCCCCCGAATCTACGAAACGTGCCTACGCTACGGCTTGGATCTGGCGAGCGATCTCGCGCCGGTCTCTCCTGCGGCGCACTACATGATGGGCGGTGTGAAAACCGATCTGAAAGGCCGCACTTCTCTTCCCGGCTTGTATGCTGCCGGAGAAACGGCCGCCACAGGCGTGCACGGAGCCAACCGCCTCGCCAGCAATTCGCTGCTCGAAGGCCTTGTGTTCGGCGCTCTCACGGGACAAGCCATAATCAAAGACACCCCTGCGGGAAAACGCAGAGGGCAAGCCTTGCCGGGAAGTCCTGCGCCGCTGCCCGGCAATTCCTCGACCGCGCAAAAAGAAGCAGTGAAGAACGGCGCGGCAAAGAGCGAAGCAACCAAGCCCTCTGCTTTGATTTGCGCGATGCGGTCGAAAATCCGCGACCTGATGTGGCGCGACGTGGGCATTATGCGCAGCGGAAAAGAGTTGGGCGAGGCCGTCAAGCAGCTCGAAGGAATGGAATTACCAAAATGCGACAAGTCTGGGCGCGCCGGCCACGAATTGTGGAATCTCCACGCTCTTGCATTGGTGATGGCGCGCGCGGCGCTGTCTCGCGAGGAAAGCCGCGGCAGCCATTACCGCTCCGACTTTCCCTTTCGCAACGACGAGAATTTTGCAAAGCATTCCCTCCTGCAAAAAGGTAAGGACGTGCTCTTCGAAGCCTAAACGCGAGCAAACACAAGGCCGCCGCCTGCTTCAGGTGGTTCCTACTGCGCTTGCAACTGTTTCAGACTTTCCAGAAAGACGTGTCCAACAATGGCGAGCGTCTTAGGACTGATTTTGTCGAGCTTGTCCTCGGGCGTGTGCCAGTAGCCGTTGTTCGTAAAATCCCCGATCACATCCACGGCAGGAACACCGCGCTTCAGGAACGAATCATGATCGTCCTGCGCGTCAAAGGTTTCATCCACAAAAAGCGACGAGTAGCCTAGCCTGTGAGCAGTATTCCAAAACAGGTTAACCAACGCTGGCGTGGAACTGGACTCGCGTAGGAACCGGGCCGTGCGTCCGCCAACGATGTCCGCCAGCAAAAACGCCCTGATCTTCTTGATATCACCGGACATGGCAAGTTTCGCGGCCATCTCACGGCTGCCATAGCGGCTGTCGGTATCGCTCCACTCCTTCATGGCTTCTTCGCCATCAAAGAACGCAATCCAGACAGCGTATTTTCCGCGCTGCGGACATAAGAGCCGCGCAAGTTCCAGCATCAAAGCTGTCGACGATCCCCCATCGTCGGCGCCAACAAAATTGTCTTTCAACAACGTGTCGTAGTGTGTGCCGAAAAGAAGGATGCCGGGCTTTTCGCCTGGAATTTTGACCACAACGTTCTTCATCGGCAGGCGGCCAATCGGCGTGTCCGCCGTGAAATTATCAATGTCGACAGTGCATCCGTAGCTCTTCAATTCGGATTGCAGAAAACTTTGTAGTCGCCCGATCGCTGGTGTCCCCGAAGGCCGCGGCCCAAACTCAAGCTGCTTGGCAACCAGTGCGAAAGCGCGCTTGCCGTCGAAGCCATCGGTCTTCTCCGGCGGTGGCGCTTCTTCGGAAACCTGGGGGGGAGTCGAAGCCGCCTTACTCATGAACGGCGGCTGACCCACAGCACGGGAGTCGCTCCCACCAGCCTGGCAACCGGCAACGCACACGGAAAAGCAGCCCAAGAAAAGAGCGGATCGCACCACCCGCAAGGAATTCGACGAGAGCGAAACCATTAACGCGCCTCCGCAGGAGCAGCGATGCGGCGTTCTCTCCGCCGCGTGACCACCGCGGAGACCGCGATACCTAGGATATATAGCCCGATCATGGGAGCCATAAAGACCAACATCGTCGTGGCGTCTGGAGTTGGCGTGATGATGGCAGCGACGACCGTAATGACCAGAATCGCATAGCGAAAATTCTTCCAGAGAAATCTCGGCGTCACGATTCCGAACAGCGACAGGAAGAAAATCAAAACGGGAAGCTCGAACATCAAGCCCATGCCCAACAGGATCAGCAAAATCAGTCCAAAATACTCGTTCACGTCAGTCATGGGTGTGACGTCATGCCCGAGCGCGAACAATGGTCCGGGACTCACGAGAAAGTGAAGGATGTGGGGCAGCATGACGAAGTAGCCAAAGCCGATTCCTGCCAGGAAAAGAAAAATAGTGGAAAACATGAAGCCAGTGACGGCGCCCCGTTCATGCTTGTAAAGCGCGGGCGCCACAAATAGCCAGATTTGATAGAGCACGATGGGGGAAGCCAAAACGATTCCCAGGTATACACCTACCGTGATAACAAGATTTAAAGCCCCTGCCGGGTGAGTGTAAATCAACTTTGCGTCCAGCCCTGCGTCAGCGAGCGCCTTCAGCATCGGCTTGTTGATCCACTCCACAAAATACTTGGAAAGATACACGCCGATGAGAGCACCGATGCCGATCGCATACAGCGAATAAATGATCCGCTTGCGTAACTCGCTGAGGTGCTCGAAAAACGTCATGGTGCCGCCAGGTTCTTCTGAGCGGCTGGAATTTTGCGTGTTGGGAGCGGAGTTAGCCACAGGTTCACGCGGGACGCGGGGCATCCTGGGAGGATTCTGGTAGATTTGCAGCCGCGGCCTCCGCCTGGCTTTCGGCAGCATCTTCTGAACCGCGCGCTACGGATTCAGCAACGGGCGCTATCACGGGGACTTCGTTGGCTTGCGGCTCCGTGGCACTCTCGATTGTAGATGTTTCCACACTCGCTGGAGCCGGAAGAGCTGTGGGCTGCACAGTTTGGACATCAGCGCTGGCCGCGGCCGCTTCAGCAGCTTTCTTGCGCTCGGCTACCATAGCCTGACGCTCCAAATCGCGCATTTCCTCTTCAAAAGCTGTTCTAAAGTCTAATGAGGCTTTGCGGAACTCCGCCATGAGCTTTCCCAGCCCGCGGGCAAGCTCAGGAAGCTTTTGTGGCCCAAAAACCACGAGGACCACGATAAAAACCACGATCATGTGAGGAATGCTTAACATGGCGCCCTACAGCCGTCTTAAACCCCATTTGCATCATAGAAAGGGTATTCAGCTGCTGTCAAACCAGAGTTTGCGGTGTGCTATAATTTTAGGAGTTCTTGCACGAGGCCAGAATGAAATCAGAGCGTCGCGGGATGTTTATCGCCATCGGAGTACTGCTGTTATCCGCTGTATTGGGCGGCATTTACGGCCCTAATGTGCGGGCGACAGCGGCTTCGGCCGACGATTACCAGAGCGCCGTGCGGAACTTCACGCGCGTTCTCGATGTGGTCGAGAGCAATTACGCTGACCCCGTGGATGTGGACAAAGCGGTCTACCAGGGCGCCATCCCAGGCATGTTGCGGATGCTCGACCCGCACTCCAGCTTCTTTGACGCCAAGCAATTTTCGCTGCTTCGCGAAGACCAGCGCGGAAAGTACTACGGCGTAGGCATGATCGTGGCGCCGCAGCAAAATCACACAGTGGTGATGGCGCCGTACGCAGGCGCTCCGGCTTACAACGCAGGTATCCGACCCGGCGACATCATCCTCAGGGTGGATGACAAATCCACCGAGAATTTATCCACCACCGAAGTGGCCGATCTGCTGAAGGGCCCAAAAGGTACGGTAGTCAAGATTACCGTTTCGCGCGAAGGCTACCCGGAGCCGCTCGTGTTCACGGTAACGCGTGATGAGATTCCGCGTCACTCCGTCGATATTGCATTTTTGC
>JAWOLO010000260.1:0-8687 GCA_033853375.1 Terriglobia bacterium
TCCTCAATAGGCTTACCCGCAATCCAAACACGGTTTGACTCAGAAGGATTGGCCCTGAATGACGCCTCGTCAATCTCTCTGGTCTCCAGGGTGGGCTGAATGCCCAAGGGGCGAAGTACCTTCGTGAGTTTTGCCACTGCCCGCTGCATCTCGTGGTGCGTGCTATTGCAGCGATCACAGGTCTGTCCGTTTGAAGTCACCAGCCTTTGCCACACAATCGGCAGCGGCTTCGTGGTAGCGGTTTTCTTTGGCATGGTTAACTCTTGTAAATGTGGAAGGGCATCAGGGGATGTTTAGCATGGACGCTTCAAAAAGGAAGTGATGCATGAGCCCAATCCGTGTGGCCTGGGACACAAAGGCCGGTCAAGTGGCTGAATCCACGAGACGCCCGCTTTTTCCGGTAAGCGCCATGGGCGCGGGGCAATTTAGCCCCACTCGTAAGCGTTGGGCGCGTGATATATAAGAGGCAAAGTCCCGGAGGTGCGGCACGTGTCTACCTACGCGCAAAACGAAATCCACGTCGTGTTCAGTTCGAAAATCCGATACCGGATGATGCGCATGGCGGCTAGCATTTCGCTATCGATATGCTTAGCGGTAATCCTTGGCAGTCCGCTGAGGGCTCAAAAAGAGAAGTTCACGTATTACCCAGTGAACACAGGCGGAGTCAGCCGGCCCGATCTCGAGGCGCATCTCGGGAGCGCTACTGCCAAGGAAGTTGCCGCATGCCTTGGCCCGAAGATGGTTTCTGCCAGGGGCCTCGTGCTTATTTTGGCCTTGGTGACAAATAAGAATCGATCCGAGCCGCTTCGTGTGAGCCCGTCCAGCGTGCACCTCAAACTGCAATCTGGTGAGATCCTAAATGCTCTCACTTCCGAAGAGGTGTCAGCCTGGGCGCGGGATCTCGGGGCCTCGAAAATCCCTCAACCCGACCTGCTCCAGGGATTCGAGGTCAAGAAGGGAGAGTCTGCCGTTGCCCTCGTGGCCGCGTTCCGATTGCCAAAGGGGGTGGACGCCAAGCGAGTTGAGGCGGAAATGACTCTCGAGCTTGGAACGGAGGGAACGCTGCAGGTAAAGAGCACGCTATTCTAGCTAGGAAACGCCGCAAAGTTCTGGCCATCGGCGGCTTCGCCTGGTTGATCTTGAGGTTTACGGTAATCCTGGCGCCGGAAGATCAAGACAAGTTTTTTTCTATCTTGCAACCCGTCTTCTTCGGAGAGATTGCGCTCATGCTCTGGCTCGTCATCAAAGGCGCGAAGCCGCGGGCGTTGGAGCCCGCAGCAGCGAAGTAGCGGATCGAGTGTCGACCACCTGCTAGCCTCGAAGACGCAGGATAGGTGTCATCCCGAAGCCGGTCCCACGGTTTCTGTGGGAACGGGGCTGAGGGATCTGCTTTTTGTCTCCTACTGTCAGCTGCTAACTGTGAACTGTCGACCTCTTCGTCTGGCGTCCAACAATGCGGGGATTCTCTCTC
The DNA here is from genome assembly GCA_033853375.1 of Terriglobia bacterium. Lineage (GTDB taxonomy): Bacteria > Acidobacteriota > Terriglobia > Acidiferrales > UBA7541 > Acidiferrum. The sequence goes on from JAWOLO010000260.1 coordinate 1,472, forward strand.
TTCGTCCGACGGTCAACTGCGAACGGTGAACTGTCAACCTCTGGCGGTGGCTGGCTGGCGGAGCCCGCGAAAACGCCGCAGGCGCGAAAAAAATTTGTTGGCGGCGGCGATGTCGCGGGCGATTTGAGCGCGCAGTTCTTCGGGGCCGTTGAATCTTTTCTCGTCGCGAAGGCGTTCCCAAAAGCGCACTTGGATGTGTTTGGGGGTGGAAGATGCCGGGTCCGGTTTTCGGACTCCCAGGGAGTCCACCGGACTCCCGACACCGGAACTAAAGCCTGCCTGCGCAGGCAGGCCCGCCCCTACATCGGATGAGGCGGAAGAAGATGGCGGGCTAAAGCCCGCCGCTACGAGCGACGAGTCGGAAACAACATCGAGAAGGTGGGTCTCGACGGTGAGGGCCGAACCGTTGAAGGTGGGACGCATGCCGACGTTCGTGACCGAGCGGCGGCTGCGCTGCTCTCCGTCCAAGCAGGTGCGCGTGATGTAAACGCCGCGTTGGGGAAGCAATTCCTGTTCGGGGGCAAGATTCAAAGTGGGGAAGGTGAAACGGCGGCCGGTGCCCGTGCCGGGAATCACTTCTCCCGTGAGGACGAACTGGCATCCGAGCAGGCGCGCGGCGCGGGCCACGCGGCCATTGGCGATTTCTTTGCGAATGAGGGTACTCGAGACGACTTCACCGCGGCAAATCACCTTGGGGAGGACCACGACCTCGAAGCCGTGCTCGGCGCCCAGCTTTCGTAGCAAATTCACATCGCCGGCTTGCTTGTGGCCGAAGCGAAAGTTTTCTCCGACAAACAGCGCTTTGATGCGCAGGTCGCGCAAAAGGATTTGTTCGACAAACTCCCCGGGTGTGAGACGCGACAATTCCAGCGTGAAGGGAAGCACTACGGCGGCTTCCAGTCCGAGCGCGCGGAATCCGGCCAGGCGTTGGCCAATGGTGGAGAGCTGCGGTGAAGCTTCGTCTGGCCGAAGGACTTTTCGCGGCGAAGGGTCAAACGTGAGAGCCGTGGGAACAGCGTTGAGCGCGCGGGCGCGCGCAGCGACGGAACGCAAAATGGCTTGATGGCCAAGATGGATGCCGTCGAAGCTGCCGATGGCCAGCACACTGCTGTGGCCAACTTTTCCGAAGCGCGAGGCCCACGCCTCCGAAGAGGTAAAGGTGGAGAAGCGCGGCGCGCCCGCCCCTGCGACGGTGGCGCGCTTTTCTTCGGATTCCTCGCGCTCGCGAGAGGGCTCGTCCGTCGCGTCGTCTTTCGCATCGGTTCGAACGTCGAACTGCAAGCCGTCGTAAGCGAGTTGCACGTGGGGAAAGCCAAGTTTCACGAGGCGTTCGTTCGTTTCGACGTGCGGCAGGTCGTGAGCAATGTGCGTGAACCAGGCGCGGCGCGGCTTGAGCTTCTGGATGAGAGCAAGCGCTTGGTCGACGGTCTGGTGCATGGGGTGAGGAATGTCGCGCAGCGCGTCCAGAATGAGTTCGTCGAGTCCGTCGAGCAAGGCCATCGAAGAATCCGGCAGGGTACTGAAGTCGGTGAGATAAGCTGCGCGCCCGAAGCGAAAACCCAGCACCTTCATGTCGCCGTGGAGCAAGGGAATTGGAACAAAGGGAATACCCAACAATTCGAACGGGCGATCATCAATAACATTCACGGAGACGCTTGGCACGGTGCTCAGCGTTGGCTTGTCGTCGAAGACATACGCGAAAATGCGCCGGATGATTCGAAACGTGTCTTCGTTGCTGTAAACGGGAATAGCCACGCGCTGATGAATGTTGTACGGCCGAATATCATCGAACCCCAAGACGTGGTCTGCATGGGAATGGGTCAAGAGAATGGCGTCGAGGCGATTCAGGCCAACGCGCATGGCTTGCTGGCGAAAATCGGGAGTGGTATCGATGACGACGTTCCGGCCATCGCGGGAAATCAGAATGGAGGGGCGCAGGCGTTTATCGCGCGGATCAGTGGAAGTGCAGACGCGACACGGGCACCCGAGCGTGGGCACGCCCATCGAAGTCCCGGAACCCAGAACCGTGATTTTTAACGGAGCGCGAGGCATCTTGAACAAGCCGCAAAAAATCGGAGAAGGCTGCGGAGCCGCCGCGCGCACGCTCAGCGCGTTTTTGCCTTTGCTTTTCTCGCCGCTTGGGCACCCATCTCCTGATTCATCTCCACGCAAGTCAGCTTGCCGAGCAAGTCGTGTGCAGGCTCAGCGCGTTTTGGCTTTTGCTTTTGCCGACGCTTGCGCAGCCACTGCCTGATTGATTTCCACGTAAGTGAGCTTGAGCTTGCCGAGCAAGTCCAGAAGAAGATTATCCTCCTCCGGCGCGAGATTGCCTTTAGTCTTTTCGTGCAAGGCGTCGAGCATGTCGATGAGTTCCCGCGCGGCTTCGGGATCAATCATGGGCTGGCCGGTGCGCGGGTCGGCGTAAGCACCCAGGACCATCGCGGCGTTTTGCCCAAGCATGCGTACGAGGTTTTCGAATGCGAGCACGCGCTGGGGCGCGTCCGCTGGAGGCGGATTTGCGGGCTCTTTCGCTTTCTCTGCGGGCGCGGACGCCGCCTTGGAGGTTTCTACTTTGGCTTCGCGTTCCTGTTCTTCCACGACGTCCTGCCGCAGCTCGCCCTCGGAGGTAAAGGGGCGGCGGTCAATGACGCGGAAGGTTTCATCCTGCTTATGGTCGGACAAAGTGTTTTCCCCAGTGATAATTTCGATTTTCAGTTTAACATGGCTGGCCAGTGCAAGTCGCCGGAACGCCTTGTAAAAGTGCTGGTTGCCCCTTAAAGTGGAACATTTGATTCAGATTGCGGAGAGCCGACAGACCGATGCCTGCAAGCAGGAAAAAAAAGAGCAAGAGAGGCAAGAAACACGCGGCGAAGACACGCAGCACGAAGTTGAAACAATTGACTCCCGGCGAATGGTTTGAAAAACTCGTCGCCGTGCAAGCGAGGCTGCGGGCGCCGAAAGGATGTCCGTGGGACCGCGAGCAGACGCATCAAAGTTTGCGAACCTATCTCTTGGAAGAAGCTTATGAGGTGTTGGAAGCTCTCGACACAGGGAACGATGCAAAGTTTGCCGAAGAGATGGGCGACTTGCTCCTGCAAATCGTCTTTCATTCACAGATTGCACAAGAAGAGGGCCGCTTTAGCGTGGCCGACGTGATTCGGGAAATTCACGACAAGATGATCCGCCGCCACCCGCATGTTTTTGGGGAAGCGCGCGCGAAAAATTCCGCGGAAGTGCTAAGGAACTGGGAGCAGATCAAGGCGGAAGAGCGGCGAGCGAGCAAGGAGCATGTCGAGGCTGGTGGGGCGAAGGGTAAAGCGCCCTCGTTGCTGGACGGGGTTTCCCACGCGCTGCCGGCAACGCTCGAAGGATTTCAGCTTACGCGCAAGGCTTCGCGAATCGGCTTTGATTGGGAAGATGCGGCGGGAGTCATCGCAAAGATGCAGGAAGAGACTCGAGAACTGGAAAGCGCGTTGCAAACGAGGAACAAGCACAAGATCGAAGAGGAAATGGGCGATCTCCTATTCGCTGCAGTAAATCTCGCGCGATTCTTGCATGTAGATCCGGAAATCGCGCTCAAGAAGGCCAATGCGAAATTCGCGAGACGGTTTCGGGCCATGGAAGCAATGGCGCGCGAATCCGGACGCGAATTCAAGAAAGTTCCGCGTGAAGAGATGGAAGCGCTGTGGGGCGCGACGAAAAATACGGAAGCCCATTCAGAGGTCAGCGAATTGGCAAAGGCACTGGCGCGGAAATGAGCCGCGACATCCAGGTGCGCAAGTGCGAGACGCTGGAGGAGTTCCACTGCTGCGTGGAATTGCAGCGGCAGATCTGGGGCGAAGCGGATCTGGAAGTCGAACCCGTCACGATGTTTGTGGTGGCGGCGCATACCGGCGGCCAGGTGCTTGGCGCGTTTGATGATGGACGCATGATCGGCTACACGCTTGCGATTGTTGGCTTGCGGGACCGCATCCCGTATCTTCATTCCCACATGACGGGCGTGCTGAGCGATTATCGGGACCGCGGAGTCGGCCGCATGCTGAAGCTTTTTCAGCGCAACGAGGCATTGGGCCGCGGGATTCGGCTTATTCAATGGACCTTCGATCCACTCGAACTACGCAATGCCCACTTCAATTTGAACCGCTTAGGCGCGATTTGCAGGCAGTATCTTCCGAATCTTTATGGCACCACGACGAGCCCGCTGCACCGAGGGTTGGCGACGGACCGTTTGCTGGTGGAGTGGCGCCTCGATTCCGCGCGCGCGGTCGCGGCCATCCAGAACCTCGCCAAAGAGACTGTCGAAGCACCAGCAGTCATTGAGTTGCCTGCAGAACTGGACCGTTGGCAACAGGAAAATTCGCCGGAAGTCCAAAAAGTGCAGGCGCGTCTGCGGGAAGAGTTCACAAAATGGTTTGCCAAGGGGTACGCTGCGGTGGCGTTGCGCACAGGGCAGGGCAACCGCGCGTACTTTCTCGCGCCTTGGAGCGACTTTTAAGATTTCGAGAAAGGCTTTAGCCGAGACAATTATGCAAATCCAAGAAATCACGCTTCGCGAGCTATCGATGAAATTGGTGGCTCCCTTTGAAACCAGCATGGACCGCCTTGAGGTTCGCCGCATTCTCTTGCTGGAGGCGAAGGTAGACGGTGTGACCGGCTGGGGCGAATGCGTGGCCGCGGAGGCGCCTTTCTACAGCCCGGAATATGCGGATACCGCCTGGCCGGTCTTGCGCGATTTTCTGTGGCCGATGGTGAAAGGCAAGAAATTCAACTCGGCCTGTGAAGTGTGGGGCCTGCTGAAGCGAGTGCGTGGACACAACATGGCTAAGGCTTCTTTGGAAGCCGCTACCTGGGACGCTGAGGCGAAGCAGAAGGGCGTCCCTTTGGCAAAGCTTATCGGAGGAACGCGCGAGGAAATTGCTTCCGGCGTTTCCATAGGAATCAAGGATTCGCTCGATGAGTTGGTGGCAACCGTAAAGAAGGAACTAGCGTCGGGCTACCAGCGCATCAAAATCAAGATCAAGCCCGGAAAAGACCTGGAGCAGGTACGGCGGCTGCGACAAGAATTTCCGCGCATCAAACTGATGGTCGATGCCAACTCCGCGTACACGCTCGCGGATTTTCCGCTGTTGAAACAGCTCGAAGGCTTTTACCTGATGATGATTGAGCAACCGCTGGGTTGGGACGATCTTTACAGCCATGTCGAACTTCAAAAGCAGCTCGAAACGCCGATTTGCTTGGACGAATGCATCCACACGGAGGAACAGGCGCGCGCGGCCGTGGAACTCGGCGCGTGCAGGATCATTAATATCAAGCTCGGGCGCGTAGGCGGCTTCAGCATGGCGCGGCGGATCCACGACCTCTGTCAGGAGCATGGCGTTCCGGTGTGGTGCGGCGGGATGCTCGAATCCGGAATCGGGCGCGCACACAATATTGCGCTCGCCACGCTCCCAAACTTCTCGCTTCCGGGGGATGTGACTGCCAGCAAGCGCTATTGGGCGGAAGACATTATTTCTCCCGAAGTGACAGTATCGCCGCAGGGAACGATTCGCGTTCCTACGGGACCCGGCATTGGATTCGAGCCGCGGGTCGACCTCATCGAGAAACTGACGGTCCGCAAAGAGCGATTGGTCTGAATGGGCGAGGGAAGATTTGGCCCGAAGGCCCTACAGGCGTATGGCGGGGCCGCAATTGGTGCAGGGGCTGGCGTCGCTGCTGACCTTGGCATAGATACATTGAAGGGGAGGAAAGATGCCTGCCACGAGTAGAGTTAAAATTCCTCCCGAACTGAAGCGCAAGATTTCACCGGCAATGCTCTATTTCGTTGGCACACCCGGCATCTTCTTCAGGATCATGCTTATCGCCCTCTCGGCAGTATCTCTTCACGGAGGGTCTGATCCCAATGGCCTTATGTATCTCGCAGGAGCGTTCATCTGCCCCGGCACTGTAGCCGCTCTGTTCTCGTTCTTTCCGTTCAAGCCCTACCGGGGAGTTATCTATCTGAAGAAGGTACATGATATTGATAGGAGCGACCCGGTCGTGATGCGTCTGGTGGAGCTTTTTAGGTCCAACGAAGCTCGGCGCCACATTTGGTTCAAATCCACAATACTGTTTCCGGTCCTTTTCATTGGCGGGCTAGCTTTTCGCCTGGGCCAGCCAGCGAGATGGTCATTTACTATCTCAGCGTTACATTCTCCGTGTGGGATCTGCTTGGTTATGTGTTTCGTGGCGTGCTTCACTCTCCTGGGGGGGGACCTCAGTGGATGGGCTGTCACGACCTGGGCCAAACGCGAGGCAAGTCATCAGCAGGTTTAGGAGTAGGGTAAAGATGTTTTTCGAGCTAAATCTGGACGGCACGAACCGCGGCGTGGGTGGGAGCTACGCTCGTACGGGCGTGCCGGCCGCGGCTTCCGCAGCCTCATACAATGTCAACAATCAGCTCACGAATTGGAAAGGCGCGACGCTCACTTATGACGCCAACGGCAACCTGACCAGCGACGGCACGAATACCTACACGTGGAACGCGCGGAACCAGTTGGTGTCCCTCAGCGGAAGCGTGAACGCCAACTTCCAGTACGATGCCTTTGGGCGCCGCGTGAGCAAGACGATTGGCGGAACCACGCAGTTCCTCTACGATGGCGCAAATCCCGTGCAGGAAATCTCTGGCTCGTCGGCTTCAGCGAATCTCATCACGGGTGGCATCGACGAATACTTCCAGCGGACGGACTCTGCCGGCACGCGCAGCTTCTTGACTGATGCTTTGGGCAGCACGCTCGCGCTAGCCGATTCCACGGGCATGCTCCAAACTTCTTACACCTTTGAGCCTTTCGGCAACACTTCCGCAACCGGCGCAACCACGACCAACAGCTTCGCCTTCACCGGCCGAGAACTCGACGCCACCGGCCTCTATTTCTACCGCGCCAGATACTATAACCCGCAGTTCGGAAGGTTTATGTCTGAAGATCCGATTGGCTTTGCAGGAGGTGACACCAATCTTTACGGGTACCTAGGACAGGATCCGATTGACGATGTTGATGCCTTTGGGCTTCTTAGCTCAGACGACATCTTAAACGGTCTCTCAGATGCCATAGCAGGAGCTGGAGATTCGCTAACGTTTGGGGGAACAGCTGCAATTCGTCGCTTGCTTAACGGCGGATGCGACCCTGCCAACACGTCCAGTACCGCATACAAGGTGGGGGAAGCTACTGAAGTAGCTGCC
>JAWOLO010000261.1:0-17910 GCA_033853375.1 Terriglobia bacterium
GCCTATAAGGCCGCGGGTTTCATCATTGCCGACGACATGACGGGGCTTGGGTTGGTGGCGATGGCCGTGCTGGTCTGCGCCCTGGTGATCGCCATTCTCAACGATTGGCGTAAGGGCCTCTATTTCTTCCTGACCTGGCTTTTGTTCGAGGATTTCGCTAGGAAATATCTCGGCAACAACATGGTGATCTATTTTGCCAAGGACTTTCTTCTCTTGGTGGTCTATCTTTCTTTCTTCGCCGCCTATCGCCGTAAGCAAGTTACCAGTTTTCGACCGCCTTTTCTCGTGCCGCTGCTTCTGCTTGTGTGGTTCGGTGTAATTCAGGTCTTCAATCCTGGCTCCACGCACATCGTGTACGGCCTTCTTGGCCTCAAATTGTTCTTCTATTACGTTCCGCTTGTGTTCGTGGGCTACGCCCTTATCAATTCCGAAGCTGAATTGCGCCGCTTCTTCTTCATAAACCTCGTCTTAGCCTTAGTCGTTGGCGCCCTCGGCATAGCGCAAGCCATCATTGGTCCCACGTTTTTGAATCCGACCAATCTGGCGGATGACATCCGCGAATTGAGCACGCTCTATCGGACGGCGCCCCTAACGGGTGAGATCTTCTATCGTCCGAATTCCGTGTTCGTCAGCACCGGACGCTTCGGGGATTTCTTGCTGGTCGCCTGGTTGCTCGTCTTTGCCTTTGGTGGATACCTTCTGCTTCGACACAAGCGAGGCCGGGCTTTTGCATTTTTGATGATGGGACTTTTGGCTGCTGCTCTCCTACTCTGCTCCTCGCGAGGAGTGGTTCTGTGGGGCGCCGGCTCAGCTTTGGTAGGCGCGCTTGCGTTCGTTTGGGGGGCACCGTGGCGCCAGCGTGAAGTGGTGCGGGTTCTGCATACGCTTCAGCGCGCCTTCGCCGCCGTGGCGCTTGGGGTTGTCCTGCTCCTCGTGCTTTTCCCCGAGGCGCTCCTCTCTCGTATGGCCTTTTACACGGAGACGCTCTCCCCTACGAGCAGCGCCAGTGAGCTGGAGCATCGTACCTGGAGCTATCCAATTCAAAACTTTCTGGGCGCATTCAGTTATGAGCGCTGGCCCTACGGCTACGGCATCGGCACTACTTCCCTCGGCACACAATACGTGGCGAAATACTTTCATGCGAAGCCCCCTGTCGGGTGGGTAGAGAGCGGATTCGGCGCACTCGTCGTGGAGATGGGGATTGGCGGTTTGCTGCTCTGGCTGGTGATGTCCGTCGCTATAGTTTTCTCCGCGTGGCGCGTGGTAAAAAGGCTGAGGGGATCGCCCTGGTTCCCCATTGCTTTCATGATTTTCTGGTATGCGGGACTCTTGCTAATTCCTATTACTTTCGCAGGGATGCAGCCTTACGAGGATTTTGTGATGAACGCCTATCTATGGCTGCTCCTCGGAATCTTGTTCCGCCTGCCGACCCTCGCTGCCTCCGCGCAGTTTTCCATTGCCCAGCCGGGCGGGCAGATTCCCCTCCCACAACCCCTTGAGCAACCTTTGCACCAACACTGGATGCGCTGACTTGCGGCTCGCAGTCGTTTCGCCTTTTGTGGACCGCCATCATGGCACAGAGCGCGCTCTTGCTGAGTTGCTTGAACGCCTCGCCCGTGCCTACCATTGCGAAATTCATCTTTACTCCCAGCGCGTCGAGCATCTCGCCCTCGGTCAAGCCGTTTCTTCCCGATCCTCAGAACGCGGCGCAATCATCTGGCACAAAGTGCCAGCCATTCCAGGCCCTCACCTTGCACGGTTTCTTTGCTGGCTGTTTGTGAATACATTTCGTCGCCACTGGGATCGCGCCTTTCATGGACTGAATTGCGATCTTGTTCTTTCTCCCGGAATCAATTGCTTTGACGCAGATTTTGTCATGGTGCACGCACTTTTTCACCGGCTTCGCGACCTTGCCCGCGAACAAATAAATCTTTCCAGCAGGACCCCGATTCTTCGGAGTTTCCATCGCCGGGTCTACTATTCACTCCTTACTTGGCTGGAACGTCGGATCTATTCGAAGCCGGGAGTATCCCTGGAGGCGGTTTCAGAGCGCACGGCTGTCCTGCTCAGCAAGTATTTTTACCGCACTGACGCGCGTGTCATCCTTAATGGCGTTGACCCTTCAGAATTTTCGCCGGCAAACCGCCTCTCGCTTCGCGCCAGTGCGCGTTTGCATTACAAGTTTCAAGGAACAGATTTTGTGCTTCTCCTAATTGGCAACGACTGGGGCAACAAAGGCCTCTCCACGATTCTTGCGGCGATGGCTGCGTGCAGTGATATCCCTCTGCGTCTCTTAACCGCTGGCCAGGACGCCACGGCTTCATTCTTCTTTGAGGAAGCAAGAAGACTGGGTTTACACGAGAATTGTCGCTGGGAAACCGCTCCCGTCGATGCGATCAGTCTTTACGCTGCAGCTGACGCTTACGTCAGCCCCACGCGCGAGGATGCTTTCGCCCTGCCGACACTCGAATCCATGGCGTGCGGCCTTCCCATCATCACAAGTTCCAATAACGGCGGCTCGCAAATCATCACGGAGGGAGTGGATGGCTACGTTTTGGGCGATCCTGGCGACAGCGTAGCCCTGGCCAATCTGTTGCGGCCTCTTTATGAACAACCGGGCCTGCGCCACCGCATCGGGGAAAATGCCGCGCGAACAGCGCAGGCATACACGTGGGACCGAAATGCCGCCGAAACGTGGGATTTCCTGAAGTCCGCTTTGGAAAAGAAACGCGAGCCTTCGGGCCGCCGTTAGTTTCTTCGTTATCCCTAGATGCCACACTCTGGCTGGCGGCTCTGAAGTTATAAGTCCTTTGTTGTTATATGGATACGACATATTCGGTCTTCGGAAAACTACAAGTCCATCGTTCAGAATTCTATTCAACATTCCATTCAACTCACCCGATTCAAACAACTCTCTCGGAATTGTAACAATCCCGTAACAGTGGCGAGACAAGCTTTCCTTGTATTCAGAAACTAATCTTAGGCATGGAGAAGAGCTATGAAGCGACTCCCTATGGCACTTGTGCTCGCCATCTTAGGTTTTGCCGGGTTTCTTTGGGCGGTTAACACACTTTCCATCACCGGTGCAGGCGCAACCTTTCCCTATCCCATTTATTCAAAATGGTTTGACGAATACCACAAGAAAGACACCAACATTCAAATCAACTATCAGTCCATCGGTTCGGGCGGCGGTATTAGGCAAATCACCGAGGGTACCGTTGACTTCGGTGCCTCTGATGGACCCATGACCGATGAGCAGCTCAAGGCCTACCAAGACAAGCATGGGTTTCCAATTCTTCACTTTCCCACTGTCCTCGGGGCCGACGTGCCCACCTACAACATCCCCGGAGTTTCCGCTGAACTAAACTTCACGCCGGAGGCGCTGGCAGGAATTTTCCTCGGTAAAGTGACCAAGTGGAACGACCCCCTCATCGCTGGCGCGAACAAAGGCGTGAATCTTCCCGGGAACGATATCATCGTTGTTCATCGCTCCGACGGGAGCGGCACCACCTACATCTGGACCGACTATCTCTCGAAGGTTAGCGAGGAATGGAAGACCAAGGTCGGTAGAAACACTTCCGTCAACTGGCCCGTCGGGCTTGGCGGTAAGGGCAATGAAGGTGTTTCGGGCCTTGTGAAGCAGACTCCCAACTCCATTGGTTATGTCGAGTTGATTTACGCCATTCAGAACAAAATGCCTTATGGCCGTGTAAAAAATAGCGCCGGCGAATTCATCAAAGCGGACCTTGCCAGCGTCACAGCAGCGGCCGCTGGGGCAGCGCAGAACATGCCTGCTGATTTTCGTGTTTCGATTACGAACGCTCCGGGCAAGGCGGCCTATCCGATCTCCAGCTTCACGTGGTTGCTGATTCCCTCAAGATTTTCTGACGCGTCGAAACGCGACGCCATCAAGGGCTTTGTAAGCTGGATGCTAAGCAATGGACAGAACTACACGGAGGCCCTCTCTTATGCGCGGCTCCCCAAGGAAGTCATCGCTAAAGAAAAGAAAGCTCTAGCCGAAGTGCAGTAGCGTGGCCGCCACCACCACAACGGTGCCGAACGCGGGGCCCGTCGCGGGCTCACGCTCACTGCTATCCAAGCTGCGCGAGGGAGATGAAATCGCGCGGCTGATCACGTTTCTCTTTGCTGCCTCGGTGGTCTTGCTAACTTTCTTGCTCGTCTTTGAATTGTGGAAAGGTTCGGTGTTGCCCCGCCACAAGTTCGGATTCAACTTTTTCCGCACCTCGGTGTGGGACCCGGTCTTCGATCAGTTTGGCGCGCTGCCTTTCATTTTTGGCACAGTGGTCACCTCTGCCGTTGCTTTGCTTATCGCGGTTCCTCTGGGCCTCGGCGCGGCCATTTTTCTTGCCGAACTGGCGCCGATCCGGCTTTCCGATGCGCTGGAATTTTTTATCGACCTGCTGGCGGCTGTACCGAGCGTGATTTATGGACTGCTCGGAATATTCATCGTCATTCCGTTGATGCGCCAGTATATCCAGCCTGCCCTGAAGAGTATTCTCGGCTTTTTGCCTTTTTTCCAGGGTCCAGCCTACGGTGTCGGATTCCTGACAGCCGGCGTGGTCCTGGCCATTATGATTCTTCCGTACATCATTTCGGTCTCGCGCGAAGTGCTTCTTTCCGTGCCGCGTGATCAGCGTGAGGCGGCGCTCGCGCTCGGCGCCACGCGCTGGGAATCCACCTGGAAAGTCGTCGTACCTTTTGCGCGCAGTGGCATTCTTGGGTCGATCTTCCTGGCCCTGGCGCGCGCCTTGGGCGAAACCATAGCCGTCACGATGGTGATCGGCAACACCCCCGCCATCAGCACTTCCTTGTTTTCGCCCGGCTATTCGATTGCTGCGGTGATTGCCAACGAATTTACGGAAGCCACCGGCGACCTTTACCTGCAATCGCTCATCGAACTTGGCCTGGTGCTCTTTCTTCTAACTTTCATCCTCAACGGGTTCGCCCGGCTGATGATCCTGGCGACGTCGCAGCGGGGCAGCGAAATGGGGCGGGCATGATCAGCCGCTTGCGCTGGCGAAAATTCGTGAGTGGTTTCATGCTTACCATGACCGGCGTTTGCGCGACAGTTGCCGTCTCCGTTCTTTTCCTTATTCTTGGCTATCTTGTTTTTCATGGCGGAAGTTCCGTGAGCTGGAACTTCTTCACCAAACTTCCTGCTCCTGTAGGCGAAACTGGCGGCGGGATGGCCAACGCCATTGTTGGCAGCGCCAAGCTGCTTCTGCTGGCGACATTGATCGGCGTACCCATCGGCTTTTTGGGTGCCATTTATCTTGCAGAATTCAGTGGCCGTACCGCAGCCTTTGTCGTCCGCTATGCGGCGGACTTGCTCAATGGTGTCCCATCGATCGTCATCGGCATCTTCGCTTTCAGCCTCGCGGTTCTTCCGTTCAAGCATTTTTCAACTTTGGCGGGGGGATTTGCGCTCGGGATCATGATGATTCCTATTACTCTGCGCAGCACGGAGGAATTCCTGCGCTCTGTTCCGGTTTCTTTGCGCGAAGGGGCCATGGCGCTGGGTGCCAGCAAATGGAAAGCCATTGCTACCGTCATCGTACCGTGCGCTTACCGTGGCATTCTCACCGCCGTGCTGCTGGCTTTCGCTCGTGTTGCCGGCGAAACCGCTCCGCTGCTCTTCACCGCTCTTGGCAATCGCTTTTGGAGTCCCGGCTGGAACCAGCCCACCGCCTCATTGCCCGTGGTGATCTACACTTACGCCCTTTCTGCCTATGAGGATTGGCACCGTCAAGCATGGGCTGCTGGCCTTGTGTTGCTGGGTTTGATTCTTGTCATTAATATTGTTGCGCGTGGAGTGCTTGCCCGCGGCACTTCGGTTTCGAGGTCTTAACCCATGCACGCTTCAGTGAGGCCCGCTGTGTCCTTCAACATTCTGCCAACCGGGAGCTCTACGGCGGCCCGTGAGCCGGCGGCGGATCTCACGATGCGGATGACCCTTTCCAAAGTCAATTTTTTTTACGGCAGCAAGCAAACGCTCTTTAACATATCTTTGGGGATTGCCACAAATAAAGTTACTGCCCTCATCGGCCCTTCAGGTTGTGGCAAGTCGACGCTCCTTCGCACGCTCAACCGCATGTATGAGACGGTGCGCGGGGCGCGCCTGGAGGGCGAGATACTTCTGGATGGTCAGAACATTCTGCATCAGGATGTCACCGCGCTGCGCCGCCGTATTGGCATGGTTTTCCAGCGCGCCAATCCTTTTCCCAAATCCATTTTTGACAATGTGGCCTACGGCCTGAGGATCAACGGCTCGAGAGTTCCCTTGTCGGAAGCGGTCGAAAAAAGCTTGCGGCGCGCGGCGCTGTGGGATGAAGTAAAAGATCAACTTCACAAGTCGGCCTACGAACTTTCCGGCGGACAGCAGCAACGCTTGTGTATCGCACGCGCCCTGGCCGTAGATCCGGAGGTGCTGCTGCTCGATGAGCCTTGTTCCGCGCTCGATCCCATCAGCACCGCAAAAATCGAGGAACTCCTGGTCGAGCTGAAAAATCTTTGCACCATCGTGATTGTGACACACAACATGCAGCAAGCCGCCCGCGTCAGTGATTTCACGGCTTTCCTGCTGACCGGGCAGCTCATCGAGTTCAGCCCGACGCCACACCTTTTCACTACGCCGGGTGATCCAAGGACGGAGGCTTACATCACCGGGCGCTTCGGATAACGTGAGGCTGGCCGAAGCGCATCACAGTTGCCTTCGGGAGGCTTCCTCCAAGGCGAGCAGCGAGCCGGCTAAATTCAGGAATCAGTTCAGGCACTTGCACTTGGGGAAGAGAATCGGATGGAACGCCATTTTGAAAAAGATTTGAACGAGCTGAAAGAGCGGCTTCTGTGGATGGGCGGCCTCGCCGAACGCGCCGTGCATCAGGCGGTTCACGCGGTTCTGGAATCCGACGAAGCCATGGCCAATCGGGTTCTTGATGAAGAGGATGCCATCAACGAGCTCCAGATGGAGATCGACGACCGCGTGGTGCAGCTTCTCGCGCTGCACCAGCTCATGGCGACGGATCTGCGGTTCGTTCTGGCGATCTCGCGGATTAACAATGATCTGGAGCGCATCGGAGATCAGGGCGTGAACATTGCCGAGGGAGCGCTGCGCATCCTGCGCCATCCGCGCGTGAAGCCCTACGTGGATTTGCCGCGCATGAGCGATCTCGTCGAGGAGATGGTACGCAATGCCCTGAACGCCGTGGTGCGCCGCGACGTTGAGCTAGCGCACAAAGTGCTTGCCACCGACGATCAGGTCGACCACTATCGCGACCAGATTTTCCGGGAATTGCTCACTTATATGATGGGCGATTCGAGCGTGGTGTTTCCCGCGTTTGAGTTGATCCTCGTGGCGAAGAATCTCGAACGCATCGGCGATCACGCCACCAACATTGCCGAGGACGTCATCTACATCGTGCAGGGGCAGGACGTGAGACACCCCACGGTCGACCGGCGCTGAGAACTGTTATTATTGGCCGCTTCCCTTTGAATGCGATGCTAAGTATGGCTGGAAATCAGCCCAAATTCGTTCAATCGACTTCGTTTCCAACTCCTTCACAACTGGCTTGTCGGGGTCTTTCCCGGAAAAAAGCTGCAGCGTAACCTTGCCGCATGACGGAGAGACAGCGTCAGGAGGATATGACTCCTGGTCCATTTCCGCCCTATGGAAGCTGATCTTCTGCCCGCCATCGGAAAAGGACGAGGGCGAGAAGTATCAGCGCGCTAATCGCAGAGATTAGTCCCCCTGCGACTCTGTCCGGAGTGCTCCTGAATCGTATTTTGATCCGATTGGTCCCCGCGGGCAGCGGCAAGATCATTTGTGAAGTCGTCTCCGGAGATTGTGGTTTCACTGTACGGCCGTTTAGTTCGACACGCCATCCCGGGTAGTCAAGCAAACGGATGGCCAGGCGCAACGGCTGAGACGACGTCACGCTGAGCTCTTTTTCTACAGCGGTCCATCGCGCAATGCGAATTTCCGCCTTCGGCGCCGAAGCTTTCGCGCCTTTTGCCGGCACAATTTGTACGGGTGGCGCTTTCGCGGGCAAGTCCGTGTGATCGTCCTTTGCCGGATCGTATTCGTCCGTTCCGTCAAACCCCTGGCCATTGGCAATCGCATCTTGCAGCGCGGGGATGTCATCGGAGTCCCACCAGGCTTTTCGAACCAGAAATGCGGCGGTTCCCGCAGTCGCGAGGACTACAACGGCTATCCAAATCCAATCTGCGCGACGTCGTGTCATCACTGCGCCGCCAAAGTAGGCGTAAGGCACAGCAAGGATGCCCATCCATCGCCAAGGAAACTGCACAAAGCGAAGTTTTGGAAGAAACTCCCAAAGAATCGAGCTAGGACGAAGCATCAAAATCGTAGCACCCGCGCCGAGCACCGCTATCACCGGCCAAACCTTCCCGGCGACTTTTTCGTTTTCAGGATTCTTCGTGGTACGCGTGGCCAGGAGCGCGGCAACCACGGTCATCACGATCAGCAGTACGGCTACGCTCGAAGCGATCCGGTTGAAGGCGTTGTGTTCCAGATCTTCGGTCACTGTATAGAGAAAATTTTGCGCTGGCTGTAACCCTGAGGAAAGCGCCTGGCCGATGTTCACCCATCGTTGCTCGTACGCTGCGGGCAGCAAGTAGAATCCCGCAAGCCCGAATCCGAGCGCCAGCCCGCCAGCGCTTCTCCACAGAGGAGCTAAGGATCTTTCTGCAAGTGCTGCCCATGCAAAGAGCAGCGCCAGGCTGTAGCTGGCAGTCACTGCAGCCGGAGCGTTGCAAAGCCACACACCCGCAAAGAGCAACGCGAAAATGCCGGTCACGCGAGTCCAAGAACGCCAGCGATTCTTTATCAAACCGCTTAGCTGGAGCGCTGCCAGCAAAAGTAATGGCAGAAGTGCGCAGGCCAGTTGCTCGGCGAAATCGCTGCGCATGTACACCACGAGCAGCGCGTAGGGGTTGGCGGCGTAACAAGCTGCAGCAAACTTGGCGGGGCTCGTCGCAAGAATGCGACGTCCCATCGCAAACATGGAGATTCCCGCCAACGTTTGCGCAATCACTACGAAAAGGCCGGGCACTGCATTCCACGGCGCGACAAATCCAAGCGCCGCCCCCAAGATCCACGAGAGCGGCGGATAAAAAATAAAACGCGGCTCGCCAAAACCATTGTTGGCCCACTCGCACCAGCGCGGAAAAACTATTCCTTCTTTCCATTGTCCGGCGACGTCGAGCCAGGAGGAAGCGTGGAATGCGATGTCGTGCCCCGAGGCGTTCCCCCGCCAAAAAAATGGCGAAACGACGAGCAATGCCGTTGCCAGAGACACTCCCAGCGCGGACAGCCATCCTCGAACGCTTTTTGAGTCCAGCACGATGTTTGGGTGCTCGGCAAGAGGTCACACGGCGTTTACATGAACGCAGTTCCTCCGCGAATGCACCATCATGCCTTATGCGACGGCGCTGTCACCAGAGTTTTGTGCGGGCTCTTTGACGACTTGACGGAGATTCCAGACGGGCTTCTTCTCAAACAGCCAGGCAAAGAGAGAAACACCCGCAGCCTGCAGCCATTGGCGAGCGCTTACGCCAGTATCCAGCCTCTTTGTACAGAACTCCTCAAACATAACGTGTCCTTCCTGACTGAATTCGTGATTGCTGGGGAAGCGCTACGCGCCTATTACAGTGGGATGCTGCTACTTCGCAGTTGAGGGATAATACCTACGCTCATGAGCACTGAGGACACCTCTGCAACGGCACCCATCATTGAGGCTCGCAAGCTGGAGAAATTCTACCAGCATCCCGAGGGTGGGCGCATTCAGGTAATCTCCCCAATCGACCTTGCAGTATTTCCCGGACAGATCCTTGCGCTTCTTGGACCCTCCGGTTGCGGGAAATCCACGCTGCTCCGGATGCTCACGGGGCTTTCTCCCGCCAGCGGAGGTACGGTCTACTGGCACGGCCAGCCCGTCGACGGAAGATTTCCAAATGTTTCCATCGTCTTCCAGAGCTTCGCGCTTTTTCCCTGGCTTACGGTGCTTAACAATGTCGAAGCTCCTTTGGAAGCGCGAGGAATTCCTCCAATTGAGCGCCACAAACGTGCCTTACGCATTCTGGATGCCGTCGGGTTGGACGGTTTCGAATC
Source organism: Terriglobia bacterium (assembly GCA_033853375.1). Taxonomy (GTDB): domain Bacteria; phylum Acidobacteriota; class Terriglobia; order Acidiferrales; family UBA7541; genus Acidiferrum. The sequence goes on from JAWOLO010000261.1 coordinate 10,151, forward strand.
CGCCTATCCCAAGGAACTTTCCGGCGGCATGAAGCAGCGCGTTGGCGTGGCCCGCGCGCTGGTGGTCGAACCGGAAGTGCTCTTCATGGACGAACCGTTTTCCGCGCTCGACGTACTCACTGCGGAGACGCTTCGCGGCGAACTGCTTGAACTCTGGCTCGATCGTAAAATTCCGACGCGCGCGATGTTCATCGTTACGCACAACATAGAAGAAGCCGTGGTCCTCGCAGACCGCATTATCGTTCTTGGCCGTAATCCGGCGCATATCCACGCGGATTTTTCGGTAACCCTTCCTCAGCCCCGCGATCGCAAGAGCGCGCAATTCATCGAGCTCGTGGATTCCATTTACCGCGTGCTGACCCGGCCGGACCACAAGGATGATCTGGCGCCCGCGCGCACCCAGGCGCCGGGTGCTGCCCCCAAGCCCAAGGTGACCATGCTTCCTCACACTCGCCCTGGCGGATTGGCCGGTTTGCTGGAAATTCTTGTCGACCGCGGCGGACGGGTCGACTTACACCGTCTCGCCGAGGACCTCAGCCTGGACTTGGAGTCGCTACTCCCCACCATCGATACCGCCGTTCTTTTGGGCTTTCTTCGCGCAGAGGAAGGCGATGCCATCATCACGCCCGAAGGTCACGCGTTCGCGCAAGCCGACATTCAAGCCCGCAAGGCCATCTTCCGCAAAGCCGCCATCGCCAACGTGCCGCTACTCCGCCAAATGGAGCAGGCCCTCAGGGCCAAAGCCAATCACACCCTCAACGAAGATTTCTTCCGTGACCTACTTGACGAACACTTCAGCGAAGAGGAATCCCGCCGCCAGCTCGAAACCGCCATTCAGTGGGGGCGGTACGCGGAGACTTTTGATTATGATGCCGGGTCCGGCAAGCTTACCCTAACCGAGTCCTGAGGCGACCGTGCCTGCTGCGCTCTCTGCCATTCACTCCACGCTGCTACCGCCTGCCGCGAAGCGCCCTGCGGGATCCCGAAAGAGTTGGGCTTTTCTGATCGATCTCGCTGTTTTTCTCTTTGTGTTTGCCGCGATCTTCGGGATCTACGCCATTGGCCGCGCTTGGCTCGGCCCGGTTCATCCCCAGGCGCAAATCTCGCAGAATCCCCGCGACCTTCCTCTCTATGCTCTCTATTCGTTGGTGCGCATCGTTATCGCTTACGTGATCAGTCTTGTCTTTGCTTTGGCTTTCGGCTATCTGGCGGCCAGCTCCCGCCGCGCCGAAATGATCATGATTCCGCTGTTGGATATTCTGCAGTCCATTCCCGTGCTAAGTTTTCTTCCCGGTGTAATGCTGGCGATGGTTGCGCTCTTCCCACATAGCCAGCTGGGCATCGAGCTCGGCTCCATCCTGCTGATTTTCACCGGCCAAGCCTGGAACATCGCCTTCAGCTTTTATTCTTCTCTGAGGACGATTCCGCGTGATCTTCGCGAGGCCGCCATCATCTACCGCTTTGGCCGGTGGCAGCGATTCGTCGAATTGGATCTTCCTTTCGCCACGATTGGCCTCGTCTGGAACTCCATGGTTTCGGTCGCCGGGGGCTGGTTTTTCCTGATGGCTTGCGAAATGTTCGTGCTGGGCAACCGCGACTTCCGCCTTCCAGGGTTGGGTTCGTTTTTGCAAACCGCCGCGAGTCACGGTGATACCCGAGCCATTCTGTGGGGCGTCGCTGCCATGATTGCGGTTGTTGTTCTGTTGGATCAGTTCGTTTGGCGTCCGATCATCTTATGGGCGGACAAATTCAAGTTCGAGCAGGTGGAAGGTTCTGGCACTGCGCGCCCTGCACTGCTTCATCTTATCGCGCGCGACTCTCTGCTCGTTCGGATATACCGCCGCCTCTTTCGTCCCGTTGTCGCCCGGCTAACACTTCTTTTCACGGCCGGCGCTCGCCGGGCCGCTGAATCCTTCGCCGTGCCGGAGCAGCACCGGCTACGCCGCGGAATCACGTACGTATTGATTGCTGGAATTTTGATCGGCCTCGGATTCACGGTATTTCATGCTGTCCGTGAGCTCTCCGATCTTCACCGCGAAGACTATATCGAACTCCTTCGAAGCGCGGCTCTGACTTTTCTGCGCGTCAATTCCGCCCTTCTTTTGAGCGCTCTGTGGACTGTACCCGTCGGCGTAGCCATCGGATTCAGCCCGCGCCTCGCTCGCATTGCTCAGCCCTTTGTTCAAACCGCCGCTTCGGTACCCGCCACGGCGCTTTTTCCCATCATTCTTTTGTTCTTCCTGCGACTTCGCGGTGGTATGGAGTTTGCCGCCATGCTGCTCATGCTGCTGGGCACGCAGTGGTATATCCTCTTCAACGTCATCGCCGGCGCCATGGCGATTCCCACGGACTTGAAGGAAGCCGCGCAGATCTTTCATTTCGGTTCCTGGGACCGTTGGCGTTTTCTGATCCTTCCCGGCATTTTTCCTTATCTAATCACCGGCCTAGTGACCGCTTCCGGGGGCGCGTGGAACGCCAGCATCATCGCTGAGTACTTTCACTTTCAGGGGAAAATTGTGTCCGCTTCGGGCTTAGGCAGCACCATCAGCAGCGCCAGCGATGCCGGCCGCTTTGACATGCTTCTCGCTTCGACGCTGGTCATGGCCATTATCGTAGTGCTCATTAACCGCCTGGTGTGGCGTCGCCTCTACCGCCTGGCTTCTTCCCGCTTCAAGCTCGAAATTTAGAGCTAAAAACCAAGTACCTACCAAATTGGAAACCAACTTCACCGGGCGGTGGTCCGATTTCTCCGGCATCCAACGTAAAACTTGATAAACTCAACGGAGTCGCAATCTTATATTCCTTTTCCAAATAAATTATGACCGATACGAATTCCTGCTCCGGCGCTCGCGCCTGGAGCGACGAAGATTTTCTGCGCGCTTTCGAGGAACTCTCCTTCCCCGCGGATCAGTTTCACCATCGGGAACATCTTCGCGTAGCTTGGCTCTATCTAAAGTCCTCCGACGCAGCACGCGCCGCCGAGCGCATGTGCGCGGGGATTCTCCGCTTCGCCAATCATCACGGCGCGACGCAGAAGTATCACCACACACTGACAATGTTCTGGATGCGGCTTGTGGCCCTAGCCTTGGTGGAGACGCCGGAAGGTGCGTTTGAAGGATTTCTTGCCGCACATCCCGAACTTTGCGACAAGAATCTTCCTCCCAAATACTATTCGCAGGATCTCCTGCAAACCCTGGCTGCGCGCGAAGGCTGGGTCGAACCTGACCTTCAGCCGCTTCCGAACCTACGGTTTTATCGCTGCTGCTGATTTCTTTTCGTCTTTTTTTGGCTCTGCGGGTTTTGGCTCTTCCGGTTTTTCGCCCCAGATGTACTGCCCGAACCACTTTTCGTTTTCTTCCATCACCGCGCGCTGCTGCTTCGGCTTGGTGATGCCGTGCCCGAACCCTTTGTAGACGACCATTTTCACCGGCACGCCACGGTCTTCCAGCGCCTGCCGCAGTTCGTAACCATTGGGAATCGGCACGCGCTTATCATTTTCTCCGTGCTGGATGAGCGTGGGCGTTTGCGCCTTGGCGATGTTGCTGATCGGCGACGTCTTCCAATAAATCTCCGGGTCGTCCCAGGGCGTCGCATGCAGATATTGCCGCGTGAATGGCGTGATGTCCGTATTCACGTAATACGTGGTCCAGTCGGAAATCCCTGCGCCCACCGACACCGCCTTGAAGCGGTCGCTGAACGTCGTGATGTACGCCGAAATGTAGCCACCCTCGCTCCAGCCCATCGAGCCCACGCGATCTTTATCCACGAATCCTTTTGCAATCAGAGCATCCACGCCGGAAATCACGTCGGCGTAATCACCGATACCCAGGTTGCGCACGTTCAACGAGCGAAATTTTTCACCGTAGCCCGCCGAGCCGCGGTAATTCGGCCGTAGCACCAACGCTCCCTTAGCGACGAAGCGCTCGACCGGGTAGTAGCGGTCTGCATTCACGACCGGCTGATCCACGCCGGTCGGGCCGCCGTGAATCACCACCAGCAGCGGATATTTCTTCTTGGCATCGAAATCCGGCGGCGTGTAAAGGACTCCTTCTATCGTCGTGCCGTCGCCGGATTTCCACGAAACCACTTCACGATGCGCCAGCTTAAATCCTTTAAGTTGATCGCTCATGGCCGTCAACTTTTTCCCTTGCCACGGCGTCACGCTGGTCGTGTAGATTTCCCCGTACTGATTATCGGGTGCCGCCCGATAGGCCACCGTTTTGTAATCCTTCGAGAACGAAAAGCCGAAGGCTACCATTCCGTCAGGAGCGCTTAGTTTCTCTACCGTTCCATTCACAGGATTCAGCCGGAATAGATGCGCATCCGTTTTCTGCGCCGCGCCGAAATAAATTCCATCCGGTCCCCAGCCGATTAAGGAAGGGTCTTCATCAAACGACTCCGTCAGGATCTGCACCGCCCCGCCCTCGGCGGGAACCACGCCTATCCGGCGATTGGTGTAGAAGAAGTATTGCGAACCCGCAGCCGTTTCGAACGCAATTTTCTTTCCGTCCGGCGACCAGTGTGGATTCCCGTCCGGCCCCGGCGTGCTGACAATTTTCTTCACCGCCTTGTCGTTCACGTTTACGACGTACAAGTCTGCCGTGCCAATCGAAATCAGGTCCGGATCTCGTTGCGCACTGAAGGCGATGCGCATCCCGTCGGGCGACCACGAAAAATCGCCCACGCTGAACTTGTCTCCTTCGGTCAGACGTGTCGGCTCCGGCGGCGTGGGGCTGCCGCTCGTAAACTCGACTGTCCAGAGGTGTGTCATCTGGTAGTCGCCATGCACGACGAAATAGTCTCCGTATTTTTCTTTGCGATCCTTCATCGCCTTGGTTTCGGGATCAGTCATGGAGAACGCAATGCGCTTCGAATCCGGCGCCCAATCGAAATCACTCACGTCGTTCTCCACTTTTGTAACCTGTTGCGCCTCGCCACCCTCCGCCGAAATCACATACAGTTGCTTCTTGCCCTCCGGCGTTCCCGCGATTTGGCCCGGCCGGTCGGAGAGAAACGCGATCCACTTGCCGTCGGGTGACCACTCCGGATTCGAGCTAGATTTTTTGGCGGTGGTCAGCGCGTGGGCTTCTCCGCTCGCGATGTCCCCGATCCACAAGTTCCTTTCGAAGGCATTTTCTTCCCAGTTCGTTTTTTGCACTTCATAAACTACGCGTTTTCCGTTGGGCGAAATCTTAGGGTTGAAGGCGCTTTGCCATTCCAGCGACTGGTCGATTGTGGGGACGGTGGATGCCGTTGGTTGCGGCTTTTTCGCCGCTTCCTGTGCTGCTACTGGAATTGAAAACAGCGCGATCCACGCCGCGGCAAAAAACTTCAAAGACACTTTTCGCATCGCTCTGTGCCCTCATTCCTGGGGAAAATGTCCTAGTATTGGCGGTTCCAGCGGAGGAACCCGATGAGAATTCCGATGCCCACAATGGCAAACCCCAGGTAGACGTGCCATCCATGCAGCTCCGTTGCCGACACTACCGCCCCAATGGCGGACAGCACCAGCAAAAGGGCAGCCTTGCCCTTCGTTAGTCTTTTTTGTTCGACCACTCGTCTTCCACTTCGCCCGCCTCGACGCGCCCACTCTGCGCCCAGGCGAAGCGTCTTCCCGGCCTCAAGTTCTCGCCAACTCTCGGCTCAGGTAGATGATCTGCCCGACATGATGATAAGCGTGCCCGGCACACCGCACGAAAATCTGAAAGCGGTTTTTGGCTTCTGGCTCGCGTTCCGCCGTGTACGCTTTGCCCCAGTCTCCCTCGCTCTGCTTTCGAATCGTTGCCACCACCATGGCGACGGTCCGATCAAATGCCTTGAGCGCTTCGTCTTTATACGGTGGATTTGAGTCGGTGAACTCGCGGTCGCGGTCCCTCACGTATCCCGTTTCCGCCACGCGTGCTCCGATGTAGTAGCTCAAGTTTCCCGTCAAATGCAGCACCAGGTGACCCACGCTGTTTCCGTATGGATACGGTTTGCGCCAGAACTGCTCGTTCGTCAGCGGATCCACCCATTTGTGCAGATGTTCGGCGACGTATTCGTAATACGCCGCCAGCCCATTTGCAACCGTTTCATTCAACCCCGCCACCGCAAGCCTCCCGCGCAATCCGCTCTTCTTCGTGACGCCGACAATATCGCGCTCTGCGCAAAAGTCAAGCAAATGCACCCCGGTTTGCGGTCGACGAATGTCTTAAGAAGTCTGGGCGCAAAATGGACACAATTTTTTTCGGCTTGTTGTCCATTCTCGACAGCTTTTCCGCACGTTTTTCCACAAATCCTGCCGGGGGAGACCTTTCGTACTATTGCACCTGTTACTACCGGATGAAGAAACTAGGGACAGGATGGCCCGCTACTCGTCCTTTCTCGGTCGTCGTGTGGAAGTGCAATATCGCGCTGGTGATATTCTGCTGCCCGCCTCCGGAGTTTTTGTTGCCGATTCCGGCCGCTCTATCTTCCTCGAACAGCATTTCGAGCAGCGCGGCAAGCACGGACACTTTCGCTGGGAAATTCCGTATCAGTGTCTCGTTCGCATCGAAGAAAAACCGGACTCCGGTACCACCGCAAACGCGGCTTCCTCTGCCGTGAAACCTGCCGCCGCTTCCGATTCTGCTGTGGTTGCGAATTCCGAGGGCGAACCCCGCGCGTCTGCGTTGGCCGCCACCGCTTCTGCAGCAGGTTCTGCTGGCATCCTTGCCCTCAACCGCCCCAAGACCGCATAAACTTTCTCCTAAAACTCTGACGCTAGCCCTGTCTTGAGCTAAATTCGGCTACAATGATCTTTTTTTGATGGCAATTTTTTGATGGCAAATTGAGTCGCGCCCGAAGCCAACCACTGTCGAGGAGGCCTCTCTTGAATCCCGCAGCAAAACAAATCGGACTCATCGGCCTGGGCCTGATGGGCCGGCCCATGGGGATGAATCTCATCAAAGCAGGTTATTCGCTTACTGTTTGGAATCGCACACCGTCCCGCGCCAACGAACTGGTTGCCGCCGGGGCCAAGCTCGCCAAATCTCCGCAGGAAGTTGCCGCTGCCTGCGATTTTCTGCTGACCATTGTCAGCGATCCTCCCGCGATCGAAGACGTCCTCTGGGGTCCTTGCGGCGTCATGCAGTCGCTCAAACGCGGCAGCCTTTACGTCGACTCAAGCACCGTCTCACCTGCGCTCGCACGCAAAGTTGCTGCGGCTTGCGCCGAACGCGGTGTGCGTTACCTCGATGCTCCTGTCACCGGCGGCGATTGGGGCGCCAAGAAAGGCGAACTCGTTTTCATGATCGGTGGCGACGCCGAAACCCTGAAAGAAGCCGAGCCCATTCTTAGCGTCATGGGGAAGAAGCTCTTTCACCTGGGCCCAAACGGCGCCGGTCAAACCATCAAGCTGGCTATGAATGCGATTCTTGCCTTACAAGTCGACGCCCTCGCCGAAGCTCTTGCCCTCACCACTCGCGCAGGCATCCCCGGTGAAAAGCTCGTCGAAGTTATGCAATCCAGCATGGCCCGTTCCGGCGTCCTCGACGTCAAAGCTCCCAATCTCCTGAAGGGCGAGTACGTGCCAAGTTTCCCTCTGCGCCTTATGCACAAGGATCTCGGCCTCGCGCTCGACCTGGGCAATCAGTTGGGAGTCGCCTTGCCCGCCACCGCTGCCGCGCGCGAGATCTACAATGCGGTCAAAGGGGCCGCCAAGGAAGACCTCGATTATTCGGCGGTCATGAAGTTCTGGAAGCGTTGAATCTTCCATCGCCTCCCGCTCACGAGTTTTGGCC
>JAWOLO010000262.1:0-5699 GCA_033853375.1 Terriglobia bacterium
TATCAGCAATTCGCGCCGTATGTGGACCGAATGGATTACGTCGCAGCGGTCAGCAACGGCTTGGGATATTGCGAAGCCATTGAAAAATTGTTGATGGTGGAGGCTCCGCCGCGCGCGAAGGTCATTCGCACCATCCTGACGGAACTTCAGCGGATTGCCAGCCACCTTTTGTGGCTGGGAACGCACGCGCTGGACATTGGCGCGCTCACGCCTCTGTTCTACTGCTTTCGCGAACGCGAAGAAATTCTGAAAATTTTTGAGAAATATTGCGGTGCGCGGCTGACCACGCACGCCTTCCGCATTGGCGGCTTGCAGTACGAGGCTTATGACACGTTGGAAAAAGACGTCGAGCGTTTTTGCAAGGCTTTCGAACCGCGCATCAAGGATTACGAAGATCTCCTGACGCAAAACCGCATTTGGCTCGGTCGCACCAAAGGCGTCGGTATCTTGTCGGCAGCCGACGCCATCGCTTTAGGTGCAACCGGTCCGGTGCTGCGTGCCAGCGGCGTGAAGTGGGACATTCGCAAAGCCATGCCCTATGCCGCGTACGATCAGTACAAATTTGAAATCCCCACGGGCACCACCGGCGACACGTACGACCGGTATATGGTGCGCATGGAAGAGATGCGGCAGTCGCGGCTGATTTGTCTCCAAGCCATAGAAAACATCCCCAGCGGGCCGATCATGGCCAAAGTCGGCAAGGTGCTGAAGCCGCCTCCGGGTGAGGTTTATCATTCCATCGAAGCTCCCAAGGGCGAGTTGGGCTATTACGTGATTAGCGATGGAACGGTGCAGCCGTATCGCGTGCGCATCCGGCCACCGTCGTTCGTGAATTTGCAGGCGTTTGACAAGATGGCGCGAGGACACCTCGTGGCGGACGTGGTGGCCATCATTGGAACACTCGACATCGTTTTGGGCGAAGTAGACAGGTAGCGGCGGCCTGCCTGCCGCAGGCAGGGTTTATCCCGCCGCTGTTGACGGGCCCACAAATACAAGGGTCAGGCACTCTTAAGGGGTGACAGGTCACTGATGCAAGCGGTAACGCAAGCCACGATGGAATTCGTAAAGCAATACTGGGTGCCGCTCGTCTGCGGGCTGGTCATCGTCGGAGTTCTGCCGCTCATTGTTGGCTACGTTGTGTTAGTGGAACGCAAGATCATGGCAGACATGCAGGCGCGGCTTGGACCAATGCGCGTGGGACCGCACGGCTTGCTCCAGCCCATTGCCGACGCCGTGAAACTCCTGATCAAAGAAGACATCATCCCCGACGATGCCGACAAGCTCGTCTTCTGGCTCGCGCCGGTGCTTTCCGTAGGAGCCGCCTTACTGGCAATCGCGGGCTTGGCGATTGGGCCGGCCTTTCAGATCGCGCAAGGAATCAACATCGGCATTCTTTTTGTCGTTGGCGTCAGCGCCATGGGAATTTTTGGCATCGTGCTGGGCGGGTGGGCTTCGAATAGCCACTATTCGCTGATTGGCGCTCTACGCAGCTCAGCACAACTCGTGAGCTACGAAACGGCGGCGGGCATGGCCTTGGTGTGCGGGCTGCTCTTTGCCGGTACGCTGAATATCACTTCGATCGTGCAGGCGCAGTACGATCAAGGCATTTGGTTTGGACTTCTCGCGCCCGTGGCACTCTTTGTTTACTTAGTGGCGTCCATTGCGGAAACGAATCGCGCGCCCTTCGATTTGCCGGAAGCGGAATCCGAGCTGGTCGCCGGTTACATGACGGAATTCAGCGGCTTCCGCTGGTCGCTTTACTTTCTCGCCGAATACACGAATATGATTGTCGTCGCCTCTGTTGCGACGACTCTTTTCCTCGGCGGTTGGCTGCGCCCGTTTCCCCGAACACACTGGCTCAATTTCATCGATTATCTCCCGCCGCTCTTGATGGTCGCGATCGGCGTCTATTGCCTCATGCGCACGCCCAAACAGCCCGCGCGCGTCCAACAATTGTTCATGCTGGCGGTCGCAGGTTTGTGTTTTGCGGTGGCGGTGGTTCTGGCCGCTCCGGTGCTAGTGCCGCTTGTAAAGCCACCCCTGGCCGCTGCTGTAAGGCCGTTCTACGAGGGCATTCACGGCGGCTTCTGGTTCATCTTCAAAGTGGGCGTGTACATTTATTTCTTCATGTGGCTGCGCTTCACGTTGCCGCGCTATCGTTTCGATCAGTTAATGCGCCTCGGCTGGCATTTCCTGATTCCCCTATCCATCATCAACGTGCTGCTGATCGGGATCGCCATGATCGTGGGGTCGTCTTACCACCTAAATGGCGGGTGGCTGCTTTTGGTCACCATACCCGCTTCGATTATCGCGTTGATAATTGCGCTGCTCATTTTGGCCGTGGAGCAAAAGAGCGAGCCGCAAAAGGCGGCCGGCGCCGCACCGGATTCCTATGCTTGATCAAGTCATCTTTTACCTTTTCGCCGGGATCGCCGTGGTGAGCGCGATACTGACGGTCACGCGGCGCAACGCCGTGCACAGCGCCATCTTCCTGATTACCGCGCTCCTGGCAACCGCGGGAATCTTTTTGCAATTGCGCGCGGAATTTCTCTTCATCGTACAGATCATCCTCTACGTCGGCGGGATCATGGTGCTTTTCGTTTTCGTGATCATGCTGGTGAACCTGGATGTCGCCGTGCGCCAGATGCAATTCGCGCGGCAGAAGTGGGTAGCCCTGCTTATTTCCTTGGCGCTCGCGGCACAAGTAGGCCTGATGTTGTGGTCGAGCCGGAAAATGCCAGGGCAAGGCGTGCCGGTCTTGAGTGCCGTGCCTTCAGAGAAACTTCCGCCGAACTCCGAGGAAGTGGCCAAGAGCTTGTTCTCGTCCTATCTTTTGCCATTCGAAATCGCCTCGGTTTTGTTGTTGGTGGCCATGATCGGCGCGGTGGTCATGGCGAAGAAAAGGACGTAAGGCATCCATGCTTCCGATTGGACATTATTTGTTTCTAGGACTGGCGCTTTTCATCATTGGCGCGATCGGTGTGGTCACGCGGCGCAACGTGATCGTCATTCTGATGTCCATCGAGCTGATTCTGAACGCGGTGAACATCAATCTCGTGGCCTTTTCGCGCTTGTACGGTGACGTTGCAGGCCAGGTTTTTGCGCTGTTCATCATCGCCGACGCGGCTGCCGAGGCCGCGGTCGGGCTTGGCATCATCATCGCGTTCTTCCGGAACCGCGAAACTGTTCTTGAAGACGAAATGGATTTGCTGAAGTGGTAGCACGATGCGAAGCGAAATGAAAACGCAAGGAATACAAATCGCATGACGCCGGCTGGCTACTTCCTCGAGCATCTGTGGCTGATCCCGCTGTTTCCGCTGATCACAGCGGCTTTAATGCTTTTGGTGGGCCGACGGCTTCCCAAAGCTCTGGTGAGTTTGCTCTGCGTCGGAAGCGTGGGATTGTCGTTTCTTTATGCAGCGAGCGCGGTAACCCAATTGCTGGAGGCCGATCCCGAGAACCGCGTCGCGCAGCACATTCTGTTCGAATGGCTCACTCCCGGCCAGATGCTGCTCAGCAACGGGCACTTGGTGCGCTTCAGCGCCGACTGGGGCTATCTGCTCGATCCCCTTTCCTGCGTCATGGTTTTGGTCGTTACCGGCGTCGGCTTCCTCATCCACATCTACTCGATCGGCTACATGGGCCACGAAGGCGGCTACTACCGTTTCTTCGGCTACATGAACCTCTTTATGTTCTCGATGCTCACCCTCGTCCTCGCAAACAACATGCTCCTCATGTTCGTGGGCTGGGAAGGCGTCGGCCTCTGTAGTTATTTGCTGATCGGGTTTTACTTCCTCAAGAAATCCGCTTCGGACGCCGGCAAGAAGGCCTTCATTGTCAATCGCATTGGCGACGCGGGTTTCATTCTTGGCATTCTGCTGACGGCGGTAACCTTCGGCACGATTCGATTTACTTCCGCGGGCCTTGCTGATGCGGCGGCTAATTCAGGAATCCTTCAGGCGCTGAACAGTGCTCTTGGCGCGCACACTGTCGCCTATGGAGCGCCCGTGCTGACCACCATCGCGCTTCTGCTCTTCGTCGGCGCTTGCGGAAAATCCGCCCAAATTCCTCTGTACGTTTGGCTGCCTGACGCCATGGAAGGCCCCACGCCTGTCAGTGCACTGATCCATGCCGCCACCATGGTGACTGCCGGCGTCTATATGGTCGTCCGCATGAACGCCATTTATCAGCTCGCGCCGCTCGCTATGGACGTGGTCGCCGTCATCGGCGTGGTCACCGCGATTTTTGCCGCGTCCATGGCGCTCGTGCAAAACGACATCAAAAAAGTCCTCGCCTACTCCACCATCAGCCAGCTCGGTTACATGTTTCTCGCGCTCGGCGCGGGCGCATTCGCCGCCGGCATTTTCCATCTGATGACGCATGCCTTCTTCAAAGCGCTTCTGTTCCTCGGTGCGGGCAGCGTCATTCACGCTATGTCCGGCGAACAGGACATTCAAAAGATGGGCGGCTTGTGGCACAAAATTTCCATCACCGCGAAGACGTTCTTTGTGGCCACGCTGGCGATTGCGGGCATCCCCCCTTTCGCCGGATTCTTCAGTAAGGATGAAATTCTTTGGCGAGCGTTTGAAAGGCACTGGGCACTCTGGGCGGTTGGTTTTATCACTGCAGGCATGACCGCTTTTTATATGTTCCGCTTGGTGTTCCTCACATTTTTTGGGCATTCGCGCGCGGACGAACACGTTCAACATCATATTCATGAGTCACCGCACACAATGACGGCGCCACTGATGGCTCTCGCTGTGCTCTCTGTGATTGGCGGTTGGAGTGGCAGCACACGTTTCGAGAGGTTCCTTGAGCCGATTCTGTCCAAGGCTGGCGTGGAAGCGGTGGGCCCAACAGCTGCGCAACACGCGGATGGAATGGAAAAGGTGTTAATGGCCTTGTCGGTCCTTGTTGCTGTGGCAGGTTGGTGGCTCGCCTATGAGTTCTACCGCACAAAGAAATTCGCCCCCGAAGTGGTCGCGGGAAAAATGAAGGGATTCTACCGCCTGCTCTTCCACAAATATTACGTCGACGAGATTTATGACGCCCTCTTCGTGAACCGTACCAAGGACCTCGGCACGCTTCTCGGCCAATTTGACGCGAAAGTCATCGACGGCGTTGGCGTGGACGGCACGGGCTGGCTGGCGCGCTTTGGCTCGACGCTTTCCATGTGGTGGGACAAGTGGATCATCGATGGGCTGCTCAACTTCGGCGCCAAGCTCACGCAGCTCCTCAGCTTCCCGATCCGCTTCCTGCAAACGGGAACATTTTCGAGTTACGCGTTGTTTATTTTGCTCGGGCTCGCGATTCTTCTGGCGTATTACCAACAGCATCTCCATATAGTGCTGCGCGGGGCGCGCTGAGAGGCGAAGCATGGACTTTTTTGCAAATCACATCTTGAGCGTGGTTCTCTTCACGCCGCTAGTGGGCGCGATTCTGTTGCTGTTCATTCCTCGCGAAGCGGAGTTGGCGCATAAGATCGGCGGCAATCTTTTTGGCGTGCTCGGATTTCTCGTTTCGCTTCCGTTGGTTTTCTGGTGGAAGCCTGGCCTGGAGCCGTTCTCCTTTCAGGAAAACGTTTCCTGGATTCCTTCCATCGGCGCGCGCTATCACCTCGGCATCGATGGCATCAGCCTGCTATTGGTCATGCTCACCACCTTCCTCGGCATGATCGCCATTCTTTCTTCCTGGAGCGC